>CAZDGR010000019.1:0-23815 GCA_964504845.1 uncultured Rhizobium sp. | reverse complement strand
GGCAAGCCCGGCCGCGGCCGAGATCGGATTTCCGGTCAGCGTGCCGCCGAGGTAGGAATAGGTCTCGGATGCCGGCCTGGTGTTGTCGGCGAGACCCAGCAGGTCGCGGCGGCCGGCGATGGCCGAGAGCGGATATCCCCCGCCGATCGCCTTGGCGTAGCAGGCAAGATCCGGCTTCACGCCGTAAAGCTCCTGGGCACCGCCCCAGGCAAGGCGGAAGCCGGTGACGACCTCGTCGAAGATCAGGACGATGCCGTTCTGCGTCGCAAGCGCGCGCAGGCCTTCGAGGAATCCCGGGACCGGGCGCAGCACGCGCTGCAGCGGCTCCACCATGATCGCCGCGATCTCGGCGCCGCGCGTTGCTACGGCGTCGCGGACCGCCTCCAGATCGTTGAAGGGAACGATCAGCACTTCGTCGGCCAGCACGCCTGCGAGACCGGCGGACTCGGGGACCGTCTCGTCCGAGTTCCGTCCCATCATGCGCGCCGTCGTCATCTGCGCCACGTCGTGGCTGCCATGGAATCCGCCCTCGAACTTCAGCACCAGCCTGCGGCCGGTGGCGGCGCGCGCGAGGCGGAGTGCGGCGAAGGTCGCCTCCGAGCCGGTCGACTGGTAGCGGAGAGCCTCGGCACAGGGGACCGCATCGACGATCGTCTCGGCCAGCTCGATCGCCGGCCGGTTGAGTGCATAGAAGCTCGATCCCAGCGCCGCCTGCTTCTGCACCGCGGCCACGATCTCGGGATGCGCGTGACCGAGGAGGAGCGGACCGCTCGAGAGCAGGTAGTCGACATAAGACTTGCCGTCGGCATCGACGACCGTCGAGCCCTGCCCGCTCTCGATCACGACGCGCTGCTTCTCGGGCAGCGTGAAGACGCCGAGGGCGGCGCCGGGAATGGCCTTCTCGGCGCGTTCGAGCAGTGAGGCCTGGGCTGTCATGGGTCCGTCCCGGTGATGCGGTTGCCGGCGGATGCTAGCCTTTGACGCCGCCCTGCGCGAGGTTCGCGATGAAGGCGCGCTGGACCATGATGAACAGGATCGCCGGCGGCAGGGTCGAGATCGTCGCGACCGCCATCACGTGCTGCCAGGACGTCGAGTAGTCGCCGGTGAACGATCCCAGGCCCACCGAGACCAGCCAGTAGTCGCTGTTCGAGATCAGGGTGCGGGCGAAGAAGTATTCGTCCCAGGCCGAGATGAAGGCGAAGACCGCGGCGGCAGCGATGCCGGGGGCCGCGAGCGGCACCGCGACGCGGACGATCGCGCCGAAGCGACCGCAGCCGTCGATCATCGCCGCCTCTTCCAGCTCGTGGGGCACCGCATCGAAAGCCGACTTCATCAGCCAGGCCGAGACCGGCAGCGTCCAGGCGATATTGGCGAGGATCAGGCCGCCGAGGCCGTTCAGGAGACCGAGCCCGCGGAACAGGATGAAGTAAGGCACCAGCAGCAGCACCGGCGGCATCATCTGCGTCACGACGATCAGCACCGCCGTCGCCGACACCGCGGTGCTGCGGAAGCGCGAGAGCGCATAGGCGGTGAGCGCCGCGATCGGCACCACGACGGCCGTGGCCGTGCCGGCGACGAGCATGGTGTTGAAAAGCCAGCGGCCGACCTTGGTCGTGCGGAACACGTCGATGAAGGCCGGAAGGTTGATCTCCTGCGGCCAGAGGCGCGGCGGAAACGCCATCACCGCCGCCTCGCCCTGGAGTGCCGTGATCAGCATCCAGTAGAACGGGAACAGGAGGGCGAGCGCGATCAGCAGCGTCGCCGCTCCTCGCCGCCATGCCGCGAGGTCATGCCCTGCCACTATCGCTCTCCTGGGGCACGGCTCACCTTCAGATAAAGAATGGTGAGCGCGGCGGAGATCACCAGCGTGATCACGCCGAGCGCCGAGGCCCGCTCGAGGCGAAAGTAGCGGAACGCCTCCAGATAGGTCTGGATCACCAGCGTCTCGGTGGCGCCGGCCGGCCCGCCGCCGGCCATCACGAAGACGATGGTGAAGATGCGCCCGAAGGCCCAGATCGCCAGCAGCAGCACGAGCGCGACCGTCGTCGAGCGGATGCCCGGCAGCGTCACGTAGAGGAACGAGTGCCAGCGGTTGGCGCCGTCGACCTCGGCCGCTTCGTAGAGTTCCTGCGGGATCGACTTCAGTGCCGCCAGCAGCGTCACCATCGCCAGCGGGAAGAGCCGCCAGACATTGGCGGCGCCGACGCTCCAGAGCGCCATGTCGGGATCGGTCAGCCAGCCGATGGGCCGGTCGATGACGCCCCATCGTTCCAGGAGGTAGTTGACGATGCCGAACTGGTAGTCGAGCAGCCAGCCCCAGACCACCGCGACCACGACGAGCGGCATGGTCCAGGGGATGATCAGGAGGCCGCCGATCGCGCGCTGGCCGGGAAATCCCTTGTTGAGCAGCAGCGCCAGGCCGAGCCCGATCGCGTAGGTCGCGACGACGACGCCGACGGTGAAGACCAGCGTGATGAAGGCCGAGGCGTGGAAGCGACGATCGCCGAACAGCGAGACATAGTGCGTGGCGCCGGCAAAGCCGGGATCGCCCATCGCCGCCCCGCCCTTCTGCAGGCTCTGCACGACCGCGAACAGGATGGGTCCCGCATAGAAGATCGCGATGCAGACGACGACCGGCAGCAGGAGGACAAGCGGCAAGGTGCCGATCCGCGGCGCCCTTTTGCGAGGGGCCGCGCCGGCAACGCCCTCCGCTCCTCGCGCGGCTTCGGTCATGGACCGCCTCACCCTTCGACAAGCTCAGGATGAGGCTTACTGCGACTTCTCATTAGACCTCATGCTGAGCTTGTCGAAGCGTGAGGTCGCCGACGGTTCGGTGTCCAGTGCCGACACCTCACTTCAGGTTGGTCTCGAGCTCCTTCTGGAGCGCTGCCATCGCCGTCTGGACCGGCGTGCCGCGATAGAGCACGGACTCGATCTGGTCGGCGATGGTCTTGACCTGGGCGAAGCCCTTCTGGCCGAGGCCGGGGGGCACGTAGGAGACGCTCTTCGCAGCACCGGCGACGATGGTGCGGAACCACGGCGTGTCGGCGAAGACCGCCTCGGGAATGTGCTTCGGCAGCGCCGGCACGATGCGCTCGACATCGGCGATGATCGCCTGGCTTTCCGGCGACAGCATGTGCATGAGCCAGGCCTTGGCGGCGGCGGGGTTCTTGCCCTTCGCGGCGACGCCGTACCAGGAGCTGGCACGGACGGCGATGCCCGACGGCAGCGGGCTCGGCGACACGAGGAGATTGGGCTTCACGTCGGGCTGGGCAGCACCCATAACGAAGGAGCCGTTGATCGTCATCGCGACCTTGCCGTCGGTGCAGAGCTTCAACGACGAGGGACCGTCGAGGCCGCGCGGACAATAGTTGCCGTCCCACATGCGCTTGATCAGGTTCATCGCCTCGGCGACCTTCGGATCGGTCGCGTTCGGCTTGCCGTCCGGCGTGGTGAAATGCGAGCCGAAGCCCAGCACGATCGGCATCAGCGTGATGAAGGTGCCGACCACGTCGCCGGGCTTGCTGGCGAAGGAGTAGCCGAACCAGCCCTTCTCGCGGCTGGTCGACTTGGCGATCGCCGCCTCGAACTCGGCCGCGGTCTTCGGCGCGTCGTTGATGCCGGCGGCGCCGAGGATCTGCTTGTTCGAGAACATCGCGCGCGCGTTCGTCTGGTAGACAATGCCCATGGTCTGGCCGTTGTGCCTGGCATCGACGCCGGCGGGGACGAAGTCGTCGCGGTTGATGCCGGCTTCCTTGAGCGCATCGTCGAGCGGCGTCAGGTGGCCGCGCTCCATGTAGAGCGCCAGCTGCGGATCGTCGATGCGGAACATGTCGGGCGGCGCGCCGGCCGCGAGCTGGGTCAGGATCTGGTCGTGGAACCCGGCGAACGGGATCGCGATCTCGTTCACCTTCACGTTCGGGAACTTCTTGTTGAAGTTCTGCGTGATCATCCGGAGCACCTTGCCCGAATGCGGCAGGGTCCACTCGTTCGTGGCGAAGGCGATCTCGCCCGAGACACCTTGCGCCAAAGTCGGCGCCGGAAAGCCGAATGCCGCCGCGGTGCCGAGCGCAGCACCGCTCCTCAGGACCTGACGCCGCGAGAGCTTCTTCGCCTGCATTTTTCCCTCCCTCGGGTAAGCTTGGTTCGTTGATGTGAACGATAACATTCTCGCTTTCGGCGGGTCAACCGGGGAGAGAAATCAAGCCCGGGGTCAGCGGCGGCGGGCGGCTGGGCCGACGTTCCAGAGCGTCAGGGCTCGGCGATGGATCGCTTCGTCGCGGGGCTCGGGACCGGGGGCTCCGAGCCCGGGCGGAACCTCGCCCTTCGGCTGGCCAGCGGCGGGCATCTTGGATCGGCTCGAGGCCGGGCTGCCGGACGCAGCGGGCCGGCGGGCGTCGCCCGAACGACGCTTCTTGGTGGCCATGGCTCAGGCGCTCTTCACGCTCTTGGATGCGTCGCCTGCGTAGCATGCCATCGGAACCTCCGTTCGAATGTGTCTACGACTTAACGAGCCGGGGAAGCCGCGCCTTGATTTCGCTCAGGCAACCGACTGGACCGCCGCGTCGCGCGCGAGATGGAATCGCAAAGACCGAAGAAAGGCCGCGGATGTCGAAGACCTCGCGCACCTGCGGCTGGATGGCGCAGAGCGCGATCTTGCCCTTCCCGGCCTTGACCTTGCGAACCGCGAGCAGGAGCACCCTCACCCGACGCCGATCACTCTAGTCGGTGCGCGTGGTCGACGCCATGGTCCAGCTTGGATGTGAACTGATTGTTACGGTCCGGAAAACCGGCCGTAGGACCGGCTCGGCGTGCCGCGGAAAAGCGACATGTGGGTATGGACGGCGACCCACCCCTCGCCAACACCCTTGCGGGAGAAGCCGACCGTGGCCCGTCCCGGACGGTCGAACCTGGTCCCGTCCTCGGCGAAGCCGTCGGAGTCGAAGATCGCCATGCCGATCGCGCTCAAACGGTCGGGCGAGACGATGGCGCGCACGCCGTCGAGCCGCCAGTGGAAGTTCCGGATCGTCGGCCAGACGTTGTTCCACTGCTCCTTGACCACCTGGGGACGCTCGGTGACGAAGTCGCTGTACGTGCCGAAGGCGATCAGGTCATCGGCGAACAGCGAATACGCGCCCTCGAAATCGACGGCGCGGACATGGTCGGCGAGCTGTCTGAACCAGCGGCGGACCGCATCGAGGTCGTCGGCAGCCGGCGTCGAGATCAGGCGCATATCGTTCCTTCGAAGGCGGCGTTGCGTAACCCGACGATCGTGGCCGACGCGAGGCCCGTCCGCAATGTATCTTCCCCGGGAACGGAGGATCACCGCCGCGCATGCCCATCGTCGGACACGAAGAGCTGAGGCACCTCGGCCGGACGCTGCTCGCCGCCGCCGGCTGCTCTGAGGACGAAGCCGGCATCGTCGCCGACCATCTGGTCGAGGCGAACCTCAAGGGCCACGACAGCCACGGCATGGGCAACCTGCCGGGCTATCTTCGTCGCCTGCGGGCCGGCACCAGCAAGCCCGGCCAAGTGCCGGTCACGATCCTCGACCGGGGACCGCTGCTGGTCGTCGACGGCAAGCGCGGCCTCGGCCAGACGATCGCGCGCGCAGCGATGATCCGGGGGATCGCCAAGGCGGCAGCCCATGGCGTCGCGGTGGTGTCGATCCGCAACTCCGGCCACATGGGCCGCATCGGGACCTATGGCGAGCAATGCGCCGAGGCCGGCCTCGCCTCGCTCCACTTCGTCAACGTCTCCGGCGCCCAGGCCTATGTGGCGCCCTATGGCGCGCGCGAGCCGCGCTACTCGACCAATCCGTTCTGCTTCGCGGTGCCCGGCGGCGACCGCAACCCGCCGGTGATCCTCGACTGCGCCACCAGCGAGGTCGCCTGGGGCAAGCTCCGGGTCGCCCACAATAGAGGTCAGCCGGCACCGCCAGGCACGATCCTCGGGCCTGATGGCAGGCCGACCACCGACCTCTCGGTGATGATCCCCGACCTGATGGGGGCGATGATCGGCTTCGGCGGCCACAAGGGATCGGGAATCGCGCTGATGGGCGAGCTTCTCGGCGCGGCACTCGGCGGCGGCGACACGATCCAGCCCGGCAATCCGCGCGACGGCGTCGTCACCAACAACATGCTCTCGATCCTGATCGACGGCGGCCAGCTTTCGGACATCGCGCGGTTCCGCCGGGAGGTCGACGCGATGGTCGACTATGTGCGAGGGGCTGCACCGGTCGACGAGACGCGCCCGGTGATGGTCGCCGGCGATCCCGAGCGCCGCTCGAAGACGGACCGCCTTGCCTACGGCATCCCCTTGGACCCAGAATCCTGGCATGCCCTTTCCGAGCTCGCCAAGGCCGCCGGCATCGCCATGCCTGAAGCCGCATGAGGACTAGATGAGCGATACCGACGCCTCTCCCCGCTCGCGCCGCCACGGTGGCCGCGACGCCAAGCGTGCGGCACGGCTGTCTCAGGTCGCGACGTCCGTCCCCTTCATCGTCCGGAAAATCCCGAACTTCGAGGCGCTCGGCGAGGAAGGCCTGGAACTGATCGAGCGCAACGCCGACACCGTGCTCCAGGAGACCGGCATCGATTTCAAAGGCGATCCGGAAATCCTGGAGATCTGGAAGGGTGCCGGCGCCGATGTGCAGGGCGAACGCGTGCGCTTCCCGCGCGGCATGTGCCGCGAGATCATCGCCAGGTCCGCGCCGGCGACCTATGTCCAGCACGCGCGCAATCCCGAGCGCAACGTCGTCATCGGCGGCAAGAACGTCGTGTTCGCCCCGAACTACGGATCGCCCTTCGTGCGCGACCTCGACCGCGGCCGGCGCTACGGCACGATCGAGGACTTCCAGAACTTCGTGAAGCTGACCTACAGCACGCCCTACCTGCACCATTCGGGCGGCACGGTGTGCGAGCCGGTCGACCTGCCGGTCAACAAGCGGCATTTCGACATGGTCTATGCGCATATGCGCTACAGCGACAAGCCGTTCATGGGATCGGTCACCCATCCCGATCGCGCCAACGACACGGTCGAGATGTCGAAGATCCTGTTCGGCGAGAACTGGATCGATCCCGCCACCGGCAGGCCGCGTACCGTCACCACCAGCCTGATCAACGCCAATTCGCCGCTGACCTGGGATGCGACCATGCTGGGCGCGCTCAAGGTCTATGCGCGGGCCAACCAGGCCTGCCTGGTGACGCCGTTCATCCTTGCCGGTGCCATGTCGCCGGTGACGGTGGCCGGCACCTGCACGGTGACGCTGGCCGAAGCGATGTCAGGCATCGCGCTGATCCAGCTCCTGAACCCCGGGGCGCCGGCGATCCTCGGCAGCTTCGCCTCGTCGCTGTCGATGCAGTCCGGCGCGCCGACCTTCGGTACGCCGGAGCCGGCGCTGGTGCTCTACACGATGGCGTCCTTGGCACGGCGCCTGGGCCTTCCTTTCCGCTCTGGCGGTTCGCTCTGCGCCTCCAAGGTCGCCGATGCGCAGGCCGCCTACGAGTCCGCGAACACGATGATCCCCACCTGCCTCGGCGGCGTGAACTTCGTGCTGCACACCGCCGGCTGGCTCGAAGGCGGCCTCTCCATCGGCTACGAGAAGTTCGTCATGGACCTCGACCAGGCCGGCATGTGCCATGCGCTGCTGGCCGGCGTCGACACCTCCGAGAACGGCCAGGCGATGGACGCGATCCGCGAGGTCGGCCCGGGCAAGCACTTCCTCGGCTGCGACCACACCCAGCGGAACTTCGAGACCGCCTTCGCCCGCGCGCCGCTTTCCGACAACAACAGCGTCGAGCAATGGGAGGCCGAGGGCAGCCTCGACATGCCACAGCGTGCCAATGCCGTGTGGAAGAAGATGCTCGCCGACTACGCCGATCCCGGTCTCGACCCGGCCATCGACGAGGCCCTCAACGATTACATGGCGCGACGCAAGGCGTCGTTCCCCGACTCCAACGTCTAGCTCACCTTCAGCCGGATCACGTTCCACGAGGCCGGCTTCAGCTTCGCCTTGATCGAACCTCGCTTGACCTCCACTCCGGAAAGCGGCGACGGCTTGACCCGACTGGGCGCGGACTTCGTGTTCACGGCCTTCAAGTCCCGGTCTTGCAGCTCGATCGCCTGATCGACCTCGAGCTTCGAGAAGCCGCCGGCATCGACCTCGAGCGGCATCTCCTTGCCGAGGCTGCGGTTGAGGGCGAACAAGGTCAGCATTCCCGACTTCGCGTCGTGAACCGCCGAAAGCTTGAGGTAGGGTGCTGCCGGGATCGGGAAGTAGAGGTCCTGGGCGCCGCTTGGATCGAAGTAGCTCGCCTTGTAGGTCGGCGAGTCGACCTGTGCCCTGAGCACGCGGCCGTGGCCGAAGTTGGTGAAGTGCTGGAACGGGTAGAAGATCGTCTGCCTCCAGGCGGGGCCGCCCGTCTCGGTCATGATCGGCGCGATCGCGTTGACGAGCTGGGCCAGGCACGCGGTCCGGACCCGGTCGGCGTGGTTCAGCAGCGAAATGCAGGCGCCGCCGAAGGCGAGCGCGTCCTCGACGTTGTAGACCTCCTCCAGGATCTCCGGCGCCACCGGCCAGCCCGACTTGACCCGTTCGCTGCGGTTCCGGCGCGTGCGGTACCAGACGTTCCATTCGTCGAAGCTCAGCATGATGCGCTTCGAGGAGCGGCGCTTGGCGGCAACCGCATCGGCAATCGCGACCACCTCGTCGATGAAGCTGTCCATCAGGTCGGGACTTGCGAGGAACGCCTCGGTGTCGCCGGCATAGTTGTTGAGATAGGTGTGGAGCGAGATGAACTCGACGTGATCGAAGGTGTGCTCCAGCACCGTGTCTTCCCAGGTGCCGAAGGTCGCCATCTTGCGGCCCGAGGAGCCGCAGGCGGCGAGCTCGATCGTGGGATCGATCCAGCGCATCATCTTGGCCGCCTCGACCGCGACGCGTCCGTATTCGGTCGCGGTCTTCGCTTCCATCTGCCAGGGTCCGTCCATCTCGTTGCCGAGGCACCAGAACTTGATGTCGTGGGGCTTCGCCCAGCCATGAGCCTTGCGCAGGTCCGACCACGCCGTCCCGCCCGGATGATTGCAGTACTCGACCAGGTTGCGGGCGGCATCGGCGCCGCGGGTGCCGAGATTGACCGCCAGCATCGGCTCGATCTTCGCCGCCTTGCACCAGTCGACGAACTCGTTGGTGCCGAACTCGTTGGTCTCGGTCGACATCCAGGCGAGGTCGAGCCGGCGCGGCCGCTTCTTGACCGGCCCGACGCCGTCCTCCCAATTGTAGCCGGAGACGAAGTTGCCGCCGGGATACCGGAGGATCGTCGGCGCCAGCTCGCGCACCAGCGCCAGCACGTCCTTCCTGAAGCCCTGCTTGTCGGCCTTGGGATGGCCCGGCTCGAACATGCCGCCGTACACGCAGCGGCCGAGATGCTCGACGAAGGCGCCGAACAGGCGGGGATCGGTCTCGCCGATCGCGAAGTCGCGGTGAAGACGCACATCGACCTTACGCATGCGAGGTTACCTCCGTCTTTTCGTTAGCCGCGTCGGGCGACAGCACCGCCGCCTTCAACGCGATCGAATAGGGATGCTGCGGACGGTCGAGCACCGTCCGCGCGTCGCCGCTCTCCACCACCTGCCCCTTCCGCATGATGATGAGGCGGTCGGAGATGTAATAGGCGGTGGCGAGGTCGTGGGTGATGTAGATGATCGACATGCCCATCTCGTCGCGAAGGCGGCGGAGCAGGTTGACCACCGAGATCCGGAGCGAGGCGTCGATCATCGACACCGGCTCGTCGGCGACGATCAGCGCCGGCGACGGAATCAGCGCACGCGCGATCGCGACGCGCTGGAGCTGGCCGCCGGAGAGCTCGTGCGGAAACCGGCCGCGGATCTCGGCCAGCGAGAGGCCGACGTTGCGAAGCGCCGTGTCGGCCGCGCCTTCGACCTCGCCCTCGGGCAGGCCGGCGACACGGCGCGCGGTCATGAACAGATAGCGGTCCACCCGTTTCAGCGGATTGAACGCCTCGAACGGGTTCTGAAAGATCGGCTGGACAGCCCGCATGAACATGAGCCGCGCCTCGGCACCGCGGATGGTTGCAAGGTCGGTTCCGCGGAAGCGGATCGCGCCGTCGGTCGGCGCCACCATGTTCAGAATCATGCGGGCCAGCGTGGTCTTGCCGCTGCCGGACTCGCCGATGATCGTGAAGATCTCGGGCCGGGCCGCCTCCATGGCGAAGCTGACGCTCTCGACCGCACGCACCCGGTAGCGCGAGAACAGCCCGCCCATCGCATAGGTGCGCCCCACATCGGCGACCTCGATCAGCGCGGCACTCATGGCCGGCTCTCCGGCGCGGCAACGAAGCAGGCGACGCGGCGGCCGGGTGCGACCGTCACCATCGGCGGGACGTTACCCCGGCAGACATCCATCGCCACGGGGCAGCGCGGATGGAAACGGCAGCCGGACGGCGGGTCCGCGAGGCTCGGCGGCGCCCCTTCCAGTCCCTTCTTCGGCTCGGCATCGCCGATCCTGGGCAGGCTCGAAACCAGGTGCTGAGTGTAGGGATGCAGTGGCCGCCGGAAAATCTCGGCGGTCGGCCCCTCCTCCACCAGGCGTCCTGCATACATGATGCCGAGGCGATGGCAGAGGTTGGCGTGCACGGCGAGGTCGTGGGTGACGAAGATCAGCGAGGAACCGATCTCCCGCTGGACGTCGCGGATCATCGCCAGAACGCCCTTCTGGACGATCACGTCGAGCGCCGTCGTCGGCTCGTCGGCGATGATGAACTCGGGCCGGCAGACGGTAGCGAGCGCGATCGCGACCCGCTGGCGCATGCCGCCGGAGAGCTGGTGCGGATAGGCGTCCAGCACCTCGGGCTCGAGGTGCAGGCGTTTCAGGTGGTCGACGACGACGCGGGTGAACTCCGCCGTCGAACGGCCGATGTGGCGAAAGGCGAAGTCGACGAAGCTGTCCCGGACCCGGCGGACCGGGTTCAGCACGTTCATCGAGCCCTGCATGATGTAGGAGAGATGCCGCCAGCGGATCCCGTCGATCTCCCGCTCGCCGGCCCGGTAGACGTCGACCACACGGCCGCCGAAATTGAAGACGACCGATCCGGCAAGCACCTTGAGCGGCGGCCGGATCGCGGCGGCGATGGTCTTGATCAGTGTGGACTTGCCGCAGCTCGACTCGCCGGCGATCCCGTAGATCTCGTTGACGCTGACCTGAAAGTCGATGTCGTCGACCGCCTTGACCTCGCGCTCGACGCCGAAATGCGCGGTGCGATAGTAGGCGCGAAGCCCGGTGACGGAGAGCGCTGGCGCCGTCATCAGCCGATCCGGCTGAGCCGGCTCCTCGGATCGATGAACTCGTTCATCGACACGGCCAGCAGGAACAGGCCGATGAAGGTCACGATCACCAGCCCGATCGGGAAGGCGATCCACCACCAGATGCCGGCGACCATCGCCGTGTGCTGGTTCGCCCAATAGACCAGCACGCCGATCGTCGGCGTGTTGATGTCGGTGAAACCCAGCACCGAGAGAGTCACTTCGAGGCCGATCGACCAGTTGATGTTGTTCATCGTGGTCGAGAACACGATCGGCAGCACGTAGGGCAGATGATCCTGGACCAGGATCTGGCGCATCTTCATGCCGGAGAAGATGCTGGTCTCGGTGAACTCGCGCGTGCGGAGCCCCATCGCGACCGAGCGGATCAGGCGCGCGTCGTAGGCCCACCCCAGGCAGGCCATGACCAGCGCCAGAAGGATCCACGACATCTTGTCGCGCATCACGAAGTAGAACAGCACCAGGATCGGGAACAGCGGCAGCACGATGAAGGTGTCGTTGATCGACATCAGAACGCGATCGACGATGCCGCCGGCATAGCCTGCGACCAGGCCGATAACCAGCGACAGCACCCGGCTGATCGCCGCGACCGTGAAGCCGAACACCAGCGTGTTGCGGATCGCGAAGGTCAGCAGCCAGAACAGGTCCTGGCCGCGCGAGGTCGTTCCCAGCCAATGCGCCCATGAGGGCGGCAGATCAGGCGGCACGACGAAGGAGTCGTTCGGCGGATAGGGGGAGACGAACGAGAGGCAGGCGATCAGCGCGACGAATCCAAGGAGGATCACACCCGCCGCGAACTCGCGATTGAAACGGAAGAGATCGCGGAGAACCTTGCCCATCGCCTAGCGGGCCTTCACGCGCGGGTCGAGCAGCGGATAGAGGAGATCGATCAGCAGCACCGCGAAGGACACGGCGACGATCGATACCGTGGCGATGCCGAGCACCAAGCTGTAGTCGCCGACATGGACCGCGGAGACCAGCAGCGTGCCGATGCCCGGATATCCGAAGACCTGCTCGGTGATGATGGCGCCGGTGAAGATCGCGCCGAGCGACATCGCAAGCCCGGTCACCTGCGGCACCAGCGCGTTCCGCATCACGTAGGATCCGAGGATCCGCTGCGGCCGGACGCCGCCGAGCTCGGCATAGACGACGTAGTCCTCGGTCACGACGTTGGAGACCAGCGCCCGCATACCCATGAACCAGCCGCCGAGGCCGGCCAGGACCAGCGAGGTGATCGGCAGGATCGAGTGGATCGCCAGGTTGCCGATGAAGGCGAGATTGAACCCCCGCTGCATGTTCATCGTATGCCCGCCGGTGATCGGCAGCACCGGCCAGAGATAGCCGAACACGATCAGCAGCACGAAGGCGATGATGTAGTAAGGAATCGGGTGCAGCGCCATCGCCAGGATTCCGGCGAAGCGCAGCGTCCGGCTCCTGAGGTAGTAGCCGGCAAGGCCGCCGAGCAGGTTGCCGATCACCCAGGTCAGCAGCGTCGACACCGTGAGCAGGCCGACGGTCCAGGGCAGCGCCCGCAGGATCAGCGTCGACACAGGCGCCGGGAACGCCGACAGCGACGGACCGAAATCGCCGACCGAGACCCGCCGCCAGAAGGTCGCGTACTGCTCCCAGAGGCTGCCCTCCAGGCCGTAGAGCTCCTTCAGGGACTGGCGCATCATCGCGATCGCCTCGGGGCTGGTGGCCCCGAACTGCGTCGCCGCCGCGATCGTCTGCTCGACCGGATCGATCGGCGTCGCGTGCGTGACGACGAAGGCGATGTTGATGCCGATGAAGACGACCAGCAGGAACTGGCCGAGGCGACCGATCAGGTAGGCGGGATAGCCGCGCATGATGTCTCTAGATGAAGAGGGGCCGGCGATCGACGGCCGGCCCCTGCTCCTTTGTGCGCTTTTGTCAGTTCTTCGGCTTGAGCTTCACCATCATGTACTTGGTGTTGCCCCAATTCGGCACCGGGTCGGTGTAGGGCGCCGTCTCGGCGTTCGGATACCCGGTCCAGTAGGTCTCATCCATGACGGTGAAGACGTTGTAGGCCATCAAGGGGATGGTCGGCATCTCGCGCGCCACCAGCTTGATGTACTCCTTGCCGAGCTCGATGCCCTTCGGATCGTCGAAGCCGATCCCGCGGATCTGCTCGATGATCTTGTCGAGCTCTGGATGCGACCAGCGGCTCCAGTTGCGCGGCGGCTGGGGCTTGCCGGGCTCCGCGATGAACTGCGAGTGCCAGGAGTCGAGGAAGAACGACAGGTCGGGGTGACCGCCCCAGGTCTCGACGGCCCAGCTGATGATCGCCTCGTAGTCGCCGGAGTTGCGGCGATCGAGCAGGCTTCCCTGGGCCACGACCGTGGTGGCGTCGATGCCGAACTGACGCCACTGCTGAGCGATCATGCTGCCGGCACGCGTCATCACCGGCCGAAGATCGCCCTCGACCGTGATGCGGATCGTGAACCGCTTCCCGTCGGGGGTGAACCACTCGTTGCCGCGCTTGGTGAAGCCGGCCCGCTCGAGCAGCTCGGTCGCCGCCTGCGGATCCGGCTTCCACCAGCCGCGTCCGAAGGCCTTGGCGATTTCCTTGGGATCGCTCGGGATCTGGTCGCCCATCGAGGGACGCAGCATGTCGGCGATCTGCTTGCCGACCGTCGGGTCATAAGGCTTGATCTTGCGCTTGCCGGTGTCGACCTCGAAGTCCTTGAGCCAGGTCTCCATCGGCTCGTGATAGTACTCGGGGTAGCGCCCGGTCGGCGGAACGCCGATCGCCGAGATCGTCGCCGCACCGCGGTACGACGCCATCGACACCGCCTTCATGTCGATCAGCAGCGCCAAAGCCCAGCGCATGTCCCGGCTTTTGAACAGCGGGTTCTGATGGTTGAAGATCACCATCGGCAGCGTCGGGTCCGGATGGGCATAGGGGAAGCCCTTGAACCAGCCGCGCGAGGTCTTCGACTGCTTCGCCAGCGTGAACATGCCTTCCGGCGAGGTGTCGTGGATGATGTCGAGCTCGTGGTTGAGCTGGGCGATCACACGCTTGTCCGGCGGGCCGGGGTCGATATAGGCGACGTACTTGGGCCCGGGCTCGCCGAAGCGCGCGACCGTGGTCTTCTGCCAGTCGTCGCGCTTGCGCCAGATGAACCACTTGCCGTCGGTGTCGTAGCTGTTGAGGACATAAGGTCCGAGCGTTACAGGCGGATCGTTGGCGAACTTGATCAGGTCGCCCGCCTTCTCGAACACATGCTTCGGCATCATCCACATCGCGTTCCAGCGCACGGTGAACAGCGCGTGGAAACGCGAGTTCGGCTTCTTCAGCTTGAAGACGACGGTGCTGGAGTCGGGTGCGGAGATGCTGGCGACGTTGACCTGGACCGCGGCGCTCCAGCGGAGCCCGTTGGTCTTCATGTGGGTCTCGATCGTGTAGACGACGTCGGCGGCCGAGAACTCGACGCCGTCGCTCCAGTGGATGCCCTTCCGGAGCTTCACCGTCATCTCGGTGAAGTCGGCGTTGTAGATCGGCTTCTCGGAGGCGAGCGAGTTGTCCCAGACGCCGTCGATGCCGCTGTTCGGGTCGATGTACCAGAACGTGTCCATCCCGAGCTGATGGAGTCCGTTCGACTGGCTGCCGGCATTGACCGCCCAGATGTTGAACCATCCGGCGTTCTTCACCGTCCCTTCCGGGTTCTCGACGATCAGGACGTCTTTACGCGGCAGGTCGGAGATCTGTTGTCGCTGGGCGTTGGCAGGCGTGGTCAACGTCCACGCAATCGCGACGAGCGCAAGGCTCCGCAGAATACGCATGGTTCCCTCCCACATAGGCGCCGTTCACCGGACGCGTTCTCTTGTGTGGAAGGCTAGCGAGGCGTTCTGGTGGGGTCAAACAAATCTGATATGTATCATAATGTCTGATTTACTAGCTCGGCCCGCGCTGCCGCCGGCTGCGCCAGATGCAGGCGCATCACGATGTCCTGATCGTGATTGCCGAAGCCGCGGCCGAAGATGTTGACGCCGCCCGGGTGCTTGGCGTGATCGTCGATGCCGATCTTGAGGCGGATCGAATGGTGAGCTGCGAGATCGAGCTGCTTCAAGGTCACGCGCGAGACCTTCACGCCGTCGACGTAGCAACCCTTGGCCGAGATGTTCCAGCTGGTGAGTTTGCCGTATTGCGAGCCTTCGAGCTTCCACCAGCGCGGCGTATAGAGGCCGCGCTTGTCGCCGAAGTCGCCGGGCGAGGTCCAGGTGCCGACCAGCACGTCGTTGACCCAGACGCTGATGTCCGAAGGCCAGTCGGTGTTGGTGCCGGGCACCTCGGAGGAGATTTCCATGCTGAACTCGATCGCCTCGACCTCGGCCTTGGCGATCTTGGCGTTGTTCGGGAACTTGTATTCGACATGGCCGCGGCCGAACCACAGGAGCGCCGCCTGCATGCGGCTGGGATCGAGGAAGAGATCGGGCACGTCGAGAAGGCCGATGATACCCTCCGGCGAGCAGAGCCCGCAGGGAGCGCTCACCTGGTAGCTGGTGTAGAGGCCGAGCGGCATCGCGACCTCGACCGTCCGGTCCTGCTGCTGGGCCGAATGTCCGTCGAGGCGAATGAACACCTCGTCGTAGCGGGCCGAGCAGATCTTCTGCTGGCCCTTGCTCGCCTTGATCGTCTCGGTCCGGATCAGGTCGGCATCGTCGAGCACCTGGATGTTGGTGGCGATGGTCGACTGCGGCAGCTTGAGGGCCTTGCTGATCTCGTTGACGTTCATCGGCCCGTTCGAATGCAGCAGCCTGAGGATGCTGATGCGAATCGGCGAGGAGAGCCCCTTGAGCACCTCCATGCTGTCCTTGGGATCGATGGTCAGGATGTTTCGGCGCGGACTGCCGGCGAGGATCACGGACGGCCTCTGATAAGTGTGCGCGGCACCGTATCAGAAAATCGGGTTTCGTCCAGAAAAGCAGGAATGAAGACCGGGCGGTGTTCCCGGACGCGGCCGATTGCACTAGAGAAGGTCGCCCCGGCCTGCAGGACCTCCCGATGCCCAGCCCCCGCCCCGCCATCTTCATCGCGACGCCCCTCGAGCCCGAGCACGTCGCGCGCATCCGGTCGGTCGCCGGCGAGCGCGCCGAGGTGATCGCCGAGCCGGACCTGTGGCCGGAGCTCCGCTACGTCGCCGACCACAAGGGCAAGGACGGCTTCGCCCGCACCGCCGAACAGGAGGCGCGCTGGCGGAGGCATCTCGGCCGCGCCGAGATCATCTGGGACTTCCCGCCGAACCCGGCCGACCTCGCGCATGCGCCGAACCTCAAATGGGTGCAGACGACCTCGTCGGGCGTCGGCCAGATGGTTGCCAAGCTGGGCGACAAGGCAGCCGCCCTCCTGGTCACCACCGCCCGCGGCGTCCATGCGCAGCCTCTCGCCGAGTTCGTGTTCATGGCGCTGCTTGCCCATGTGAAGGATCTGGCGCGCCTGAAGGCCGAGCAGCAGGCCCATCGCTGGGAACGCTATTGCGGCGACGAGCTCGCGGCGCGGACACTTGCGGTGATCGGCGCCGGACAGGTCGGCAGCCGTATCGCCGCGATCGGCAAGGCGATCGGCATGCGCGTGGTCGCCAGCGTCCGCGACGCCCGTCCCGGCCGCGCGGCGGAGATGGGCGTCGATGCGGTCTATCCGCCGTCGAAGCTGCACGCGATGCTGGGCGAGGCCGATGCGGTCGTGCTGATCGCCCCGCATACGCCCGACACCGAGAACATGATCGACGCGAAGGCATTCGCCGCGATGAAGGATGGCGTCGCCTTCGTCAATATCGGCCGCGGCCTCTGCGTCGACGAGCAGGCGCTGATCGAGAACCTCCGCTCGGGCAAGGTCGCCTTCGCCGCACTCGACGTTGCCCGGATCGAGCCGCTGCCGGCAACGAGCCCGCTCTGGGACATGCAGAACGTGCTGATCAGCCCGCATTCGGCCAGCACGGTCACGCAGGAGAACGGGCGGATCGCCGACATCTTCTGCCATAACCTCCTTTGCTATCTCGATGGACGGCGCGGCGAGATGCGGAACGTCCTCGACAAGGCCCGTCTCTATTGACGGGCCGGGGCGACGGTCCGAACATTCCGCCATGACCCTCTCCTTTCGCCCGCTGCACAGGACGTTCGGTGCCGAGGTGATCGGCGCCGACCCGACCCTCGCGCTCGACGAGACTCCATTCCGCCAGGTAGAAGACGCCTGGTACCGTTACTCGATCCTGCTGTTCCGCGGCCTCACCATGAGTCCCGAGCAGCACGTCGCCTTCACGCGACGGCTCGGGCCGCTGCACATCATGGCCCAGCCGGAGTACAATCTGCCCGACCACCCTGAGATCTTCGTCGTCGCCAATGCCGAGCGCGGGGGCAAGGCGTTCGGCATGCGGCGCGTGGGCCTCGGCTTCCACACGGACGGCGAGGATAAGATCCGTCCGAATGCCGGCTCGTTCCTGCATGCGCACCAAGTGCCGCCGGAAGGCGGCGACACGATGTGGGCGGATATGTACCAGGCCTGGAACACGCTGCCGGAGGCGACCAAGAAGCTGCTGATCGGCAAGCGCGCCCGCTTCAGCCGCGCCGACCTGAACCACATCCACTATCCCTACGAGCCGCCCTGGACCGAGGAGCAGAAGCGCGCACGCCCCGACGTCTGGCACGCGATCGCACGCCGCCATCCGCGCTCGGGCCGGACCGCGCTTTACATGGGGCGCTGGGCGATAGACATCGAGGGCATGCCCAAGGACGAAGGCCAAGCGCTCATCCGTGAGCTGCAGGCGCACAGCCAGAAGCCGGAATTCATCTATCGGCACAGCTGGCGCGTCGGCGATGCGATGCTCTGGGACAATCGCTGCACCCAGCATTGCGCGACCGAGTTCGACGACAAGCGTTACGTCCGGATGATGTTCCGGACCACGCTCGAAGGCGAGCTCCCGGAGCTGGCGACGGCGGTTTAGAGCGCGAGGACGGGCCGCTCGCCCTGGATCGCAGTGCGGTGCATCAGGCGGATCGTGCCGGGATCGAACGAGTCGCGCCGATGCATGGCGCAGCGATTGTCCCACATCACCATGTCGCCGAGTTCCCACTCCTGCGCCCAGACGAATGCCGGGTTCACCGCGTGGATCCACAGCTGCTCGATCAGATCGGCACTCTCGTCGAGCGGCATCCCGATGATCCAGGCATGGCGCCTGCCGCCGAGATAAAGCGCCTTCCGCCCGGACTCGCCGTGGGTCCGCGCGATCGGGTGCGGCATGCCGGGCCAGGTGCGGACGTCGTCGCTCGCGGGCTTCACCTGCCCCATGCGGATGTCCCCGCGCCCGTCATAGACCTTCTGGTGATGGATGAAGCGGCCCTCGATCGCCTTCTTCAGCGCAGCGGGTAGCGTCTCGTAGGCCATGTACATGTTGAGGAAGTAGGTGTTGCCGCCATGCGCCGGCAGCTTCAGTGCCCGAAGGATCGAGGCCGCAGGCGGTCGCTCCTGGAACCAGGTGTCGGTATGCCAATGGACCTCGCCGTCGCCGAGATCGCCGGCCGGCGATCCGTCCGCCTTCTTGGCGTTGCTGACCACCAGGATCTCTCGATGGGCGCCATGGGTGCCTTCCTGCATCTGGCGCGGATGGATCACGAACCTGCCGAGCATGGAGGAGAAGCGGATCTGCTGCTCGTCGGTGATGTCGGTGTGGCGAAAACGGACGACGAGATGGTCGAGCCAGGCGCGGCGCATCTGGTCGACGTCTTCCTGGGCGAAATCGTCGAAGGGGAAGCCGACGACGTCGGCGCCGAGAGGGCCGCCGGTCGGCCTGACATCGAACCTGACGCGCTTGCCGATGCTCGTGTCCATCTCGCCTCCTCTAGGCCGTCTCGGCAATGACCCAGGCGTCCTCCGGCCGGAACCAGGTGGCCACCGTCTGGCCGGGCGAGAAGGCCGTGCTGCCATCGTTGGTCGCCTCGGCCATCGCCGCCGTGCCGTCGGCGAGTACCAGCTGCACCTCGAGCCTGGCACCGGTATAGACGACCTGCTCGACCCGCGCCGGCCACGACACCGCGCCGTCAGGCGCCGCTCCTGTCGAAAGCTTCAGCCGCTCGGGCCGGACGGTCAAGGTGACAGCGGATCCTTCGGCAACGCCGTCGATACGGGCGCGGGCCGGCCCCGCCGGCGTCGCGAGTCGCACCGCGCCGCCCTCGATCGCGTCCACCTTCGCCGGCACCATATTGATGCTGCCGATGAACCCGGCAACGAAGCGCGTCGCCGGCCGCTCATAGATCTCGGCAGGCGCGCCGATCTGCTCGATCTTCCCGTCGCGCATCACCGCGATCCGGTCGGACATGGTCAACGCCTCGCCCTGGTCGTGGGTCACGAACACGGTGGCGATGCCGAGCCGGCGCTGCAGCGAGGAGATCTCGGTCCGCATCTCCTCGCGGAGCTTGAGGTCGAGGTTGGAGAGCGGCTCGTCGAGAAGCAGCATGGTAGGACGGATCACCAGCGCGCGGGCGAGCGCCACGCGCTGCCGCTGTCCTCCGGAAAGCTGGTTCGGCCGGCGCGCGCCGAAACCGTCGAGCTTCACCAGCGCCAGCGCCTCGGCGACGCGCGCCGATATCTCGTCCTTCGCCACCTTCCGCATCTTGAGGCCGAAGGCGACGTTGTCGGCGACCGTCATGTGCGGAAACAGCGCATAGTCCTGAAACACCATGCCGAGGTCGCGCTGGAACGGCGGCAGGTTCTCGACCATCCGTCCGCCGAGCTGGATGTGGCCGCCGTCGGGCGCCAGGAAGCCGGCGATCAGGTTGAGCGTCGTGGTCTTGCCGCAGCCGCTCGGGCCCAGCAGTGTCACGAACTCGCCAGGTGCGACCGCGAGGTCGATGCCGTCGACGGCGGCATGGGCGCCGAAGCGCTTGACCAGCTTGTCGAGCTTCAGCGCCAGCTCAGCCACGTCCCTGCTCCTGGTAGAGGAAGTTGCCGATGCCGACGAAGCGGCCGAGAACAGCGATCAGCACCAGCGGGATCAGCAACGACAGGATCGACAGAGCTGCCAAGGTCGGGGCGAAGCCGAAGTCGAGGAACGACATGATCGCGACCGTGACCGGACGCTGGCCCGGCTTGGCGATGAACAGCGACATGTTGATGTCGGTGAAGCTGTGGATGAAGGCGAAGGCCATGCCGGCGAAGATGCCGGGCATGATGATCGGGAAGGTGACGTGGCGGAGGACCGAGAGCGGCCCGGCCCCGAGATTGGCCGCAGCCTGCTCGACGCTTCCCGGCATCGCCTGCAGGCTGATCGCGATGGTCCGCACGCTGAACGGCAGGCAGATGATCACGTGCCCGATCAGGAGCGCCCAGTAACCGAGCCAGCGGCCGAGCCCGATCACGGTCAGGAACTGCAGCAGCGCGATGCCGGTGACCAGCGTCGGCAGGATCAAGGGCCCGAGCGTGATCGTTCGGATGATCGTCTTCCCCGGAAAATCGTAGCGCTGGAAGGCGAAGGCCAGCGGCACGCCGATCGCGGTCGCGATCACGGCGGTAAGCGCCGCGAGCTCCAGGCTGAACATCAGCGGCTGTACCCATTGCGGGGCGAAGGCCTCGCCCCACCAGCGGAGCGAGAAGCCGCGCGGCGGAAAGAACGAGCGGTTGGTCCCGTTGAAGGCGACCGCAGCGGTGATCAGGATCGGGCCCAAGATGAACAGATAGATCACCGCGACCGTGACCTTGAGCAGCGTCCAGGGCCCCTTGTTCATCAGGCCCTCCGTCCGCCGAGCGCCGAGGTCAGCAGCAATAGCGCGATCGAGCTGATCAGCAGGATCGCGCCCATCGCCGAGCCCAGCGCCCAGTCGAGCGCCTGGACCATGAAGCTCCGGATCAGCGTCGCCATGACCTGCGTTCCCGGACCGCCCAGGATCGCCGGGGTCGCATAGGCGCTGATCGCGATCGCGAAGGCGAGCAGGAAGCCGCCGACGATGCCGGGCCAGGTCAGCGGCAGGGTCACCGCGAGAAAGGTGCGCACACGCCCGGCACCGAGGCTCATCGCCGCACGCTCGACGTTCGGGTTGAGCCCATTGAGCGAGGCCATGATGGTGAGCACGCCGTATGGCAGGAGCGCATGGCTCAACCCGATCGTGATCGCCATCGACGACGGCAGGAGGGCCAGCGGCTGGTCGATTATGCCGAGCGCGAGCAGGCCGGAGTTGATCGCCCCCTCCCGGTTGAGGATCACCCACCAGCCGTAGGTGCGGACGATGACGCTGGCGAGCAGCGGCGACAGCGACAGCGCGATCAGGAAGCCGCGCCAGGGGCTGTTGGTCCGCACCAGGAAGTAGGCCAGCGGATACGACAGCACGATCACGACGACGCCGACCGCGATGCCGATCCCGAAGGTCCTCAAGATCGCCTGCTGGTAGAGCGGCCGGCTCAGCAGGTCGGCATAGTTCTGGGTGGTCCAGACGCCGGTCATGATGACGCCGTCGGACTCGATGAAGCTCGCCGAGAGCAGGAAGGCCGTCGGGATCACGAAGAAGACGAGCAGGAAGACCGCCGGCAGAGCCACCAGCAGGAACGGCACGATCGGCCGGGGCCGGGCGGACGATGCGATCAAGGTCCGCCCCTCCCCGGGCCCCTCGTCTTAGGCCATGACCTCCTGCCAGCGGCGGGTCCAGTCGCGGCGCTTGGCGGCGATCACCTCGCTGTCGGGAAAGTCGGTCGCGGCCATCTGCGCCTCGGTCGTGATCTGCGCGTCCTTGTAGGCCTGCGGCCAGTCGGTGATGTCCGGCCGGCCGGGGCTCGAGTAGTAGGCCAGGTGGAAGGCGCGCTGCACGTCCTTGTCGAGCCGCCAGTTCAGGAACTCGAAGGCGAGCTTCTTGTTGGTGGCGCCGACCGGCACGCCGGCACAGTTGGCGAGACCGATCGTGCCCTCCTTCGGAATGGTGAGGCCGATCGGATACTTCTGCGCCTCGTAGTAGGCGGCACGCGCGTTCCAGTAGGGCGCGATCCAGATCTGTTCGTTCTCGAAATAGGGTGCCGCGGCAGCCGAGGCCATTACCGTCGCGCCGACCCACTGCTTCTGCGCCTTCAGCAGGTCCCAGGCCGGCTCCATGTTGTTGACGCCGCCGCCCTTGAGCTTGGCCGCCATGATCAGCGCATAGATCGAGAGCAGGTTGCCCGGCTCGAAGGCCATGACATGGCCTTTGATCTTGTCGCCGTACTTCGCCGCCGGCGTCCAGTAGTCGTTCCACGACTCCGGCTTCTGGATCTGCTTCCTGTTCCAGATCAGCGCCGTGTACTGGTAGGTGTGGACGATGCCGGCGTTGGGGATGACCTCGAGGCTCTTCTTCCAGACGTTCTTGAGGTTCGGCACCTCCTTTTCTGTGATCGGCTCGAGCAGCTTTTCCTTGGCGCCGAGGATGATCTCCGGCGGGGTCAGCTCGGCCGCCACGTCGAAGCCGGGCGCGCCGCGGGTAGCACGGATCTTGGCGTAGTCCTCCGAGGCCGAGCCGGCGTCGTCATAGGTGATCTTGACGCCGAACTTCTTCTCGAACGGCGCGACCGTCGTCTTCATGAAGATTTCCTGGAACTCACCGCCATAGGCATTGACGACCAGGGTCTCGGCCGCGCGGGCGGAGATCACGAACGGAGCGCCGAGGCTGGCCGACGCCGCGGCGGCGCCCTGCAGGAACCGGCGACGGGACGGACGGATGAGAGTGCGCGCCATTGACCTGTTCTCCCTGTTTGACCCCTTGCAAGGGATTGTCGCCACGGGGCTTCCTTCAAGTCAATCGACGGGTAGTTGTTAGGGGGCTCCGGCCCGGCCTATCCTTGCCGTCCCCGGAACCAGGAGGCACCGACAATGAAGATCAATGCATTCGCTGCGGGGCTCGTGATGGGAACGCTGATGCTCGCCGGCACGCCGGCCAGCGCCCAGAAATCCGCAGACACGCTTCGCATCGTCCTTCGCGACGCCGTCACCAATGTCGACCCCTACTACAATCAGCTCCGCACCGGCCTGGTCATCGCGCACCAGTCCTGGGACAACCTGATCTATCGCGATCCCGAGACCTTCGGCCCGAAGCCGCTGCTGGCCACATCGTGGAAGATCGTCGACGATACCACGATCGAGTTCGCGCTTCGCCGCGGCGTCAAGTTCCACAACGGCGACGCCTTCACCGCCGACGACGTGGTCTACACGCTCAACCTCGTGAGCGCGGCCGACTCCAAGATCTCGACGCCCGGCAACGCCAACTGGATCGAGAAGGCGGAGAAGATCGACGACTTCAATGTCCGCGTGAAGCTGAAGAGGGCGACGCCGGCCGCGCTCGAGTACTTCGCCATGGTCCTGGTGATGTACCCGAAGGCCTATCGCGAGAAGGTCGGGCCGGACGGCTACGCCAAGGCGCCGGTCGGCGCCGGCCCCTACAAGATCACCAAGGTCGAGGCCGGCCAGATCGACTTCGAACGCTTTGCCGACTACTACGCCGACAGCCC
>CAZDGR010000018.1:3564-23836 GCA_964504845.1 uncultured Rhizobium sp. | reverse complement strand
AGCTCGGCTGCCAGCAGCGGCGGCAGCTTCTCGCGCAGACGCGAGAGGCCGGTCATCGCATCGATCTTGCGGCGATCCTCGGTCAGCATCTGCGACAGGCCCGCCGCCTCGACGCGCGCCTGACCGACCGCCGACATCAAGGCGTCGATCGTGGTGCCGCGGACGCGCAGCATGGCGTCGCCGGCCGAGCCGGCGTCCGCCGCCGGCTTCGGTGCGGGGCGCGCGGCTTCCTTCGGCTGGGCGGGCGCCGCGTCGGCCGGAGCCGCCGCGGCCGCTTCGGCGGGCGGCTTGCCGGCCGCATGCACGGCCTTGATCCATCGCAGTCCGGGATCGAGCGACTTGACGCGCTGAGCCATATCGTCCGGCGACAGCAGCGAGACGATCAGGAACTCGAACCAGGTACGCTCGCCATGCGGCACCGTGCGGCTGGTGACGATGTGACAGAACTCGGACAGGTGATCGAGCGGCCCGGTGTCGCCGGTGCCTTCATAGGCCTCGACGTCGGTCATCATCTGATAGATCGACTGGCCTTGCCCGACCGCGCGTTCGAGATCCTGACGGTTCTCCGTCGAGAGCACGGCGAGGAACGGCTCGGGCACGGCGACCTCGGCGACGTGCTTTTCGCTTTCGGCCGCCGGTGTCTCCTCTTCCGGCGCGCCGTGGAGGGCCGCGCGGATTTCCGTCTCGTGAGCCGCGGTACTCGTCTCGTCGAGGTCGCCCGGCACGGTCAACGGATCTTCCCAGAGCCCGATGACGGCGGCGACCGAGGCTTCGATCGCGTATCCAAGCGCCGTCGAGGCCCCGACCTCGCCGCGGGACGAGGCCGCCTGCGCCTCGCCGGCGAGTGCAAGCAGGCCGGCGCTTCGGCGGTGGCCGATGGCAACCAGCAGCTTCGCCGTCGTCGCCGCTTCCTTCGCCAGCGTCTCCACCGACAGGACCTCGAGCTGGTCGCGCACGGGCTCGGCCAGCAGCGGCGCCAGCGCCGCGGCGAATGCGTCGGCGCCGGCCTCGACGCCGCTGACCTCGCTGATCAGCGACGCC
This sequence comes from uncultured Rhizobium sp., assembly GCA_964504845.1. Classification (GTDB taxonomy): domain Bacteria; phylum Pseudomonadota; class Alphaproteobacteria; order SHVZ01; family SHVZ01; genus SHVZ01. The sequence continues at coordinate 22,795 of CAZDGR010000018.1, read as the reverse complement.
TGCTGGTCGAGGCGCGCGAGAAAGTCGATCCGAGTCTCGAGCGTCTCCGGACCGGCGCCCTCGGCGAAGGCCGAAAGCCCGGCGAGGATCTCGCCGAGCTCGGGCATCTCCATGACCTCGGCGGCATTGCGGAGCGCGGTCACCGCGTCGCCGGCGGCACGCGCCGGGCCGCTCTCGACGACCGCAGCGCCGAGCGGCGCCACATGCGGCAGGAACTCCCGCATCAGCTCGGCGAGCAGCGCGATCATGTCGCCGCTTCCGCCGCCCGACGCATCCGCCGGCGCTTCGGCGGCAGTCTCGGCGATCACACCGCGCTCGCCCTGCAGGCGATCGAGCTCTTCCAGGAGCTCGGGCGGCGCCGGCACGTTCTCGCGCGTCGCCGTGACCTGCGGCAGCATCTGGCCGAGCTGCCCGACGGCGACGGTCAGCCCCTGGACCAGGTCGGCGTCGAGGGCGACGCCGTGATCGCGCACAAGCCCCAGCAGGCTCTCGGCGCGATGGGCGAGGCCTTCCATGCCCTCGAGGTCCATCGCCCGGGCAAGGCCCTTGAGCGAATGAAATCCGCGGAACAGCTCGGAGACCTCGTCGGCGCTCAGCGGATTGCCGTGCGCCTGATCGATCAGCCGGTCGGCCGTGCTCAGATGCTCGTCGGCCTCGCTCTGAAACTCTTCCCAGAACTGGTCGAGCGAAGCCATGCGATCACGCCCGACCCGAGCCGATGCCGCGCGACAGCGACGCCAGCTTCCTGCCCATCTCCTTGAGGTCGAGGACGTGCGTCGCGACGCCGGCGGTGATCGCCGCCGACGGCATGCCCGCGACGACGCAGCTCTCCGGCGTCTGCACCAGGACCGGACGTCCGCGGCGGCGGAAGGCGGCGGCGCCAGCGGCACCGTCGCTGCCCATTCCGGTCAGGATCGCCGCGACCGGATTGCGCGCCGTGAGCGCCGCCGATTGCAGCAGCAGGTCGCCGGAAGGATGCACGAAGCCGGGGCCCGTGGTCGGCCTCAGCTCGAAGCCGCCCGCCCGGCCATAGGCGACGACGCCGTCCTGCCCGCCGGGAAGGATGGTCACCGTCCTTGGCGACAAGAGGCCGTGCATGACGCCTTCCCGGACGGCGAGGCCGAGCTCGGTGGCGAGATGATCGGCGAGGCTGCGCGTGAACAGCTCGGGCATGTGCTGGGCGATCACCACCGGCGGCTCGATCGGGCCCATGGATCCCAGCAGGACCGGAAGCGCCAGCGGCCCGCCGGTCGAGACCGCGATGACGATCAGGTCGGCCGGCGCCGAGGTCGACTCGACGGTTGGTTCCGGCTGAACCTGGACCTCGCCGATCTTGACCGGCGCCGCCGTCCGCCACTGGCGCAGGCGATCGCGAAGCTCGGCGTCGAGCTGGCCGAGATCGGTGTCGGCGAAGGCGGTGGATTTGGAGATGAAGTCGGCAGCACCGGCGCGCAGCGCCTTCAGCGTCGCGACCGCGCCTTCCTGGGTCTGCGCGCTGACCATGATCACGCGCGGCGCCGGCGACACTTCCTTGAGGATGCGCTGCGTCGCCTCGATGCCGTCCATCTCCGGCATCACGATGTCCATGGTGACGACGTCGGGCTTGAGCTCGCGCGCCAGCCGGATCGCCTCGCGGCCGTTCTTCGCCTCGCCGACGACGCGGATGTCTCCGTCGGCCTCGACGATCTTGCGGAGCGCGATGCGCATGAAGCCGGAGTCGTCGACGACGAGCACGCGGATCGGCGGCGGGGCCGGCGTGCTCATGACGCCGCCGTCCCGGCGGCAGCCTCGACCAGCCGTCGCGCCGAGAGGATCCAGAAGGGCCGTTCGTCGAGACGGCCGATGCCGACGACCGGGCCGCGATCGCCGGCGATTTCCTCGATCGCCTTTTCCGGCACCGCCAGCAGCCTTTCCAGCCGGTCGATCGCCAGCGCGTAGCCGTGGCGGCCGAGGCGCGTGACGAGGCAGGCGCCTGGGACGCTCTCGGGGGCCTCCGCCCGCATCTGGGGGCGCACGTCGATCAGCGGCACGACGGCGCCGCCGACCTCGATCGCGTCGGTGAACTTGTGCTTGCCGGGCGGCACGCGCATCTGCTGGCGATACTCGATGACGCGCTCGACCTCGTCGACCGGCAGCGCGCAGGCCTCGCCCGCCACGGTGAAGGTGACGAGCCGGCGCACCGGCACGGCCTCCGCGACGGCGCCCCGGTCGTCTTCGCCGCGGAAACGCTGGCGGATCGCCTCGGGCACCAGGCGGTCGGCCTCGAGCGGCATGACGACGCTGCCGTCGTCGTCGACATAGCCCTCGCTGTACTCGGTCTCCAGGCGGAAGCGGCGGATGGCGACGACCTGATCGACGACGAGAGCGATCCGGCCGCCGTCGCGCGACAGCACGATCAGGACGCCCGAAGCCTTGGCGGCGGCGCCGAGCAGGGCCGAAAGCGAGACCACGGCCAGGGGCGCGCCGCGGAGATAGGTGAACCCCATCAGCGCCGCCGGCGCCTGCGGCATCGGCCACAGCGCGCTGCCCGGCGCGATCTCGCGGACGGCGTCGATCGGGATGCCGTAGCGCTCGCCGCCGATCGCGACGACGACGTAGGGTTCGGTGCGCGAGTCCGCCGCCGGCGCGGACTCCTCGGCCCCGCCGACCGCACCCGGCTCGCCGGTGCCATCGGCCGGCGCGCCGATGCGGATCTCCTCGGCGGCGACGATCGTGATCTCGTGCTCGCCGAATCCGCCATCAGGCACCAGCGCGTGCACGCGCCCGACGCGCGCGGCGACGCGTCCCGATCCGGTATCGAGCACCAGGATCTGGCCTTGCTTCTCGCCGGTCCGGTCGGTCGGGCGCCCGTCGAGCCAGGCGGCGAAGTCGAGCAGCGGCATGATGGTGCCGCCGACCGCGACCAGCCCTTCGACCGCCATCGGCGCGAAGGGCACGGCGGAGATGGGCGGCAGCTCGCCGACGCTGTGCACGCGGCTCGCCTCGACGGCGCAGAGCCGTCCCTCGACCTCGAACACCACCGAGGCCATGCCGGTCATGCGGCGGGCCTCCGGCTATGGACGATGCCGCTGCCGATCCAGTGCGAGTCGAACCGGAAGGCATCGACGAGAGAGTCGGTCGGCCCGAGAAGGAGGCAGCCGCCGGGACGAAGCGCATGATGCAGTCCGTTCTGGACCCGGCGCACGGAATCGGCGGTCAGGTAGATCATCACGTTGCGGCAGGCGACGACGTCGCAGTCGGCGATCGGCAGCGGCGTGCCGATCAGGTTGAAGCGCTGGAAACGAACGACCTCCCGCAGCTCGTCATGGACGCGGCGCGACCTGCCGTCGTCGGCCTCGGGAAAGTAGGCGAGCAGCTCCGGCGGCGCTTCGCGGAACGAGGAGAGCGCGCCGGTGCCGTAGATGCCCGCCGTGGCGATATCGAGCGCGCGGCCGGAGATGTCGGTGCCGAGGACCTCGACGGTCCAGCCGGGCATCGGCCGAGCGCGCCCCTGCGCCACGAGGGCCTCGCCGGCGTCGTGCAGGGCCAGCATAGCCACGACCGCGAGCGAATAGGCCTCCTCTCCCGTCGAGCAGCCGGCCGACCAGAGGCGAATCCGGCGACGGCCCGAGGTCCTCGCGTCCTCGATCAGCCGCGGCAGGATGGCGGTGCGGAGGTGCTTCAGCTGCGCGAGGTCGCGGAAGAAATACGTCTCGTGAGTCGTCAGGCTCTCGATCAGGAGCTGCATGTCGGGATGCAGCGGCCCGGGACGCCGGACGCGGCGGAGCCATTCGTCGACCGTCAGGTCGTCGGACCCGGCGAAGAGGCGCTCGAGCTTCTGCGCGATCGTCTCCGAAATCTGGACGCCGGCCGCACGTTCGAGCTCGGCGCCGACCTCGGCGAGCCAGCGCGGCGCGGGTCGGCGCGGCGCGGCGGCCGGAACCGCCGGCACCGGAGGCGGACTCTCGCCGGCCAGGCTGCGGCGATGGTCATCCATCGTCTCCCGCAGCACCCGGAGAGTTTCCTCGATCGTGCCCAGTATGTCCGCCATCGCCCTTGTGCCCGCCTAGCGCGGCCTGAATCAGGCGGAACGCGCCACCGCGAACTGGTCGGCCTGCAGCCGCGTGCGCTCGGCGAGCTTGGAAAGCTCGAGCATCGTCGCGGTGATCTCCTCGGCCGCGGTCGCGTTCGACTGGCCGATGCGGGTGAGCTCGCGGACGTTGACGTCGATGCCGCCGATCGTGACCTGCTGCTCCTCCATCGCGGTCGCGATCGAGCCGATCAGCGTGTCGCTGGAACGCACCGCCTCGGCGACATTGGCCATGCTGTTCTTGACCTTCTCGGCGAGGTCGACGCCGGTCTCGGCCTGCTTGGCCGCCTTCTGCGTCAGCTCGGCGATCTCCTGGGCCAGCGTGCCGGTGTGCTCGGCGAGCTTGCGCACTTCCTCGGCGACGACGGCGAAGCCGCGGCCGTGCTCGCCGGCGCGCGCCGCCTCGATCGCGGCATTCAGCGCCAGCATGTTGGTCTGGCTGGCGATGCGCGCGATCGCATCCGTGATCTTGCCGATCTGCGCCGAGGACTTGGCGATCTCGCCGACGCCCTCGACCATCGCCTGCACCTGCTCGCGCCCTTCGCCGACACGCTCGGCGGCGTTGCGCACCTTCTGGCTCGCATCGACCGTGCCCTGTGCCACGCTGGAGATCGCCTGCGCGCTCTGGCTCAAGGCGGCGGCCGCCTGGCGCAACGCGTCGAGCTGGGTCTGCGAGCCGTCGGAGACCTGTCCGACCGCGCTCGACGCCTGGCTGGCGGCGGCGGCGACCTGGCGCGCGCTCTGCGTCACCTGCTCGACCAGGGCCTGGGTACGGATCGCGTTCTCGCGGAAGACCTGGGTCGCGCGCGCGATGTCGCCGATCTCGTCGCGCGAGGTCAGCGCCGGCACCTCGACCTCGAGGTTGCCGCCGGCGAGCTGCTTCATGACGCCGGTGATGCGCTGGACGGGACGGCTGACGTAGCGGCCGGCCATCACGGCCTGGATCAGGAACACGATCACGAGCACGCAGCCGCCGACGATGAGCGCGAGCCGGATCGTCTCCTCGCGCACCGCCTGCGCCAAAGTCTCCAGGGACCAGCCGGTCGCGAGATAGCCCACCTGCTGCCCGCCGAGCACCACGCGCGTGGCGACCTGGACCTGGGTGCCGCTGCGCGTGACCACGGTGTCGGCGCCGTCGAGCCTGGCCCGCTCGCGCGTCACCATCGGCTGGAGATCCATCTCGTCTCCGCCGGTGCCGGTGTAGGTGTAGATCCGCTTGCCGTCCTTGTCGTAGGCCTCCAGCCGGGCGAGCGTGTTCTCGAAGGTCTGGATGAAGGTCGAGAGCCGGCGATCCATGAACGCCGTCTCGTGCAGATGCACGGCGGCGGCGGCCTCCGTCGCCATCAGCCGGTGAGACAAGGCGGAATCCTGCATCGCCTGGTCGACGGCGCGATCGAGCTGAGCGTTGACCATCGCGGCGGCCAGCGCCACGACGCCGAGGCTGACCGTGACCAGCATCGCAAGGATCAGCCGCCGGCCGATGGTCCAGCGGAAGCCGCGGAGGCGGCTTAGGAAGCTCGGCTTTGGGGCGGTCGCGGCAACGCCGATCGAGGAATCCGTCATGGCCTGCACCCCTTAAGGAACGACGGTGATGGTGATCTTGGGCGACTCGATCGACGGCAGATGGGGAATGTGCTGATGGTCGCCGACCTGGAGCATGAGCGTGTGCTTGCCGGGCGCGAGCGTGACCTCCGCCTCGGTCTGTCCGCCGCCGAAATGGATCGACTGCGCGTCGTTCGGGATCGGCGAGCCGGGCGGGATGCCGTCGCGGTCGATCAGCAGGTGGTGATGGCCGGTGTTCGGCCAGTCCACGAGGGCGGGTGCGATGCCCATGCCCGAGAGGCCGAACTTGACCTTCACCGGGCTCTTGACCGCGGCGCCGTCGGCGGGCTCGATGAAGTAGACCTTGGCGCCGGGCGGGGCCGCGATCTGCGCCTCTGCCGCCGGGCTGACGGCCGCGATCAGCATCGCCGCGACGGCGACACGGACGACGTTAGTCATGGTCGGTGTTCCCCCACCCGAAACTTAGTTTTTCGAGGTTTTTCTCCCTTTCAAACTGTATCGGGGCCGACATTGCGAAGCAATGGCGGCGTCGGGAAAGTCAGGGGAAGACCGGATTGCCGTAGGGATAGAACTTCTTCAGGTCGGCGTGCTTGTAGGGCAGCGCCTCAAGCCTGACGGTGCCGAGGAAGGGCTCCAGCGGCTCGACCAGCAGGATCGTCTTGGCCCAGCCGTTGTCGTCGAAGCCGCGCCGGAAATGCGCGCGCGACTTGATCGCGATCACGTCGTAGGAGTCCGGATCGAGTCCGATCTCGCGCAGCGTGTCGACTTCCATGATCTGCACGAGGTAGGGCGACAGCACCACGGTGTTGCCGTTGCCGATATCGACCGCGAGCCAGCGCTGGCCCGGCCCGTTGCGGCGGCCCTGGGTCTCGATCACGTGCTTGACCTTGCCCCTGATCGGCACCGGCTGCCCGGCGGACTCGTCCAGCTTGCCGCCGACCGCGACCTGGACCGCGTCGCCGACCCTGGCGCTCGCCATCTTCGCGCAGGCCTCCTCGTCGGCCAGCGTCACGATCAGCGTGTTCTTCAGGCCCTGCTCGATCACCTGCTCGAGCAGCCAGGTGGCGGCGCCCGAGCGGTCGCTGTGGTCGGCCAGCACGACCGGCGTCTGCCCCGCCTCGCAGGCCTTCTTCGCCAGCGCCACGCCCTCGGGCATCAGGTAGATCTTCGCCGCCTTCACCAGGTCGGCGCGCTTGCGCCAGACGAACCCGGCGATGTCGTCGCCGATCTCCCTGGCCAGGTCCGGATTGCCGTTGGTCATCGCCTGGATCGTGATGCCGAAGTCGACGACATCCGACCACGGGAAGCTGAACATGACGTTGACGTAGGCGTCGGGTTTGCGCGCCTCCCAGGTCAGCGCGCGCTGCACCAGGTCCATCCACGGCGAGGCGCCGGTCCACTGCATCACCGTCGGCGTCGCGATCGGCACCTTGATCGTGACCGTCGCCGGCTTGTAGTCGCCGCGGATCGCGCGCACCAGCATGCGCGCCGCGCGCTCGCCCTGCAGGTGCTCATCGTAGTGCGGGAAGTACTTCACGCAGAAGGCCATGTCGGCGGCTTCGAGGAACTCCTTGTCCTCGTTGGCGTGCGGATCGAAGGTGCCGACGATGACCGCCTTCCTGCCGACCACGGCGCGCACGCGGCGCGCCATCTCGGCCTCGGGCTTCGCCACGCCGCGGACGGCCATCGCGCCATGCACCGCCATGTAGACGCCGTCGAATGGCCCCTGCGCCTTGAGCTCCGAGATCATCTTGCCGAGGAAGCGTTCGAACGCTTCCGTCGTGACCCAGCCGGAGGCGGTGCCGCGCTTCGGGAACAGCGGCGACTCGATGCCCACCAGCTCGACGCCCTCGAACTCGCGCGCGACCTTGACGAAGCCGCCGATGTAGGAGGTCGGCTGCGACTGCAGCAGCGATTCCCCGCGCGCCGGCGAGCCCTGGTAGATGAAGTCGTCGACCGTCGTGTCCGAGTTGAGGAAGGTGACGGTCTCGTGCGAGAAGTGCAGGACGGCGATGCGCATGGGTTATCCCGGGTGAAGTGTCTTCAGGCGTAACGCTGGCGGGCAAGCCGCGTGCCGGCGCCGAGCGCCTGCAGCTTCTTCAGCGCGATCTCGCGGTCCATCGGCGCCAGGCCGCAATTGGTGCAGGGCTGGAGCCGCTCCTTCGGCACGAACTTGAGCGCGAGGCCGATCGTGTCGGCGACCTCCTCCGGCGTCTCGACCGTGTCGGAGGCGACGTCGATCACCCCGACCAGCACGTCCTTGCCTTCCAGCAGGCGCATCAGGTCGGGCGGCACGCGCGAGTGCGTGCACTCGAGCGAGACCTGCCTGATCTTGCTCTTGGCCAGCGCCGGGAAGAAGGACTCGTACTGCCGCCACTCGCCACCGAGGGTCTTCTTCCAGTCGATGTTCTGCTTGATGCCGTAGCCGTAGCAGATATGGACGCAGGTGGTGCAGGTGAGTCCCTCGGTCGCCCGGTGAAGGCATTCGATGCCCCAGGTCGAGGCTTCCTCGGTGAAGGCGTTGAAGGCCGGCTCGTCGAACTGGATCACGTCGACGCCGTCGGCTTCCAGCGCGCGCGCCTCCTGGTTCAGGAGCTCGGCAAAGGCCATCGCCATCTTCTCGCGGTTGCCGTAGTAGCGGTCGGCGACGGTGTCGACGATCGTCATCGGGCCGGGCAGCGTGAACTTGAGCTTCCTCGTCGTGTGCGCACGGGCGAGCTTCGCCTCGGTCGCGTGCGCGCGGCCCTTCATCGCGAGCTTGCCGCGCACCTGCGGCACCATCGCCGCGTAGCGGTTGTTGCGGATGCCCATCTCGACCTTGTTCTCGCGGTCGATGCCGTCGACGAACTCGAGGAAGCCGTGGACGAAGTGCTGGCGCGACTGCTCGCCGTCGGAGACGATGTCGAGGCCGGCATCCTCCTGGGCCTTCAGCCACAGAAGCGTCGCATCGCGCTTGGCGATCTCCAGGTCGCGGCCCTCGGCCTTCCATTGCGGCCACAGCTTGTTGGTCTCGGCGAGCCAGAACGGCTTCGGCAGGCTGCCTGCCAGCGTCGCGTCGAACATCCCACACTCCCCGACGACTCTTATTGGCGACGGTTATAGCCGGAGCCGGCCTTCCCCTCCAAACCGGAGGCCCAGAACGCGGTATCCAGGGAACGCCGCGCACCTCTCCCGCCTTGACGACGCGACTCCGTTGCCGCTCTCACACCAGCAGCGACTTCACCGTCTCCCTGAGCGCCGGCACGATGTCGCGCTCGAACCATGGATTCCGCCTGAGCCAGAGCAGGTTGCGCGGGCTCGGATGCGGGATCGGCCAGAACTCGGGCAGATACTCCGCATAGGCCTCGGCCGTCGCCGCCAGCGTGCGCTTGCGGCGATCGCCGAGATAATGCTTCTGCGCATACTGGCCGACCAGCAAGGTCAGCGCGATTCTCGGCATGTGCCGGCGCACCTTCGCGGCCCAGGTCGGCGCGCATTCGGGGCGCGGCGGCAGGTCGCCGCCCTTGCCCTTCCCTGGATAGCAGAAGCCTTGGGGCACCAGCGCGACCTTGCTCCGGTCATAGAACGCATCGCGGCCGATGCCGAGCCAGTCGCGCAGGCGATCGCCCGACGGATCGTTGAACGGAATGCCGGTCGCGTGGACCCTGGTTCCCGGCGCCTGACCGACGATCAGCAGGCGCGCCTTCGATCCGGCCTGCAGCGTCGGCCGCGGTCCCAGCGGCAGATGCGCCTCGCAGATCCGGCAGGCGCGGATCTCGGCGAGCAGGCCGTCCAGCGTCATCGCTTCAGCAGATCGTCGACGAAGGCCGGCACGATCTCGCTCGCACGCCCGCGGATCGCGTGGCTGAAGGAGCTGGCGCCTTCCGAGGGCTCGAGATTGAGCTCGACCGACGGCGTGCCGCGCGCCCGGGTCTCGGAGACGAAGCCCGCCGCCGGATAGACATTGCCCGAGGTGCCGATCGAGACGAACAGACCGCAACGATCGAGGGCCTCGCCGATCCTGTCCATCTCCAGCGGCATCTCGCCGAACCAGACGACATGGGGGCGCAGGCCCGCCGCCCGCCCGCAGACATCGCAGCGCATGTCGCGCGACATGTCCTCGCGCCAGACGAGGATCGAGCGGCAATGCTCGCACTCCGCCTTGAGCAGCTCGCCATGCATGTGGATCAGCTTGGTGGTGCCGGCGCGCTCATGCAGGTCGTCGATGTTCTGGGTGACCACCAGCACCTCGCCCGGCCATTCGCGCTCGAGCCTGGCCAGCGCCAGGTGCGCGGCGTTCGGCTGGATGTTGGCGCCGAGAAGCCCGCGGCGGCGCTCGTTGTAGAAGGCGTGCACGCGCCGGGGATCGCGGACGAAGGCCTCGTATGTCGCGACGTCTTCGATCCGCACCTTCGACCAGATGCCGCCTGAGTCGCGGAAGGTATCGAGGCCCGACTCCTTGGAGATGCCGGCGCCGGTCAGAACGACGATCAGCGAGCCGGCGTCCGGCCGGAGCCCCTCAAGTGCCGAGGAGCGCATACTCGACTTCCGGGGTGTAGATGGCGCCGCCCCGGGAAAGGAAGCTCGAGAACAAGGTGAACGCCGTCACCTGGAACGGCGGCAGCCGGAACAGGTTGTGGTCGGCGATGAACTTCGCCACCCGTGCGGCGGGGCTGCCGGAGAGGCGGGCGAGCGTCACGTGCGGGGAGAACTTGCGGCCTTCCGGCTCGAGCCCGAGCCGCACCAGCGCCGACTCGACCTTGCTCTGCAGATGGGACAGGCCGGGATTCTTTTCCACGCCGGCCCAGATCACGTTCGCCCGTTCCTTGGTGCCCCAATGGCCGACGCCGGCGAGGGAAAGCTCGAACGGCCTGGCCGAGACGCCGGCCAGGGCCGAGATGACGTCCTCGGCCCAGCCGCCGTCGACCTCGCCGATGAACCTTAACGTCAGGTGCAGGTTCGCGGGATCGACCCACCGCGCGCCCGGCACACCGCCCGCGAGCAGGCCGAGACGTTCGCGGACGTCCTCGGGCAGCGGCAGGGCGACGAATAGGCGGGGCATGGGCTCTGGTCCGTAGCTCCAGCGTTCTTAGCCCGGCCGGCGGCCTCTGCGCCAGTGGCTTGCGCTGCAATGCCAATGGTAGCCTCGCGGCACCCTCGGGGAGTCGCCCAAATGAGTCCGATCGTCCGTGCAACGGCGCCGCTGGCCACCGATTCGCTCAGGGCAGCGCTATCGACCTTCCTGGCCGCCTTCGTCGGCTTCGCGATCTTCAGCGCGCTGACCAAGCCCGCGGCCACGACCGGGGAATGGATCGGGCTTGCGGCCCTGCTGGCGGCCGTCCTCTCCGCCTTCGCCGGGTTCGTCCGCCGCCCCGACGCCGAGCGCCGGGTGCTGTCCGCCGTGCTCGACAACATGATCGAGGCGATCGCCGTCCACGACCGGGAGAGCCGGCTGGTCGCCTGGAACCGGCGTTACGCCGAACTCTTCAAGCTGCCCAACTCCCTGCTCGCGACCCACCCGTCGATGTTCGAGATCGTCCGCCACCAGATTCGATCGGGCGAGCACCCGAACGTCCCCGGCGAAACCGAGGACGAGAAGGTGATGGCGCGCATGAAGCAGGTGCCGCCGCCGGACAAGTCCTTTACCTTCGAGCGCAAGCGCCCCGATCAGACGTGGATCGAGGTCCGGGGCATCCCGCTGCCGGGCGGCGGCTTCGTTCGCACCTATGTCGACACCACCGATCGCAGGCGCGCGGAGGAGGCGCAGGCCGAGCAGCTGGAGCTGCTCGACCAGATCATGCGCAACATCGACCAGGGCATCGTCGTCATCGACGCCGAGGACCGCATGGTCGGATTCAACCAGCGCTACTCGGAGCTGCTCGACCTGCCGGAGGAGTATCTCCGCACCAAGCCGAGCCTTCAGCAGACCTCGAAGCTGCTCGCCGATCGCGGCGAGTTCCAGGGCCAGCCGACGCCGGTCGAGTCGCCAGCCGACTGGCAGGCGATGCTGGCCCAGCCGGTCACCCACGGGCTGCCGAAGGTCTATCGCCGACGCCGGCCCAACGGCACCGTGCTCGAGTTCCGCAACACGGCGCTTCCCGGCGGCGGCTCGGTCCGCACGATCACCGACGTCACCGAGCGCGTGCGCTCTGAGGAAGCGATCCGCGCCAGCGAGAAGATGCTGCATGCGGTGATCGACGCGATCCCGATCATGGTCAACCTGAAGGACCGCGACCGGCGCTACCTGATGGTCAACCGGGCGACGACCGAGCTGGTCGGCGTCGAGGCCAAGGAGCTTCTCGGCCGCACCGCCTGGCCGGGCCGCGAGGCCGAGAACGTCTCGCTGACCGCGAATCGCGACGTCGTCGCGATCACCACCGGCGTACCGCAGGTCTATCGCGAGCAGGCCGGCACCGACGAGGACGGCCGCCCGCGCCACTGGGTCACCTCGAAGACCCCGATCAAGGGCGACGACGGCAACGTCACCCACGTGGTGACCGCGAGCTACGACATCACCGACCTGGTTCGCGCCGACGAGTCCGTGCGCGCCAGCGAGCGTCAGCTCAGCGCCATCCTGGACGCGATCCCGATCTCGGTCGTGCTGAAGGACCGCGACCGCCGCTACCTGACGATGAATCGCGCGACCGAGAAGATGTTCGGCGTCACCGCCGAGCAGATCATCGGCAAGACGGAGTGGCCGGACCTTACGGCCGAGCAGCTGGAGCAGGCGGTCGAGCGCGACCTGCAGGCGATCGCGACCGGCCACCAGATGACGTACGAGGAGGACGTCGTCGGGAGGGATCGCGACGGCCGCCCGATCTACTGGATGACCGCGAAGACCGCGATCAAGGACGACACCGGCAAGATCACCCATATCGTCACCACCAGCTACGACATCACCGAGCAGCGGCGCGCCGCAGAGGCGGTGCGCGAGAGCGAGCAGCTGCTGCAGGCGGTGATCGACGCCGTGCCGGTGACGATCAGCGTCAAGGACCGCGGTCTCCGCTACCGCATGATCAACAACTACATGGCGGACCTGTTCGGGTTCGAGGCGACCGACGTCATCGGCATGACGGGGTGGGACAGCCAGGCCGGCGAGCATGCGGCGCGCAGCCAGAGTCGCGACCGCGAGGTTCTGGCGACCGGTCAGATCGTCGGCTTCTACGAGGAGACGCTGATCGACGCCCAGGGCCGGCGCCGGGAGTGGCTCACCACCAAGGTGCCGATCATCGGCGATCTCGGCGAGGTCTCGCACATCGTCACCGCCGGCTACGAAGTCTCGGATCTAAAGCGCGCCGAGCGCGAGGTTCGCGAACGCGAGCAGCAGATCCGCTCGCTGCTGGAATCGAGCCCGATCGGCGTCACCATGACCCGGCGCGACGGGTCGCTCAAGTTCTGGAACGCCCGATACCTCGAGTACATCAAGCGCCTGACGACCAAGCCGATCGAGAAGATCGACGTCCGCGACTTCTACCGCAACCCGGGCGACCGCGAGGCGGTGATCGCCGAGCTCAAGCTGAACGGCAAGGTCCGCGACATCGAGATCGAGTGCGTCGACCTCCATGGCGACCCGCTGTGGGTGTCGAGCTCGCTCGACCAGATCGAGTTCGAGGGCGAGCGCGTCACGCTCGGCTGGTTCTACGAGGTGACCGAGCTCAAGGAGGCGGAGAAGCGGCTGCGCGAGAGCGAGCATCGGCTGCGCACGATCCTGGAGTCGAGCCCGATCGCCGTCTCGATCTCGACCGAGGCCGGCCGGTCGGTCTTCCGCAACCAGTCGATCTTCGACCTCTACGGCCACTCGAGGGACGAGGCCCTAGGCGGCAGCACGTCGGACTTCTACCTCTATCCCTCGGACCGCGCCCGGCTGATCGACGAGCTGCATCGCACCGGCAAGGTCTCCGGCGCCGAGGTACCGCTGAAGCGGCGCGACGGCTCGATCTTCTGGGTGCTGGTCTTCTGGCAGCCGCTCGAGGTCGACGGCGAGCCCGGCATCGTCGCCTGGCTGATCGACCAGACCGAGCGCCGGCGCGCCGCCGACGAGCTGTCGAGCAAGACAGCCGTGCTCGAAGCGGTGCTCGAGAACATGGACCAGGGCATCACCATGTACGACTCCGACCTCCGGGTCGTCGCATGGAACCGCAAGTTCAGCGAGCTGATCGACCTGCCGCCGGAGTTCCTCGCCAGCAACCCGAACCACGTCGACATCATCCGCAGGTCCGGGCCGGCCGAGGTCGGCGTCGAGGGCGAAGAGCTGGACAGGCTTGCGCTCGAGCACGCCGCCCGGCTCCGCGCCACCACCCAGCCCCGCATCAGCGTCCGGCGCCGGCCGAGCGGCATGATGCTGGAGACGCGGACGACGCCGGTCGCCGGCGGCGGCTTCGTGCGCACCTATACCGACGTGACCGAGATCAAGGCGGCCGAGCGCAAGGTCGCCGAGAGCGAGCTGCGCCTCCGCACCATCCTCGAGTCGAGCCCGGTCGGCGTCTCGATCAGCCGCTTCGACGGCGACCGGATCTTCATCAACCAGGCGTTTGCCGATCTCTACCGCCTGAGCAAGGACGAGATGTTCGCGGCCAACGCGAGCGAGTTCTACGTCGATCACGCCGGCCGCAGGGCGCTGATCGACCGGCTCAAGCGGGACGGCCGCATCTCGGGCGCCGAGATCCTGCAGCGCCGGCGCGACGGCACCGACTTCTGGGCCTACTCGTTCTGGCAGCGCCTGGAGATCGACGGCGAGGACACGCTCGTCGCCTGGACCTACGACCTGAGCGACCAGAAGCGCCAGGCGGAAGAGCTTGCGAACAAGACCTCGGTGCTGGAAGCGGTCCTCAACAACATGGACCAGGGCATCACCATGTACGATGCCGACCTCCGCCTGGTCGCCTGGAACCGCCGCTACAGCGAGCTCGCCGGCATTCCCGAGGAGCTGCTGGTGGGCCGCCCGAGCCATGCCGACCTGGTCCGCTACCTCGGGCCCACCGAGGCCGGCATCGAGGGCGAGGATCTGGAAGAGCTCGCCCGCATCCGGACCGCGAAGATCCTGGCGACGACGGCGCCGCGCGTCAGCATGCGGCGCAAGCCCGACGGCATGATGCTGGAGACGCGGACGACGCCGATCGCTTCGGGCGGCTACGTCCGCACTTACACCGACGTGACCGAGATCAAGGCGGCCGAGCTCAAGGTCGCCGAGAGCGAGCATCGCCTTCGCACCATCCTGCAGTCGAGCCCGGTCGGCGTCGGCATCTCCCAGCTCGACGGCACGCGCATCTTCACCAACCGCGCCTTCGGCGAGCTGTACGGGCTCTCGCCCGACGAGGTGATGTCGACCAACGCGGTCGATTTCTACGTCTTCCCCGACGAGCGCGCGACGCTGATCGAGCGCCTCAGGCGCGACGGGCAGGTCTCCGGCGTCGAGGTGCTGCAGAGGCGCAAGGACGGCACGCCGTTCTGGTGCCTGTCGTTCTGGCAGGAGATCGACTTGGGCGGCGAGACCTGCACGGTCGTATGGACGCTCGATCAGACCGAGCGCAAGCGCCAGGCCCAGGAGCTGGCGCACCAGACCGAGATCCTGACGGCGACGCTGGAGAACATGGATCAGGGCATCGCCATGTTCGACGCCGAGCACAGGATGGTGGCGTGGAACAGGCTCTTTGCCGAGGGCGTGCACCTGCCGCCCGAGTTCTTCGACGGCAAGAAGACCTACGACGACATCATCCGCCATCTCGGCCCCGACGAGTATGGGCTGAAGACCACGGAGCAGATCGAGGGCTACATCAGGAAGCACCGCGAGCACATCGCCTCGCTCACCTCCTCGCATCTCAACACGCATCATCGGCCGGACGGCGAGTTCATCGACATCCGGACATCGCCGATGCCGGGCGGCGGCTTCGTGCGCACCTACACCAACGTGACCGAGCTCAAGCTCGCCGAGAGGCGGCTTCGCGACAGCGAGAACCGGCTCCGCTCGCTGCTCGAATCGAGCCCGCTCGCGGTCTCGCTGCAGACATTCTCGGGGAAACGCCTGTTCGTGAACGAGGCCTTCGCCGACCTCTACGGCCTTTCGCGCGACGGTGCCGTCGATGCCGATCCGCGCGACTACTACGTCAATCCGGAGGATCGCGCCGGGCTGGTCGAGCGCATGAAGTCCGAGGACCGCATCCCCGGCGTCGAGATCGAGTTCCGCCGCGACGACGGCAGCCGCTTCTGGGCCTACATGCTCTGGCAGCGGCTGACCATCGACGGCGAGGACAGCTTCGTCACCTGGGCCTACGACGTGACCGAGCGGCGGCGCTACCAGGAAGAGCTGACCAAGACGCGCGACGCGGCCGAGCAGGCGAGCCGAGCCAAGTCGAGCTTCCTCGCCACCATGAGCCACGAGATCCGCACGCCGATGAACGGCGTGCTCGGCCTGCTCGAGCTTCTGCAGCAGTCGCAGCTGACCGCCGAGCAGCAGGAGATGGCGGCGGTGATCGGCGAGTCCGCCTCGTCGCTGCTCAAGATCATCGACGACATCCTCGACTTCTCGAAGATCGAGGCCGGCAAGCTCGAGGTCGAGCAGGTGCCGCTGGCCCTCCTCACGCTGGTCGAGGGCGTCGCCGAGACGCTGGCCGCCGCAGCGCGCAAGAAGGCGCTGGCGATGGTGACCTTCGTCGATCCGGACGTGCCGGATCTCGTCCGCGGCGATCCTGTGCGCCTGCGCCAGATCCTGTTCAACCTGATCGGCAACGCGATCAAGTTCACCGAGAAGGGGCAGGTGACGATCGAGACCGTGCCGGCGCCGGGCAGGCCCGGCACCATCCTGTTCAAGATCATCGACACCGGCATCGGGCTCACGTCCGAGGGCAAGACGAGGCTGTTCCAGGCCTTCATGCAGGCCGACGACTCGACGACACGCAAGTTCGGCGGCACCGGCCTCGGCCTCTCGATCTGCAAGCGGCTGGCCGAGAACATGGGCGGCGACATCTCGGTCGAGAGCGAGTTCGGCGTGGGCTCGACCTTCACCGTGATGCTGCCGCTGCCGACCGAGCCGGCGGCGGCGAGGCAGAAGCGCCAGCTCGACGGCGTCTCGGTCCTGGTGGTCGAGGACGACCCGACGATGCGGACGGTGCTCGCGCGTTATCTCGGTGCCGAAGGCGCGCGGGTCGAGTGGGTCGACTCCGCCGAGGCGGCCCTCTCGCGACTGAGAGGGCGCGGCGCCAAGGTCGATGTGCTGGTGGTCGACTACAAGCTGCCGGGCATCGACGGCTTCGCGCTCCGCCAGCAGGTCGCCGAGAGCAAGACGCTTGCGAACATCGGCATGGTGCTGGTGACCGCCTATGACGACCGGGGCCAGCGCCGGCGGGCGCTGGAGGCCGGCTTCAAGTCCTATCTCACCAAGCCGGTGCGCCGTGCCGTGCTGCTGCGCGCGATCGAGATCGCGCTCGGCCGCGCCGACGGCGACGAGAGCGCGGCAGACGAGGCGCCGGTCGATCGCGGCGCGCCCGCCGACCGCAACCTGGCGCTGGCCGAAGGCCGGCTGATCCTGGTCGCCGAGGACAATCCGACCAACCAGATGCTGGTCCGCCGCCAGCTCGAGCGGCTGGGCTACGCCGCCGACATCGTCGTCGACGGCCGCCAGGGCATCGATGCCTATGCGTCGGTCCCCTACGGCATGGTCATCACCGACTGCCACATGCCGGTGATGGACGGCTTCGAGCTGACGCAGAAGATCCGCGACCTCGAGCACCTGACCGGACGTCCGCGCGTGCCGATCGTGGCACTGACCGCCAACGTGCTGCAGGGCGAGGCCGAGCGCTGCCTCGCCGCCGGCATGGACGACTACCTCGGCAAGCCGGTCCGCCTCGGCCGGCTCGCCGAGACGATCCAGCGCTGGCTGCCCAAGGCCGCCGCCGCGACGGCGGCGGGCGACCATGCCGAGGGGATGGGCGCCAGGGCGCTCGCCGCCAACGCGCCGATCGACACCGCGCATCTGATCGAGATGTTCGGCGAGATCGACGACGTCGCGCGGGCGACGCTGGCGACGTTCCTGGGCTCGAGCCGCGAGCTGGTGCGTTCGGTGATCGCGCAGCTCGCGACCGGCGACCTGGCATCCGCCGGCAAGTCGGCCCACTCGATCAAGGGCGCGGCGCGCTCGGCCGGCGCCTTCCCGCTCGCCGAGATCGCGAGCGGCATCGAGCAGGCGGCCAAGAGCGACGACATGTCCGAGGCGCGCCAGCTCTCGACCGGGCTCGCCGCCGAGCTGGCACGCGTGGAGGCGGAGGTGAAGCGGATCTGACCCACCTGAAGGTTCGTTCAGCTTTCCCCCTCGTCCCTGGTCGAACAGGCATGGTAAACTTCCGTTATGGCACCGCTTAAGAGCGCCGGCCGGCTGGGGAATCCTTAAGGAGGCGCACATGGCTGCAGCCGGCGCGGCGAGCTCGCCGCAGGTGGAATTCGCCGGGGTTACCGCCCTGGTGGTCGACGACAACGACTTCGTGCGCGATCTGGTCGCCAATCAGCTCCGCCAGATCGGCTTCACCACGGTCCAGACCGCGACCGACGGCGGTGCCGCTCTCAAGGTCTGCGACGAGACGCCCCCGGGCCTGATGATCTGCGACATCAACATGGAGCCGATGGGCGGCTTCGAGCTGATCACCCGTCTCCGCGACAAGGGCAAGACCGGCGGCGACCGCATCCCGACGATCATGCTCTCCAGCCACGCGGTGCCCGAGTTCATCGACCGCGCGCGCCAGCTCGAGGTCGACGCCTTCCTGGTCAAGCCGGTGAAGAAGGACGCGCTCGCCGAGCGCATCCGCACCGTTCTCCAACGGAAGCCGGGCTAGCCGCTCGTCCCCGTCCGCTTCGTCTCTTCGCGCCGGGCGAGACGCGACACGATCTCGCTGATCAGCTTGAAGCCGACGCCGTCCTCGAGCGTCAGGATCGACTCCGGGTGGAACTGCACGGCGGCGATCGGCAGGTCCTTGTGCTCGATCGCCATGATCACGCCGTCCTCGGTCCTCGCCTTCACCAGCAGCTGCGCGGGCAGCGTCTCCGGCTTGGCGAACAGCGAGTGGTAGCGGCCGACGGTGAACTTCTCCGGCAGTCCGGCGAGGAAGCGGCCGGGCTCCGGCGTCACCACCGAGGCCTTGCCGTGCATCGGCTCACCGAGCTGGCCGAGGCTCCCGCCGAAATGCTCAACCAGTCCCTGCAGGCCCAGGCACACGCCAAAGATCGGCACGTTTCGCCCGAGCGCGGCATCCAATGTCGCCGTCATCGCGAAGTCGGACGGACGCCCCGGCCCCGGCGACAGCACGACCAGGTCGGGCGGCGACTTCGAGATCGCCTCCGCTGCGAGGCCATGGCGCAGCGTCGTCACGTTGGCGCCGGTCTGCCGGATGTAGTCGGCCAGCATGTGGACGAAGCTGTCCTCGTGGTCGACCAGCAGCACGTCGAGGCCCTTCCCCGGCTGCGGCTTCGCTGCCTGCGCCGCCTTGGGCTTCGGCGCCTGGCCCGCCTGGCGGATCGCCGCCAGCATGGCGGAGGCCTTCAGCTTGCACTCGGCATCCTCGGCCTCGGGCTCGGAGTCGAACAGCAGCGTGGCGCCGGCGCGCACCTCGGCGATGCCGTCCTTCATGCGGATGG
>CAZDGR010000018.1:0-3554 GCA_964504845.1 uncultured Rhizobium sp. | reverse complement strand
CGCAGCGTGAGGCCCGTGTTGAGATTGCCGTTGAAGCCGATCCAGCCGATGGCGCCGCCGTACCAGCGGCGCGGCGACTTCTCGTGGTCTTCCAGGAACTGCATCGCCCACAGCTTCGGCGCGCCGGTGACGGTGACCGCCCAGGCGTGCGTCAGGAACCCGTCGAGGGCGTCGTAACCCTCGCGCAGATGGCCCTCGACGTGGTCGACCGTGTGGATCAGGCGCGAATACATCTCGATCTGGCGGCGGCCGATCACGCGCACGGTGCCGGGCTCGCAGACCCTGGCCTTGTCGTTGCGGTCGACGTCGGTGCACATGGTGAGCTCGGCCGCGTCCTTCTGGGAGTTCAGCAGCTTCAGGATCTGGCCGGCATCGCCGATCGCGTCGCGGCCGCGCGCGATGGTGCCGGAGATCGGGCAGGTCTCGATGCGGCGCCCGTCGACGCGGACGAACATCTCGGGCGAGGCCGAGACCAGGAACTCGCCCTCGCCGAGGTTCATCAGCGCGCCGTAGGGGGCAGGGTTGAGGTCCTTCAGCACGTCGAAGACGCGCGACGGAGAGGCCGTGGTCGCCTCGCCGAAGGTCTGGCCGGGCACCACCTCGAACAGGTCGCCGCGGGCGAAGCTTTCCTTCGCGGTCCCGACGATCGCCGGATACTCGCCCGGTGCGTGGTCGGTGGTGACCGCGTCGCCGCCATTGCCGAGGCGGAACGGATGGTCGCTGCCGTCACGGGACAGGTCCGCGGTCTTGTAGCCGTCGACGACGAAGTCGTAGCGATAGAGCATCGCCTGGTGGCGCTGATGGTCGATCGCCAGGATCTCGTCCGGCAGATAGACGACGAGGTCGCGCTGATCGGCCGAGCGCGTGAGCCGCTGGCGGATGCGCTCGAACTGGAATGCCAGGTCGTAGCCGAAGGCGCCGTAGAGGCCGAGATGCGGCTCTTCATCCGAAGAGAACAAGTCGACCAGCTTCCGCATCACCGAGAACAGACTCGGCTGGCGCGAACGCTGCTCCTCGGGGAAGCGCTCGGCCGGCTCGCGCACGCGGCCCGAAAGCTCGCCATCGCCGGCAATAAGCGCCTCGACCGTGTCGGCCGTCTCGAGCGCGCCGCAGATCGCGCGCATCAGGATCTTGCCGCGCGCGTTCAGCGCCTGGACCTTGAAGGTGCGGCCGCGGCCGGTGATCACCACCGGCGGGTTCTTGAACCCGATGTCCCAGCGCGAGTAGCGGCCCGGGAACTCGACCGATGACGAGAAGAAGCAGCCGAGCTTGTGGTCCAGCGCGCGCACCAGCGGCTCGGCGACGTCGCCCTCGGGCAGGATCAGGCTGTGGCGCTCGACGGCGACGCCGCCCTTGGTGACGTAGCGGTCGAAGCGCGGCTCGGCGGGACGGGACATGATACGAAAGCTCCCAGTTACGACGGTTGTGAGCCGTTCGGTCGACCGGGAGGCTTGGATTTCAGGGAGGGTCTGGAAACTCTAAAGGCCGCCCGGTCTCCCCGGCGGCCCCTTTCGATCGATCAAAGTCGTTCGCGGCGGCCGCCTGTCAGCTCCGCCACCACCAACGACGCGCGATCATGATCGACCGGTTCATGAGCCGGAGGATGCACGGGGCCGGGATAGACGTCAAGCGGAACGCTTGTATCGAGTTTTTTCAGCCCACTCTTCGCAGGCGACTATTGCGCTTCACGTGGTCACGAAGCGCGCGATTTATGCTGGTTTGATATCCCTGGCCTTCAGACGTTTGGCTTCTGAACCAATCAACAACATCCGAATCGATCCTCAGCGTGATCTGTTGCTTAACTGGACGATAAAATGCTCCACGCTTCGCGTCTGACCAATCGCGGATCTCTACGGGATCAGTCGTATCGATCTGATCGTCAGGTAGCTCCTGCAGCTTAGCCAGTTCGGCTAGCTGTCTCGCACTTAGCCGATCAGAAATCGCCACCTTGGTATGCCCGCCTTTCGTGCGGCGTTGCTTTACGTGCGCTGATGATCCGCCCTGCTTCTTCACCATCTGCTCCTTCGATCGGAGTGGTGTGGACGACGAGAACCGTCGTAAGCCCTACAATGCCGATCGTTTGCCAACGCTCCTCGTCGCTAGTGCCCTCGAGGCGAGAAAGCGCGAGCGGGTCGCGGAAAACCTCCTGGGCGGTCTCGAAACTGAGACCATGTTTTCGCTGATTCGCGCGATTCTTCTCGGGATCCCATGACCAGGAAATGCTCATGTGTAACTACGTTAATGTAGTTACACATGAGTGTAATGTCAATTACTCCACCTTCTTCAGGAACTCGTCGACCGGGCCGATCCACAGCGTGCGGCCATCGGCGCTGCCGAACATGTCGTGGCCGTCGTTCTTGAAGGCCGGCAGCAGGCGGTAGTCGACGTTGCCGCCGCCGGCGCGATAGGCCTCGGCCATGCGCTGGGAGAGCGAGGGCTCGAAGAAGGTGTCGTTCTTCGTATAGAGCCAGAGCGAGGGCACCTTGGCGCCGCCACCGAAGGTACGGACTGCCGTGACCAGGCGGTCGGGCGAGCAGTTCTGGCTGGCCTTGCCGCCCTGGTGCCCGCCGCGGCCGCCGGCGACGTTGATCACCGCGAACACGCCCTCGAGATTGCGGCCGGCGGTCGCCATCACGCCGAAGCCGCCGGCCGACTGGCCGACCAGCAGCACGCGGTCCCTCCTCACGTTCGGCAGCGTGCGGACGTAGCGCACCACCGCCTCGATGTCGTCGGCGGACGCCTTGCCGGCGGCGACGTAGTTCGGATTGCCGCAGGAGCCGTAGCTCTCCGGCCAGCCCGCGTCGCTCGGGTCGCCGTAGCCGCGGCGAAGCGGCAGCACCACGATGTAGCCGCGGGCGACCAGCCACTCGGCCGCCGCGCGGTACGAGGGCACGTTCATCGTCGGCCGGTCGGCGGCGCTCGCCGGCGAGCCGTGGTTGACGATCGCGACCTTGAACGGGCCGGCGCCCGCGGGCTTGAACAGGCGGGCCTTCAGCACCGCGTCGAAACCGCCCGGGACGAACCACGCCTCTTCGTTCAGCTTGCTTGAGATCGGCTGGACGAAGCCCGGCTTCTTCGGTGCCTTGGCCCAGGGATCGGACTGCGCCCAAGCCGGTCCGGCGATGCCAGCGAGAAGGGCGAGCGCGAGGACGAAGCGGACGAGGCGCATGCGAATCCCCCGAAGGTGGGTGCGGCACCCTAGCCGGATGCTATCTTCGGGGCCATGCGGACGCTGATGCTGCTCGCTTCCCTTGTTCTCGCGTGGCCGGCGTCGGCGGAATCCTGGGCCGTGGACCCGCGCAACGGCTGCCGGGTCTCGAACGAGACGCGCCCACCGGGCGAGGTGCCGATCTGGGAAGGCGCTTGCGTCGGCGGCGTCGCCTCGGGCTCGGGGCGTCTCGCCTGGATCGCCCGCAACCAGCCGATCTTCATCTTCGAGGGCACGCTCGTGCGCGGGCAGATGCAGGGCGAGGGCGCCTTCGAGCTTCCCAACGGCCAACGCTACGAGGGCCAGTTCGCCGACGACCTGCCGTCCGGCACCGGCGTCTACACCT
>CAZDGR010000017.1:10775-24386 GCA_964504845.1 uncultured Rhizobium sp. | reverse complement strand
CGCCGCCCCGGCACCATGCCGACTTCCGCGCGTTGAACGGGAGCTCCCGATGTTCGATCTCGTGATCAAGGGCGGCCGCGTCGTCGACGGCACCGGCGCGCCGTGGTTCAGGGGCGATGTCGGGATCGAGGGCGACCGGGTGGTCGCGATCGGTCGGCTCGACGGGCAGGCGGCGAAGCGCAGCGTCGACGCGCGCGACAAGCTGGTGACGCCCGGACTGATCGACGCGCACACGCATTCGGACCTGACGCTGGCGATCGAGCCGCGCGCGTCCTCGGCGGTGGCGCAGGGCGTCACCACGCAGATCGCCGGCAATTGCGGGGTCTCGGCCGCGCCGACGATCGGCGGCAAGCCCTATTACGGCCCGCTCGACCCGACGCTGACCGACGGGCTCGGCTGCGACTGGACCGGCTTCCAGGGCTACTTCGACCGGCTCGAGCGCCAGGGCATCGCCACCAACCTCGCGAGCTTCGTCGGCCACGGCAACGTGCGGGCAGCAGCGATGGGCTACGACGACCGACCGCCGACCGATGCCGAGATGACGAAGATGGAGGGTCTCACCGACGAGGCGATGCGCGACGGCGCCCTCGGCATGACAACGGGCCTCGCCTACATCCCCGGCAGCTATGCCAAGAACGAGGAGATCGTCCGGCTCGCCCGCGTGGTGGCGAAGCACGGCGGGCTCTACGCCTCGCATATCCGGAACCAGACCGAGAGCATCACCGCCTCGGTCCGCGAATGCCTCGATGTCGGCCGCCAGGCCGGCATCCCCGCGCATGTCTCGCACATGCAGCCGGGCGCACCCCGCCTCGGCTGCGCACACGAGCTGCTGGCGCTGATCGACGACGAGCGGCGCTCAGGGTTGGACGCCAGCTGCGATGCGATCCCCTACACGGTGGGATCGACCACGCTGAAATCTCTGCTGCCGCCCTGGGCTTGCGACGGCGGCGATGCGGCGATGATCCAACGCCTCAAGGATCCGGCGATCCGCAGGAAGATCATCGACGACACCAACACGCACGGCGCCGAGTCCGGCGGCAGCCGCAAGCGCACGCTCTGCAAGAACGGTGACTGGCACAAGATCTGGCTCGCCAGCGGCACCCGCAACGCGAACCTCGTCGGCCAGGACTTCCGAGCGATATCCAAGGCTCGGAACCAGGATCCATACGACGCCCTCCTCGACATCCTGATCGAGGAGGAAGGCAAGCCCTGGATGCTGGCCGAGGACGTATCGGAAGAAGACTTCCTGAACATCGCCCGCCACAAGGTCGGCGGCGTCGTGTCGGACGGCTTCTCCCTCCATCCGGAGGGACCGCTTGCCCGCGGCCGCCACCATCCCCGCTCCTACGGCGCCTTCGCCCGATTCCTCCGCCGCTTCGTCCGCGAGGACGGCGAGCTCTCCTGGGAAGCAGCGATCCACAAGCTGACGGGATATCCGGCCAGCCGCTTCCGGCTTGCCGGCCGCGGCGTGCTCAAGGCCGGTGCCTTTGCCGACGTCGCCGTGATCGACCCCGAGCTCGTGGCCGAAACCAACGACTTCAGCGATCCCTATCGCTATGCCAAGGGGATCGACTGGGTGATCGCAAACGGCCAGGTGACGCTGGAAAGGGGATCGCTGACCGGCACGCTGCCCGGCCGCGCGCTCCGCTTCCGCCAAGGCGCGGCGTAAGCCGACATCGGCGCCGGCAATTTTGCTAAATTGCTGCTGGTCCAGTCCCGCCGGAGCCCTCCCGCATGGCCGCTGACGGCCAGAATCCTGATGCGACCGCGCTGATCGCGGATGCCCTCGACGGCATCGGCCAGGGCGTCCTGATCGTCGACGCCGAGGGCCGCATGGTGCGCGGCAACCGGAGATTCCTCGAGCTCTACGGCGTCGGCGAGGAGACGATCCGCCCGGGCCTGCCCTTCGACCAGCATCTCCGGATGATCGCCGACCGCGGCCTGATCACTGGCGCCGATCCGGAGAAGCAGATCGCAGCCCGCCTCGCCTCCCTCAAAGCGCGCAGGGACTTCGAGGGCGATCGCCGCCTTCCCAACGGCACGGTGATCTCGCTGACCGGGCACGCGCTCGCCAATGGCGGCTATGCCTTCACCTTCACCGACGTGACGGAGCGCACCAAGCGCGCCGAGACCCTGGCGGCCGAGGTCGACCGGCGCACCGAGGAACTGAAGAAGGACCGCTCGGTCCTGCGCGCCACGCTCGACAACATGGCGCAGGGCATCATCGTGGTCGACGCGAACTTCGACGTGAAGGCGTTCAATGCCCGCTTCCTCGAGCTCTTCGAGGTCGAGGCCGACGCGGTCGCGAACCCGCAGGGTTTCCGCCGCCTGGTGCGCACCATGGCCGCGCGCCGGGACTACGGCCCGGACGTGACCGTCGAGACGGCGCTCGAGCGATACGCGACCGAGAGCCGCTTCGTCGAAAGCCGCGTCTTCGAGTTCCATCTCCCGAGCGGGCGGGTTATCGAGGTCAGCTCGTCGCCGCTGCCGGACGGCGGTTTCGTCTCCACCTACACCGACATCACCCGCCGCTCGCAGGCCGAGGCGGCGATGCGCCAGCGCGACGCCGTCGTCTCGGCGCTCAACACGGCGGCGAGCGCGATCCTCGCGTCCAACGACTGGACCGGCCCGGTCGAGACCATGCTGGCGACGATCGGCGAGGTCACCGGCGTCAGCCGCGTGTACTTCGCCCACGATTATCTGGCCGACAGCGGCCGGTACAAGCAGGAGGAGCTGTTCCAGTGGCGGCGGCCGGGCGTCAGCTCGTTCTGGGACAACCCCAAGCTCCGCACCATGCCGGTGAAGGACGATGCGTTCCAGGACTGGCGCGAGCGGCGGCGGCGCGGCGAGACCGTCCAGGCGATCGTCAGCCGGCTCGATGAGTCGAAGCGGCGCTGGCTTGAGCTTCAGGACATGAAGGCCCTGGTGCGGGTTCCGGTATTCGTTTCCGGGCAGATGTGGGGCACCATCGGCTTCGACGACTGCTTCGAGGAGCGCGTCTGGTCGGAGGCCGAGGTCGAGGCGCTCAAGGCCGCCGCGGCGCTGATCGGCGTCGCCATCGCGCGCGTCGAGTCAATCGAGACGCTGCGCGGCCGCGAGACCGAGCTCGCCCGCAAGTCCGCGGTGCTGTCGGCGACCCTCGACAATACCGTCCAGGCGATCTCGATGTTCGATGCCGAGATGCGCCTCGTCGCCTTCAACCGCCGATATGTCGAGCTTATCGGTCTGCCGACCGAATTCCTCGCGACCGAGCCCACCTTGCGCGAGCTGCTGGTCATGCAGATCGAGCAGGGCGACGTGAAGCCACCCGACGGCATGAAGATGCCCGAGGACAAGGAGGCGATCACCGAATACTGGTACAAGCGCGCGCCGCCGCCCGATCGCGCCTATACCTACGAGCGCGAGCGGCCGGACGGAACGGTGGTCGAGGTGTTCTCGAACCCGCTCTCCGACGGCGGCTTCATCCGCGTGATCACCGACGTCACGGAGCGGCGACGGAGCGAGGCCGGCCTCCGGCAGGCGCTTTCCGATACCGAGGCGGCCGAGGCGAAAGTACGCGACATCCTGGAGTCGCTGCCGGTCGGCGTCCTCGTCCTCGACGAGGGTCGCGGCATCGAGATGTGGAACGAAGCCTACGTCAAGTATACCGGCGTCAGCGCAGAGAACCTCAATGCGCACCGGTCGCTCGATGACAATTCCCGCTTCATCTACAACGCCTATCCGCATGTGCAGACGATGCCGATCGAGGAGTTCGTCGAGGCCCGCCGCAAGCGCATGTTCGTCGAGGGTTTCTCGGTCCGCGAGGTGACGTTCGAGGATCCGCGCTACGACATCCAGTACATCATCGCGCCGCTGAAGAGCGGCGGCGCGGTCAACGTCATCGTCGACATCACCCCGCAGAAGGACGCCCAGCGCGACGCGCACCGCGCCCGCGCCGAGGCCGAGGCGACCGAGGCGCAGTTCCGCGCCATCCTGAACCACCTGCCGATCGGCATCCTGGTGGTCGACGAGAACCAGAAGCTGAACTACTGGAACCGCACCTATTGCGACGTCACCGACACGGAGGATTCGTTCTACCAGACCGGCCCGGACATCCGTCAGATCTGCGCCTATGTCTACGATCGCTTCCCGGGCCTGAGGCGGGTTCCGCTGGAACGCTTCACCGCGGCATGGATCGACCGCTTCTTCGGCAACGACTTCGCGCCGCGCGAGGTCGAGTTCGAGTCGCCGCGAGTGAACACGCTTCAGTTCGTCGCCGCCCTTCCCGAAGGCGGCCGCATGCTGGTCGTCGTCGACATCACCAGGCAGAAGGAGACCGAGCAGGCGGCGCAGAAGGCGCGCCAGGAAGCCGAGCACGCCAGCCAAGCCAAGTCGCAGTTCCTGGCGGCGATGAGCCACGAGATCAGGACGCCGATGAACGGCGTGCTCGGCATGCTCGAGCTGCTCAAGGGCACCAGGCTGGACGCCGAGCAGTCGGAGATGGTGAGCGTGGTCCGCGAGTCGGCCAACTCGCTTCTCAAGATCATCGACGACATCCTCGACTTCTCGAAGATCGAGGCCGGCAAGATCGAGCTGGAACAGGTCGAGCTGTCGCCGCTCCAGATCGTCGAGGGCGTCGCCGAGACGCTGGCCGCCGAAGCGCGGAAGAAGGAGATCGCCGTCGTCACCTTCGTCGACCCGGCGGTCCCCGATCCGCTGGCGGGCGACGCGGTGCGCCTCCGCCAGATCCTGTTCAACCTCGTCGGCCACGCGATCAAGTTCACGCAGACCGGCGAGGTCTCGATCTCTACCCGCATCGAAGACGAGGACTCGGAGTCGGTGAAGCTCCGCTTCGACGTCAAGGACACCGGAATCGGCCTCGACGACGAGCAGACGGCAAGGCTGTTCCAGCCGTTCATGCAGGCCGACAGCTCGACGACGCGCCGCTTCGGCGGCACCGGCCTGGGGCTCTCGATCTCGAAGCGGCTGGTCGAGCTGATGGACGGCACCATCAGCGTGACCAGCGCCAAGGGACAAGGCTCGACCTTCAGCTTTACCGCCAGGCTCGCCCGACGGCCGGAACGCCGCGCCGACACCAGGAAGCCGCTCCAGGGCCAGCGACTTCTGGTGGTCGACGACAGCGCGATGGTACGCGATCTGGTCCGGCGCTACCTCGTCGAGGCGGGCGCCGAGACCGAGGCCGCCGAGACCGGCCGCGCCGCCCTCGACGAGCTCGCCCGCGCCATTGCGTCAGGCAAGCCCTACCAGGCTGCAATCCTCGACATGCGGCTTCCCGACGGTGACGGCTGGGCGCTCGGCCGCACGATCCGCGAAACGTCGGCGCTGGCGGCAACCCGTCTGGTGCTGCTGACCGCCTTCGACGAGCCCGATCACCGCAAGAAGGCGCTGGGTCAGGGCTTCTCCGCCTATCTGACCAAGCCGATCCGCCGCTCGCTGCTGCTGTCGGCGCTGGTGCCGGCGGTCGACAAGGAAGCGCAGGCGAAGACCGAGGACGTGGCGCCGCCGCCGCCGGATGCGCTGGTCCTGGTCGCCGAGGACAATCCGACCAACCGCGCAGTGATCGCCAAGCAGCTGAAGAAGCTGGGCTACCGCTACGAGATCTTCGCCGACGGCCGCGCCGCCTTCGACGCCTTCGATCGCGACCGCCATTCGCTGGTGCTGACCGACTGCCACATGCCGGTCATGGACGGCTTCGCGCTCACCATGGCGGTGCGCGATCAGGAGCGATCCGGCATCCCGCGCATCCCGATCGTGGCGCTGACCGCCAACGCCTTGCAGGGCGAGGCCGAGAAGTGCCTCGCCGCCGGCATGGACGACTACATCGCCAAGCCCGCCTCGCTGGCGCAGCTCTCGTCGGTGCTGCGCAAGTGGACCGCCGGCGTCTCGTCCGCACCTGCCGCCGCAGCCGAGGCGCCGCGCGAGCTGCCGATCTTCGACCGCACGATCCTGGACGAGCTGTTCGAGGATTCGACCGAGGAACGGCGCAACCTGCTCGACCTCTTCGCCCGCTCGGTCGAGCAGGCGCTGGGCGAGCTCCCATCCGCCCTCGACCGCGACCGCGAGCAGGCCCGCGGCCTCGCGCATTCGATCAAGGGTGCCGCCCGCTCGGCCGGCGCCGTCCGCGTCGGTGCTGCCGCCGAGGCGCTCGAAGGCGCGCTCAAGGCGGGCGACGAGACTCTGATGCCCTTCGCCGCCCTGATGGGCGCCTTCGAGGAAGCGAAGAAGGAGATGCGGAAGAGCTAAAGCTCTTCCGCGAGCCAACGGCGCATCGCGGCGGTCGTCGGTTCCGGACGCTCGATCGTCGCGAGATGCCCGCAGTCGGGAACGATCGAGAGCCGGCTGGTGGCGATGCCGGAGGCCAGCTCGCGCGACAGCTCGACCGGCGTCAGCGCATCCTCGCTGCCGCAGACGACGAGCGTGGGCACGTGGATTTTCGGCAGCAGCGGCCGGCGGTCGGGCCGGCCCATGATCGCCTTCTGCTGGCGGAGAAAGGCGTCCTTGCCGACTCGCTCGGCCATATCCATCACCACCTGGGTCAGGCCTACGTCGCCGGTTCGTGCCGGGTGGATCAGCATCGGCAGCAGGCGCGGCGTGACGCCCTTGAACTCACCGCGGGCGGCGAGCTCGATCAGGCCGCGGCGGCGGCGAAGCTGCTCCGGCGTGTCGGCGCGCCCTGACGTATCCGCCAGCGCCAGCCGCTCGATCCGTCCCGGCACCGTCGCCATCAGCTCGAGCGCGACGTAGCCACCCATCGAGAGCCCGGCGACCGCGAAGCGCTCGGGCAGGTCTGCAATGGCCCGTTTCGCCATCTCGGCGACCGAGTCGTCCCGGGTCAGGTCGGCGACATGGCAGTCGGCGACATCGGACAACGCCTCGATTTGCGGCGCCCACAGGGCCGCGTCGCAGAGAAGCCCCGGCAGAAGCAGCAGCGCCTGCTTCGCGGCCATCTACTTGATCAGGGTGATCAGGTCTTTGAACTCGGGCGTGCCGGCCTGCTCCAGCCACTCGAAGACCACCATCTCCGCCGAGGCGATCTGGACACCGGCGTCCCGCAGGCGGGTCAGCGCCACCTCGCGATCGGAGGGCTCGCGCGAGCCGACGCCGTCCGAGACGACGATCGGCGCCATGCCCGCGGCGAGCAGGCCAAGCGTGGTCTGGAGGACGCAGACATGGGCCTCGGTACCGCAGACCACGATCTGGGGGCGGCCCTTGTCGAGCTTCTGCGCGAAGCCCGCCTCGGCCGTCGCGGCGAAATGCCGCTTAACGAAGATCTCGGCCCCGCCGAGCTGACCTTTCACCGCGGTCGCGAGCGGACCGATGTTCTCTGGCCAATGCTCGGTCGCCATCATCGGGACACCGAGCCGCCTTGCGGACTTCATCAGAAGCAAGATTCGACCCAAAACCGTCCTGTTCGAGGCAATAGATGGCAAGAGCCGTTCCTGGACGTCGACGATCAGGAGGCACGACCGGGCACGTTCTATGAGCATATCTCAAGCCTAGCGGAACCGCGGCCGATCGGCCACGCGATATGGAAATCCGTGACGTGCGAGGCTCAGAGGTTTGACATTTCGGCCTTTATCCACAATCTACAGCGCAACTTCGAACCGATTGAAAGCAGCAACGCAAAGATGTCGTTTGCAGATCTCGGCCTGAGCGAACAGGTCCTCCAGGCCGTGTCCGACGCCGGCTATCAGACACCGACCCCGATCCAGGCGCAGGCCATCCCTTATGTGCTGATGGGCCGAGACATCCTGGGCATCGCGCAGACGGGCACCGGCAAGACCGCTTCCTTCACGCTCCCGATGATCGACATCCTGGCCGCCGGCCGGGCCAAGGCGCGGATGCCGCGCTCCCTGATCCTCGAGCCGACCCGCGAGCTCGCCGCCCAGGTCGCCGAGAACTTCGATATCTACGGCAAGTACAACAAGCTTTCGAAGGCCCTCCTGATCGGCGGCGTCAGCTTCTCCGACCAGGAGCAGGTGCTGGACCGCGGCGTCGACGTGCTGATCGCCACCCCCGGCCGCCTGATGGACCAGTTCGAGCGCGGCAAGGTGCTGCTGAACGACGTCAAGCTGCTGGTCATCGACGAAGCCGACCGCATGCTCGACATGGGCTTCATCCCCGACATCGAGAAGATCGTCGGCTTCCTGCCCAAGATCCGACAGACGCTGTTCTTCTCGGCGACGATGCCGCCGGAGATCCGGCGCCTGACCGAGGCCTTCCTGATCAACCCGAAGCAGATCTCGGTCGCGCCGACCTCGAAGCCGGCGAACGAGAGCGTGACCCAGGGCCTGGTGATCGTGCCGGCCGCGGAAGCCAAGCGCGAGGCGCTGCGCGCCCTCTTGCGCCGCGAGGCGGTCAAGAACGCGCTGATCTTCTGCAACCGCAAGCGCGACGTCTCGATCCTGCACAAGTCGCTCGAGCGCCACGGCTTCAACGCCGGCGCACTGCATGGCGACATGCACCAGAGCGTCCGCACCGAGACGCTGGAGAAGTTCAAGGCCGGCGAGATCACGCTGCTGGTCTGCTCCGACGTCGCCGCCCGCGGCCTCGACATCGACGACATGTCGCACGTGTTCAATTTCGACGTGCCCATCCACGCCGAGGACTACATCCACCGGATCGGCCGCACCGGCCGCGCCGGGCGCAGCGGCACCGCGTTCACGCTGGCGACGCCGGAAGACGGCAAGTTCGTCTCGGCGATCGAGCGGCTCCTGCACAAGGAGATCCCGCGGGTCGAGATCGAGGGCTTCGCAGGCGCGGCGCTCGAGGCCGGCGACGGCCGCCGCCGCGGTCGCGGACGCGGCCGCAGCGAGGCCGCACCGAAGAGCGAGCCCAAGCGTCGCGAGCAGGTCGAGCACACGGAAGCGCCGGTCGCCAACGTCACCCCGTTCCGCCCGCGCCACGAGGACAAGCCTCGCTCGGAGCGGAACCGCGACGACCGTCGCCGCGACGAGCGCGAGGACCGCACGCCGGTCGTCGGGCTCGGCGACCACGTCCCCGCCTTCCTGCTCCGCCGGGTCAAGGCGTAGCGTCCGCCGCCGATCCATCGTAGGCTCGCTGCCATGAAGACGATCTTCGTCATGGTCAAGTGCGAGCTCGGCAAGGCCTACCAGGTGGCCGATGAAGCCATCCTGAACATCGAGCAGATCTCGGAGGTGTACTCGATCTCCGGCCAGTACGATCTCTTGATGAAGTGCTACCTGCCGGAAGAGGACGACATCGGCCACTTCGTGACCGAGAAGGTGCAGCGCCTCGGCGGCGTCAAGGACACCTTCACGATGATCACCTTCAAGGCCTTCACGTAGGCCCTCTCGTGGGCCGCTACCGACCTCCCGTCTTTCCCTATCGATCGCTTGGCGCGTCTCGTGCGCGCCGCCGTGTCGTCGTGGTCGGTGCCGGTCCGGTCGGGCTGACCCTCGCGATCGATCTCAGGCTCCGCGGCATCGATGTCACGCTCGTCGACGAGGACGACACGGTCTCGACCGGCAGCCGCGCGATCTGCTGGGCCAAGCGCAGCCTCGAGATCTTCGACCGGCTCGGCGTCGCCAGGCCGATCGTCGAGCGCGGCGTCACCTGGAACAAGGGCCGCGTCTTCCACCGCGACCGGGAGGTCTACGGCTTCGACCTCCTGCCCGAGGCCGCGCACGCCTTCCCGGCCTTCGTGAACCTGCAGCAGTATCATGTCGAGGAGGCGCTGGTCGGCCGCGCCGAGAGCGTTGGCGTCGAGCTCCTGTGGAAGCACCGCGTGAACGGCCTCGATCTCCGCGACCAGCCGGCGCTGACGGTCGAGACGCCTGACGGTACCCGGACCATCGAGGCCGACTGGATTCTCGCCTGCGACGGCGCCAGGAGCCAGGTCCGGCGCCTGATGGGACTGCCGTTCTCGGGCCAGGTCTTCGAGGACCGCTTCCTGATCGCCGACGTCCACATGCAAGCGGACTTCCCGACCGAGCGCTGGTTCTGGTTCGACCCGCCGTTCCATCCGGGCGGCTCCGCCCTCCTCCACCGGCAGGCCGACGACATCTGGCGGATCGACCTCCAGCTCGGCCGCGATGCCGATCCGGTCGTGGAGCGAAAGCCGGAGCGCGTAATCCCGCGCCTCCAGGCGATGCTGGGCGCCGACAAGCGGTTCGAGCTCGACTGGGTCAGCGTCTACACCTTCCAGTGCCGCCGGCTGGACCGCTTCCGCCACGGCCGCGTGCTCTTCCTCGGCGACGCCGCGCACCAGGTCTCGCCCTTCGGCGCGCGCGGCGGCAACAGCGGGATCCAGGATGCCGACAATCTCGGCTGGAAGCTGGCGCTGGTCCTGGACGGCATGGCGCCCGAGCGGCTGCTCGACAGCTACGATGCCGAGCGCGGCCCCGCCGCCGACGAGAGCATCCTGCACTCGACCCGGGCCACCGACTTCATCACGCCGAAGACCGAGACGAGCCGTCTCTTCCGCGACGCGGCGCTGTCGCTCGCCGGCGACCATCCCTTCGCCCGGCGCTTCATCAATTCCGGCCGGCTCTCGACTGCCTGCGTGCAGAAGGCCTCGCCCCTCGTCACGGCCGACGTCGACGATTTCGCCGAACGGATGTGCCCGGGCTCGGCTGCCGACGACGCACCGTCCGGCAACGGCTGGCTGCTGCCGAAGCTCGGCGGCCGCGACTTCACCCTCCTTCGCTTCGGCGCAGAGATCGACTGTCCGCTCGCTTCCGTCGAGGCGATATCCGACGAGGCGATCCACCGCTACGACGCCAGGCCAGGCACCGCTTACCTGATCCGCCCCGACCAGCACGTCGCCGCGCGCTGGCGGCAGCCGACGCGGGCCGCGGTCGAGGCCGCCCTCGCCCGCGCTCAAGGACGCGCCGCATGAATCCAGACGACGTCTACGAAGCCCTGATCGAGCTCCATCGCGGGCTCGACGAAGAGGCGAGCAAGCGCGTCAACGCGCGGCTGATCCTGCTGATGGCCAATGAGATCGGCGACGCCGACAAGCTGAAGCGCCTGATCG
This sequence comes from uncultured Rhizobium sp., assembly GCA_964504845.1. Lineage (GTDB taxonomy): Bacteria > Pseudomonadota > Alphaproteobacteria > SHVZ01 > SHVZ01 > SHVZ01. The sequence goes on along the minus strand of CAZDGR010000017.1, from coordinate 13,387 downwards.
GAGCGGCGCGCCGGAGCGCCTAGAGCGACTCGTCTTCCGGCGTCTCTTCGGCCAGCCCGACGAGGATCATGCCGCCGACGTCCTGGACCACGCGGAGGCGCCTTCCATCCGTGCCGGTGCGCACCTCGGACTCGTCCGGCGCCGATGCCGCCGCCGACCATTGCTCGTCCGGGACCGCCAGCAGCTCTCCCGCCGGCCGGCCGTCCATCGGGTCGGCGCGGCAGAGCTCAGTGAAGGCGGCATTTGCTTCCTCGACCCGGCCCGTAGGGTCGGCCAGCGCGAGCGGGAGCGGTGACAGATGGACCGCCGAGCGGAGCCGGTCGACGGTGAGCTGAGCCCGACCGAGTTCGCCGCGGAGCCCGCGAAGCGCCATCACCGTGACCGCGAGATCGGCGAGCAGGCCGAGCCGCTTCTGGTCCTGCTCGCCGAACGAGGCGCGCGGCTCCCGATCGATGATGCAGACCGTGCCGATCTGGTATCCCGACGGCAGCCGGATCGGCACGCCGGCATAGAAGCGGATATCCGGCGGTCCGGTCACCAGTGGGTTGTCGGCGAAGCGCTCGTCCTTGGTCGCATCCAGAACGACGAATGCCCCCTCCTGAAGGATCGCATGCCCGCAGAACGAGATCTCGCGCGAGGTCTCGCTGACATCGAGTCCGATGCAGGCCTTGAACCACTGGCGCTCGCTATCGATCAGCGACACCAGGCAGATCGGGACCTGGAACAACTCCCGCGCGAGACCGACGATCGCGTCGAAGTCTCCCTCGGGCTCGGTATCGAGGATGTCGAGCGACTGGAGCGCATCGAGCCGGTAAGCCTCGTCGGCCGGGATTGCTGGAGCCTTCATGCCGCCACCCTCTGGTGCCGCCCAAACTCGAAGACCGCATGGACGACGACGACGCTGAGCTGGTCGTTGTCGAAGGGAAGCAGAAGCTGCTCGTAGCCCTGCATTCCGTTCGCGTTGCGCCACTGGCTGCGCCTTGCGTCCGGCTGGCGGCCGCTGGCGACGCTGTGGAAGGGCGTTGCCAGCATGGTGCGGTTGACGGTCGAGGTCATGTCCGCGAACCTGAGCCCGGCCCAGACGTTCGGAAGCGCATGACGGACCTCGTCGCCGACATGCTTGATCACCGGGCTGCCGCCATCCATCGGGAAGATCACGCTCAAAGAGACGTCGGCCGCTGCGTGGCCGACGAACCGATTGTAGTCGTTGACGTGGACCATGAGCCGGGGGCCACGGAAGCCGATCCAGGCCTGGTGGATCTTTCGCAACGTCGGCGAGACGATGTCGATCCACTTCATCAAGGCCGAAGGCTCCGCTCAGATCGCCTGCGGAGACCCTAGCGACGGCTCAGATGGACGACAAGTGAAGGAAATCACACCGCCTGGCGGAGATCGGCGGTCGCGTCCCGGACATCGTCGATCAGGAGCCGGCGGAGCTCGCAGAGGTGCCGATCGAACACCTGCAGGTGGCGGCGCGGATCGCCGAGGTTGCCGCCCTCGGCGTCGAGGTCGGCCAGGTATTCGCAAAGCTGGGCAGCGGTCTCGCTGACCGCGCCATAGCCGAAGGTGCCGGCCTGGCCCTGGATGCCATGGGCAAGCGAGAAGAAGAGCGGAAGCAGCGGCCCCATGGCCAGCGGATCCGCGTGCATGCTGGCTGCCATCCTGGTCAGCTCGGCCGCGTCGTGGAGAGCGCCGATCCGCCATTCGCCGCGGAGGCTCGAGACGATCGCCGCCGACTTGGCGATGATCTCCTCGAAGCTCAGCCCCTCGCCGTTGCCGGCAACGCGGTCCTTGAGCCTGTTCGGCATCGGGATCAGCTTGGCGGTGGCTTCGCGCATCGTCGGCATCTCCGGGCATTCGCTGGCCCCGAAAAGTGCACGAGCTTCCTTAAGGAAGGGTTACCTCTGATGCAATCACCTGCTGCCTCGTCTTATTTCTGAAGATTTGCCCACATCTCCTTGTCTCGCTTGGCAGTCCAGATTCGCGGGTGTGCGATCCCGCTAGCCTCGTCATAGGCCCGGCTGATGTTGAACGGCAGGCAGTGATCGAAGATCACCCAGCCGCCATAGGCGGGCTTGAGGCGGGCATGAGTCGCATCGAAGACCTCCTTAAGGGAGCGCCTCGCCTTAACGCCCTTCCGGACCTCCCGGGTCATGTCGCGGATGAAGCTGCGGGTGGCGTCGATCGCCCGCAGCGAGGATCTCGGCGTCGTCATCGCCTCGCCGCGGCCGGGCACCAGCTTCCTGGGTCCGAGCGCGGCGATCTTCTCGAGCGTCCTCGGCCATTCCTGAAGATGGGCGTCGCCGCAATAGGGGGTCGCTCCCTCCTCGACCAGGTCGCCCGAGAACAGCACCCTCTCCTTCGGCAGCCACGCGACCGTATCGCCGGCGGTGTGGCCGGCGCCCGGATGCCAGATCCGGATCTCGCGCTCGCCGAACCAGACCGACATCTCGTCCTCGAAGGTGACGGTCGGCCAGGTGAGGCCAGGCACCGTCTCGACCGAACGGAAGAGGCGCGGGAAGCGCTCGACCTCGCTCTTGAAGTCCTGGGCGCCGCGCTCGGCGATCAGGTCGCGGGTCTTGCGGCTGGCGATGATCGTGTGCGCCCCGTAG
>CAZDGR010000017.1:0-10765 GCA_964504845.1 uncultured Rhizobium sp. | reverse complement strand
GGCCGCGGGCTTGGCGCCGGGCGTGGACGGGGGCGGCCCGTAGGCCGAGGCGCCGAGCACGCGCACCGCGTGGTAGTGGGTCAGCAGCACATGGGTCACCGGCTTGTCGGTGACGGTGCGGATCACGCCCATCAGCTCGCGCGCCAGGACCGGCGTCGCCCGGGCATCGATCACCATGACGCCGTCGGGCCCGACGATGATTCCCGTATTGGGATCGCCCTCGGTCGTATAGGCGTAGACCCCGCTCGCCAGCTCGCTGAAGGTCGCCTTCTTCTCTTGAAGGTCCGCCTGCGAGGCGAAGGGCTTGGACATGCGCGGCTCCTCCTGGGTCTGACGGGAAAAGCATAGGCCGGAAAGGCGTTTGGAGCGAAGCGCGGACGTTGCAAGCTGCCCCCTCCGCCTGTAGCGTCCGGCCATGTTCGGACGGGCTGCACGATTCTTGATCACTCTGCTGGCGACCGCTCTCGCAGGCCCCGCCGTGGCGCAGACGCTGGACCGCATCGCCGAGAAGGGCGAGGTCAAGATCGGCGTCACCAACACCTTCCGTCCTTACGGCTATGTCGATGAGACCGGCCGTTTCCTCGGGCTCGAGATCGACCTCGCCAACTCGATCGCCGAGTTCCTGGGCGTCAAGCCGAGGCTGGTGCCGGTCGCCGCCGCCAACCGGATCCCGTGGCTGCGCCAGGGACGGATCGACCTGATTCTCGCCTCGATGCCGGTGACCGAGGAGCGCAAGAGCGAGGTCGGCTTGATCGACCCGCCCTACTACGCCTCCGGCGTCGCCGTGCTGGCTGCCGCCGAGATCGGGCTCAAGTCCTGGCGAGACCTCGCCAACCGGCAGGTCTGCGGGCTCCGCAACAGCGCCTACAACCGTGTCGCCGAGCGCTACGGAGCGACCATCGTGCCGTTCACCACCAGCCCCGAGGCCGAGGAGGCCGTGCTCGCCAAGCGCTGTGCCGGTCTCGTCTTCGACGAGGCGACACTTGCCGGCATGCTGTCCCAGCGGAGCCGCTGGTCGGCCCATACGCTGGCGCTGGTGACCGACGAGCCCAGGCCATGGGCGATCGGCGTGCCCCTGGCCGAGCGCGACGGGCCGTTCGGCCAGCTGATCGCCAACATCGTCACCGACTGGCACCGCTCCGGCATGATCCTCGGCCTGCAGGAGAAATGGAACCTGCCGGCCAACGGCTTCCTCACCGACATGAACCAGCGCCTGAGGTAGCGATGATCGGCCCGCTCGAGCTGCTGATCGTCCTCCTGATCGTCGTCGTGCTGTTCAGCTCGCGGAAGCTTCCCGACGTGATGGGCGACCTCGGCAAGGCCGCGTCCCGCTTCAAGCAGGGCCTCAAGGGCAAGGACGAGTCGGGCGATCCCGATCGGAAACCCTGATGATGGCGGCGATGGAGCCGGACGAATACGACAAGATGCACGCGGTCGAGGAGCGGATGTGGTGGTATCGCGGCCTCCACGCCAATCTCCTCGGACAACTGGCCCGGCATAAAGGCTCGGGCGCCCTGCTCGATGCCGGCTGCGGCACCGGCGGTTTCCTGAAGAAGCTCGGCGATCGAACCGTCGGCCTCGACTACTCGGCGGTCGCCGCCCGCCATGCCCACGCCAAGAGCGGCCGGCCGGTGGTGGTCGGCAGCATCAACGACCTTCCCTTCACCGCCGGTGCCTTCGCCGCCGTGGTCTCAGCCGACGTGCTCGCCAACCGAAGCGTCGACGAAGGCCGGGCCCTGGCGGAAGTCCATCGCTGCCTGGCGCCCTCGGGCATCGTCGTCCTCAACCTGCCCGCCTATGGCTGGCTCGCCTCCGAACACGACCGGCGGGTCCACCAGGTTCGCCGCTATACCCGCGACCGGCTTGCGGCACTTCTGAAGGCCGCCGGATTCCGCGCCATCTTTACGACGTATTGGAACACCATCCTGTTCCCGCTGATGGTAGCCCGGCGACTATTCTTTTCCGGCTCGGGCGGCGACGTGCAGCTCCTGCCCGGCCCGGTCGAGGCGATCTTCCGGGCGGCCGTGATGATCGAGAGCCGGTTCATCGCCCGCGGCTTCGCCCTTCCCTTCGGCGGCTCGGTGCTGGCGGTCGGAGTGAAGGATTGATGGACAGGCCGTATACGCTCTCGATCGTCGTCCCGGTCTACAACGGCGCCCAATCGGTCGGCGAGCTGGTGCATGCGCTGGAGGTGCTCGACATTCCGGGCGGCCATGAGATCGTGCTCGTCAACGACGGCAGCCCCGACAACAGCCGCGAGGTCTGCCTCGACCTGGTGAAGACCGCCAAGATCCCGGTGACGCTGGTCGACCACGCCAGGAACTACGGCGAGCACAATGCGGTGATGACCGGCCTGCGCCATGCGCGCGGCAAGTGGGTCATCAACATGGACGACGACCTGCAGAATCCGCCGTCGGAGGTGGTGCGGCTCCTGACATACGCGCAGGAGACCAGGCACGAGGTCGTCTACACCTATTACGACGAGAAGCAGCACGCAGGCTGGCGCAACCTGGGTAGCCGCTTCACCAACTGGTGCGCGACCCAGTTGCTCGACAAGCCGAAGGACCTCTACCTCTCCAGCTTCCGCTGCATGAGCGCCTTCCTGGTCGAGCGGATCCTCGACTACCAGGGTCCCTTCCCCTACATCGACGGCCTGATCCTGCAGATCACCCGAGACATCGGCCGGCTCAGGGTCCAGCACCTGCCGCGCGCGCTCGGGCGGAGCAACTACACGATCCGGCGCCTCATCCGGCTCTGGCTCAACATGTTCGTCAACTTCTCGGTGATGCCGCTGCGCCTGGCGACCGTCGCCGGCATGTTCCTCGCCGGCATCGGCCTGCTCGGCGTGATTGCGGTCTTCATCGAGGCGATGATCCGCCGCGATACGCCGCCGGGCTGGGGCTCGCTGATGGCGGCGGTCCTGTTCCTCTCCGGCATGCAGCTGATGATCCTCGGGATCTTCGGCGAGTACCTGGGACGCATCTACCTGACGCTCAACCGCAAGCCCCAGGCCACGGTCCGCCAGGTCTATCGGCGCGACGCCGAGGGCCGCATGGTCGCCGAGACCGACGCGGCATGATCCATTATCTGCTGCTCGCAGCCGGCATCGCGCTGGGCGTGGCGGGCCAGTTCCTGCTGAAGGCCGGTGCCGACGCCGATGGCATCGTCGAGCAGTTCCTCAGGCTCCCGACCATCGCCGGCCTCGGCTGCTATGGCCTGGCGGCGATCTGCTATACGCTGTCCTTGCGGGCGATCCCTTTGTCGATCGCCTACCCCAGCGTGTCGGCCAGCTACGTCATCGTCGTCGTCGTCTCGCATCTGCTCTGGAAAGAGCCCTTGGGCCTGCAGCAGATGGCCGCCGTCCTCCTGATCAGCGGCGGCATCGGGCTCCTCTACTGGAAGGCTTGAGAAGCAACCCGAAGACTTGAGGTGCCGCGAATGCCCAGGTTCTTCAACCCGCCCACTGTCTGGAAGCCGTTCAGCGCATTCTCGATGGGCGTCGTCCAGGGCGACGGCCGCATCGTCCACCTGAAAGGCCAGGTGCCGCTCGACCTCAAGGGCGACGTCGTCGGCCCCGGCGACATGCACGCCCAGGTGCGGAAGACGCTGGAGAACATCCGCGACACCCTCGTCCATGTCGGCGGCGAGATGCGCGACGTGATCTCGCTGACCCACTACGTCACCGACATCCGCGCCTTCATGGGAACGCGCGAGGTTCGCGAGAGCTTCTTCAAGCCGCCCTACCCGGTCACCACCACGGTCCAGGTCGCCGCGTTCTTCCATCGCGACATCATGATCGAGATCACGGGCATCGCGGAGGTCCCGCGCGAGCGCTTCAAGGAGCCAGCGTGATGGCCGAGCTGATGAAGATCCAGAAGCTCGACGTGGCAAACGTCTACGTGCCGGCCAAGCGGCGGACAACGCTCGATCCGAAGAAGGTCGACGAGATCGCCGAAAGCATGCTGGCCTCCGGCCAGCTCACCCCGATCATGGTGCGCGCCGACGGCGCGCGCTTCGTCCTGGTAGAGGGATTGCATCGCCTGGAAGCCTGCAAGGCCCTCGGCGAGGCCAAGATCGACGGCATTCTCGTCCAGGCGCGGCGGAACTAGGATCGGGCCTCATGACGGAAGTCACATACGCTCTCACGCTGCAGTTCCTGGAATGGGTCGCCGGAGGCCGGCGGTCCCATGCCGACGTCATGGAGACATGGCGGAGTTCGTGCCCGCGCCTGTCGATCTGGGAAGACGCACTTCTGGAAGGCTTGGTCCGCTACGATGCCCACAGCCGGGCGGTCGAGCTGACGCCATTGGGGCTGGAAGCGCTCGCTCGGCACCACTCTAGCGCCGCTGGATCCAGATCGGCTGCCTAGCGATCCGTCTTCTTAGCTCGCGAGCTTGTCCGAGCATCGGTTCACGACCTCGGCGTCGACGGTATCGCGACCCGGCATCGCTGCGAACTTGGCAGCGAGGTCGCGTCGCGCGTTCCAGTCGAGCTTTCCGGGCATCTTCGTCTCCATACGGGCCCGGGCGTCGCACATCGATGCTTGGAGATCGACGAGTCCGCTGTGGAGTTCGGCGCGAGCGCTCCGGCTCGTCACCTGCACGCCGAGATAGGAGGAGACGAATGGTCCGACCAGCATCCCGGCGGCAAAGGCGATGAATACTCCCTTCGTCAATCGCCAGGAGTCGCGAATCTCTCTGAACGAGGCCATGTCATTTTCCTTGCTCAGTGGGCGGCTGCGGCCAATCGGCCGGCCGCAGCGTCGGGAACCGGCGCGCACACCGCGTCCGCCGCATCCCGCGCGAGGGCGGCCTCCAGATCCGAGCTGTCGACGCTGAAGACCTCGCTGGTGACCGAACCGCCGGGCGATGGAACAAAGAGGTAGGTAGCGGTTCGCCGATAGGCATCGAACGTCATGCCCATGATGAGCTCTTCATCGATCTCGACGAGATAGGTGCCCGCCGGGCGAACGCCGTCGATGCCGCGCATCGAGAACGGGCGCTGGAACGTGACGGTGGTACGGGTGGTACGCTCGGACATCTTCGACCTCCGTTCCGCTGCGAGAAGCCTCGCCGCGGATGATGGCTGGGCCGGCAGGGAGCCGGCTTATCGACCACCATCCGCAACTGGGTCTTTGGCCGGCGGCTATGCCTTAGCCTGCTGCTGCGGCCCTTCAGCCTTAGGCATCTCGCCCTGCGGCTGCGGCGGGACCGTGATCTTGGTCTTATCGGCTTCGACCGTCTTCGGGGTTTCGGTTTTCTTGTTATCCAGCTTGGAGTCGGTCATGAAAAAATCCTTTGAAATACCGGCAAGTATTTACCGATTTTATTTAGATGGATTTCAGCATGCGAAAATCAATAGATTGACTCTGCCGTTTACTTAAAAACGGCGGAGTTCAGCCAATAAATCTCTCGGATTTATTTTCCGAGCGGCTTCTTCGACGCCGATTGTCCGGCTAATGCAGAAGCTGGATGCAGGAATGGACGGCCTGCACGACCTTCCGTGCCTGCTCGTCGGTCAGTTCCGGGAACATCGGCAGGCTCAGGACCTCGTTGGCCACCGTCTCGGTCGCCTTGCAGCCCTTCGGGCCCAGCTTCACGCGGCCGGCATAGGCCGGCTGCAGGTGCACCGGCATCGGGTAGTGGACGTTGGTGCCCACGCCCATCGCCTTCATCCGCTGGCGCAGCTTCTCGCGCAGCGGGTGGCGCAGCACGTACTGGTGATAGACGTGAGTGACGCCGGGGCTGAGCTTCGGCTTGTCGATATTGCGGAGCTCTGAATCGTAGATCTTGGCGATCGCCTGGCGGCGCGCGTTGTCGGCCGGCAGGTGGCGGAGCCGCACGCGCAGCATCGCGGCGTGCAGCTCGTCGAGCCGCGTGTTCATCCCGGTGGTGGCGCTGACGTAGCGCTCGCGCCAGCCGTATTCGCGGATCTCACGGACCCGCTGGGCGAGGGCCGCATCGTCGGTAGCGACGATGCCGCCGTCGCCGAAGGCGCCGAGGTTCTTGGTCGGATAGAGCGACCAGCAGGCGATGCGCCCGAAGGATCCCACCTGGCGGTTGCCGAGCATCGCCCCGTGCGCCTGGCTGCAATCCTCGATCACCGGCACCCTGGATGCCTCGCACATCCGGACGATGCGATCGATCGCCGCCGGCTGCCCGTAGAGATGGACCGGGATCACCGCCTTGATCGGCTCGCGCTTCAGCACCTCGGCAAGCTCGTCGGCATCCATGGTGAAGCGCTCGGGATCGACGTCGAGCAGCACCGGCTCGGCACCGACCAGCTCGATCGCCGCGACCGTCGCGACCGCGGTGTGCGAGACCGTCGCCACCTTGTCGCCGGAACCGACGCCGAGCGCCCTGAGCGCGATCTCCAGCGCGTCGGTGCCGTTGGCGACACCGATGCCGTGGCCGACGCCGACGAACTTCGCGAACTCCTCCTCGAAGCCCTTCACCTCCGATCCTAGGATGTACCAGCCGCTCGCCAGCACCTTGGCGACGGCGGCATCGATCTCGGCCTTGTGCGCGAGATATCCGGCCTTGGGATCGGCTTGGGGGATCATCAGAGATACTTGTCCAGGTTCGTTCGGTAATAGGAGAGGCACTTGGCAAGACCTTCGTCGAGGTCGACCTTGGCCTCCCAGCCGGTCGCCTTCCTGAAGCGGCTATCGTCGGCGTAGTAGTCGCCGATGTCGATGCGCTTCCTCTCGGCCGGGAACTCCTTCACCACCATCTCGCCACGGCCGTTGGCCCGGATCAGCGCGTCGCCGAGCGTCTTCAGCGACACCGGCGGGAAGCCGCCGATGTTGAGCGCCTGGCCGTCGACCTCCGGCGTCACCGCGGCCCTGAGCAGCGCATCGACGGCATCGTCGACGAAGGTGAAGTCGCGGAGCTGCTCGCCGCCCCATACCTCGAACGGCTTGCCTTCGAGGATCAGCTTGAGCCAGACGCCGAGGAAGGTCTGGCGCGCATCCTTGATCCGCATCCGCGGGCCGTAGGTGTTTGTCAGACGGATCGCAGTCGCCCTCAGGCCGTAAACGTTGTTGTAGAGGATGTGATACCACTCGCCCGCCATCTTGTTCACGCCGTTGACGTCGGCGGGACGCAGCAGATGGCGCTCGTCGACCGGCAGGTAGTCGGGCTTGCCGTAGAGCTGGCGGGTCGAGGCGAAGACCAGCTTCACGCCGGGATTGCGCTTGCGGCAGGTCTCGAGCAGCGTCAGCTGGGCGCGGCAGTTGATCTCGAGGTCGGCCAAAGGCTCGTGCATCGAGTCGAGATGGCTGGTCTGGCCGGCGAGATTGAAGATCACGTCCTGGCCGGTGATCAGGTATCCGAGCGCGTGCACGTCCCTTATGTCGGAAACGTTGACGGTCACCTTGTCGCGGATGCCGTCGACGTTGAAGGGATTGCCGCCGTATTCGGGGATCAGGCTGTCGACCAGCGTGACCTTGGCACCCTGCTCGACGAGCCGGTGCGCAAGCGTGGAGCCGATGAAGCCGAGACCGCCGGTGACAAGGACGGACTTCCCCTGGAACCAGGTCGAGCGCGAAACCATGACGTGGAGCTTACGGGAGAATTGAGGCGCGGATACGGCGGCGGGCGTCGGCCTGCACCTGCGCACGCGCGCTCGCCAGCTTGATGTCGCGGCGATCGATCACCAGCGACATCAACGCCTCCAGGCGCTCGACGCGATAGATCTCGCGCCCTGCCAGCGCCGTGTCGCACTCGGATTCCGGCGTCGTGATGCCGGCCGGCGCATAGGCGCTCATCGAGATCACGAAGTCGGCCTCGTCGTTCTCCGAGGTGACCTCGAAGTTCGGCGGGAAGTAATAGCTGGCCGGCGCCTTCGGACCGCAGATGCGGACCTTGAAGGTGCGCGCCTCGAACTCGTCGCCGTAGTCGTTGCGGAGCTTGTCGGTGAGCCCGCGCACCGCCTCGGCGTAGGAGTTGCCCCAGTAGTCGAGCTTGAACAGCCCCTCGGCGCCGTCGGTGCCGCCGATGAGCGCGTTGTAATAGACGTATTCGTTCGGATGCAGGCGCGCGAGCATGGTCACGTGCCAGGCTCCATAGAGCGCCAGCGAGGCGAAGACCGCGGCGCGCCAGGGCCTCGGCTGCAGCCATTCGATCAGGCGCTGGAAGCCGTATCCGGCAACGATGCAGATCGGCGGCATCACGAACAGGAAGTGCCGCATGCCGTCGAACAGCGTGACGCGGACGGCGATCGCGTAGACCACGGGGAAGATCGCGGCGAAGCCGATCAGGAGCGCCGGCAGGAAACGGGCCATCCGCTCGAACCGCCCGCCCTGGCCGGTCGTCATCGAGCGGCCGAACACGAACAGCGCCAGCGCCAGCGCACCGAAGAACAGCGCGCCCACCACCTCCGGCACCTTCAGCAGCAGATGCGTCGGAAGATAGATCCAGGGCAGCTGGTCGGCGTCGTAGTAGCCGCCGGCAAACAGCGTCTTCCACGGATAGGTGTGGTGCGAGAACTCGGTCAGCGCCAGATACGGGTGCAGCAGCGGATCCTGCTGGGCCCAGGGCCAGCCGACGAGCATCACCGGATAGATCACCACCAGGGCCGGGAGCGCGATGCGCCAGATGCTGTCGACGGCACCGAGAAGGAAAGTCCTGATCGAGCGCTCGGCGATCGCGCGGAACAGCACCCACAGGCCGACGCCGAGAGCGAGGTAGCCGAAGACGATGAAGCCGCCGACGCGTACGCCGGTCGCAAGGCCGGCGGCGAGACCGAACAGCAGCACGTCGCGCCAGGCCGGCTTCGGCATGCCCTGGACGATCCGGACGGCGTAGTAGGTCGCCCAGATCATGCCGGCGGCGAACGGCACGTCCTTCGGATTGTTGAACGAGTGGCCGTAATAGGTCGGCGCGACCGCGATGAAGAGCAGCGCCCAGAACGCGACCTTCGGACCGCCGACGGCGCGCGCCAGCTTCCAAGTGCCGATCAGGCCGATCAGGCCGACGGTGATGTTCAGCGCGTGGCGGGTCTCATAGAGGCCGAGCGGAGAGACCCGAGCCAGGACGTCGGCGAAGGCGTCGAACGCAGCGCCGTAGAGGTAGAGGTTCCACCAGGAAAGGGCGCGGAGGTCCGTAAAGCCGGAGGCGTAGTACTCGACGACGAGGTTGCCGTAGTAGGCATGCACGTCCTCGTCCCAGGTAACGCCATAGTCGGCGACGGTGAAGGTCCAGACGGCGGCAACCGCCGCGAGCAGCAGCATCGCCGCCCGGTCGGGGTCCAGCACACGCAGAGAGAGAAAAAGCTCTCTTCCCCACGTCGCCACACGTATGCCGTCGCTCACCGTGTGCCTGCCGCCTGATTCGCCTAGGAAATCCCCAGGACTCGGGTTGTACCTGCGAATGGTAAAATGTCAATTAATCCCAGCCAAATCACGGCCGGATTGGGGCGTCACGATGACGGATGGGTCGCCCGATGCAACTGGTTGACCGCCGGACGCTCGATCATCCTGGAGGAACGAACCGAGACCGAAATGGGCGACCGGCTCCATCCGGCAGAGGTAGCCCCGAGCCGGCATCGATCGAGCGGACCTGGCGGGAGCCGCCGATGTCGCCGGCAGCGACACCGATCGCCTGCCTGACGGGATCGGCGAGCACGCGGTCCGTTACGGAGGGCAGGCGAACTGCCGAAGAGCTCGTCCGAGGCGTCCTTGAACAGGCGGACGCAAGACCAGCAGAGATTGTGCGGCGCTACGGAACCGCCTGCCCTGCGTAGATTCCGGTCACGCGCTCGTCGTCGACGGCGACTGCGCCGTTGACGATCACGTAGGGAATGCCGATCGGGAACTGCTTCGGTTCGCGATACGTCGCAGTGTCATTGACCCTGGCTTCGTCGAAGACCACGAGGTCGGCGAACCAGCCCTTTTCTATTCGTCCGCGATGGGTGAGGCCGAAGCGGCGCGCCGGGCGGTCGGTCATCCGGTGGATCATCGCCTCGAGCGTCAGGTTGCCGACCTCGCGGCGGAGCCTGCCGAGGAAGCGCGGGAAGGCACCGAAGCAGCGCGGATGGGGATGGTTGCCGGCCGGCGTGATGTCGCTGCAGACCATGTAGTCCTCGCGCGCCAGCAGCTGCATGAAGTCGCGGCCGAGCTGCGCCCAGACCTCCTGGCTCTCCGGAGGCTCGGCGAGGTAACCGACCTTGAGGTTTTGTTCCAGCAGGAGCTCCAGCAGCACCTCGCCGCGCGAGCGGCCGCGCCTGGCGGCGATGTCGCGCAGCAGCGTGCCTTCGAGTTCCGGCGCGTTCGGCATGTAGGAGAACACGATGGTCGCGAGCCGGTCCGCGTCACCGGCATCCATGCCGGCGGCGATCGCCTTCCGCTGCGCCGGATCGCGAAGCCGCTTCAGGATCTCGACCGGCCCGCCCTCCTGCGCGTCATCGGGAAGGTAGGAGATCGCGATCGAGCTTCCGGTCGGATAGGGATAGATGTCGAAGGTGACGTCGTGATCCGCGGTCCGCGCCGCGTCGATCGGCGCCATGATCTTGTCGATCCGTCCAGCCGTCTGCTCGTTGGTCCGGTAATGCGCGAAGTGCAGCTTGACGCCGGACGGCAGTGCGGCACGCAGCTCGGCCACCCGGGCGCGCAGCAGGCCGCGGTCGTAGGCGTAGAACGGCGTCTGGCCGACACGGGCGGCCAGCAGGCCGAGCCGTTCGCCGCCGACGACGAGTTCTCCGCCCTCGGCACGGAACTGGTCCATCGGAGCGTGGACCGGGAGTGCGCGGGGGGCGGGAGCGGGCG
>CAZDGR010000016.1:0-24664 GCA_964504845.1 uncultured Rhizobium sp. | reverse complement strand
GAGCCGCCCGCGGTCTGGGACGAGTACGTGCCCACGAAGTCGCGCGCCTGGGTCAAGACCCAGTTCTGCTTCCATACCGACTCCGACCTTCTCTTCATCAACGGCCGGGTCGTGCCGGCCGCGCGCGAGCGCTCGAACGCCGCCGAGGTCGGCTGGGCCCGCTGGAACAAGAAGGAGGTCGGCCGGCTCACACCCGGCACCGAGGAGTGGAAAGCCAAGTTCGGCCGGCTGCTCGGCTGCCGCGATCCGAACGCGCGGCTCAACGACATGAACGCGCTCGGTACCGACCAGGTGATGCTGTTCCCGACCTGGTTCGTGCGGCTGGCATTGCTGCGCGATCCGACCGCGGCGGCGATCCTCGCCCGCGCCTACAACGACTGGATCCAGGACTACTGCGCCGCAGACCGCCAGCGCCTGTTCCCCTGTGGCGTGCTTCCGCTTCAATCGGTGGAAGCCTCGATCGAGGAGCTGCGCCGGATCGCGAAGCTGGGCTTCAAGGCGGCCGCCGTGCGTCCGTGCTTCTGGAACGGCCGCTATCCGACCTTGCCCGAGTTCGACCCGCTGTGGCGCGAGTTCGAAGGCCTGGGAATCGTGCTGGCGATGCACACCTTCCCGTCCCGCGAGGCGCTGACCCAGGACTGGGGCAAGCGCATGGCGGAAGCCCGCGGCACCTCGGGCCAGGGCCTGCTGTTCACCGACGAGTCGGTCGTCTATTCGCCGGGCCAGTTCGTCTCGAACATCACGTCCGCGATGGATCCGGGCATCGACGCCTCGGAGACGCTGGGATTCGTCATGGAGGCGATGACCTGGGTCACCGCCGTGGTGATGACCGGATGGCTCGACAGGTTCCCGAAGCTCAAATGCGCCGTGCTGGAATCGAATGCGTCCTGGCTGCCGATGGTGCTGGGGCGGTCGAAGAACTTCCTCGACCTCTTCGCCTTCCAGCGCGACAACCGTAAGATCCGCGACCCGCACGAATCCTTCTACGAGCGCTGCTCGATCGGCTTCGAATCCGACGAGACCCTGGTCTACCGGCTCTGGGACCTGTTCGAGAACGTCGCGATCTGGTCGTCGGACTATCCGCACCACGACGCCGAGGATGTCTGGGACGCGCTCGAGCACATGGCCGTGCTCAAGGTGCCGGAGAAGGCCCAGCGCGCGCTGCTCGGCGAGAATGCCCGGAAGCTCTACGGCATCGAGCCGGTCCTGAAGGTCAAGGAGCGGATCGCCGACTACAGCCCGGCCATCCTCCCCTGGTAGTTCGGCCGTCGCCGGAGTTACAACCTCCGGCGATTAACTGAATTTTCAAGGATTTCGAGCCTAGTGGCACCGTCGCCCTGAAAGGGGCTCAACGGAGCCGGATCTTGGCCGTCGACTGGACAACCTTCTTCTGCGGCGCCCGGCCGGGCGACCTCGCCGGCAGCCATGACGGGCTGCTGGTGGCGCTCTCGATCCTGATCGCAGCCGTCGGATCCTACACCGCGCTCGACCTCGCCGGCCGCGTCCGCGTCTCGGAGCGCGGCACCCGTCACTTCTGGCTCTGGCTCAGCGCCACCGCGATGGGCGGCAGCATCTGGTCGATGCATTTCGTCGCCATGCTGGCCTTCCAGCTCGAGACGCCGATCGGCTACGACACGCCGCTGACGCTGGCGTCGCTGATCGCTGCGATCATCGTCAGTGCCGCCGGCCTCGACATCGCAAGCCGGGTCAAGCGTCCGAGCCTTTTCGCGATGCTTCCGGCCGGCACCAGTCTCGGCGTCGGCGTCGCTGTCATGCACTATACCGGCATGGCGGCGATGGACATGAAGGCCGCCCTTTCCTACGAGCCGTGGCTGTTCTCGCTGTCGATCGTCATCGCGGTCGTGGCCGGCACCGTTGCCCTGTGGCTTGCCTTCACGCTCGATCGCTGGCGCCAGAAGATCATCGCGGCCGCGGTCATGGCCGCGGCGATCGCTGGCATGCACTACACCGCGATGGCGGCGGCCAACTACACACCGCTGGCCGAAAGCGCGATGCCGTTCCAGATCGGCGCCCCGATCTCGCTGCTGGCCGTCGTCGTCGCCGTCGCGACCTTCGGCGTGCTGGCGCTCGGCCTGCTCTCGGCGGCAATGGACCGGCGCTTCGCCGCCCAGGCCGAACGCGAGGCTTCGGCCCTGCGGGAAAATGAGCGCTATCTTCGCGACATCGTCAATAGCGCGCACGATGCCTACGTCGCGACCGACGCCGCTGGCACGATCATCGAGTGGAACGCCAAGGCGGCCCACACCTTCGGCTGGTCGCGCGAGGAGGTTCTGGGGCGCCCGTTCGTCTCGGCGATCCTCACCGAGAGCGATCGTCCGGTCTTCCAGGCCCGGCTTCGCTCCGGCCACGACCTCGCCGCGGTCACCTTCGACGGCCGCAGCGAGCTGGACGCCATCCGCAAGGACGGCAAGAAGATCACCATCGAGATGACCCTGGCGCCGGTCTCCTTCCGTGACCAGGTCACCTATCATGCCTTCCTGCACGACATCGGCGAGCGCAAGGCGGCCGAGCACGAGCTGGTCGCCGCCAAGGAGATGGCGGAGTCCTCCGATCGCGCCAAGTCCGAGTTCCTGGCGCATATGAGCCACGAGCTCCGCACGCCGTTGAACGCCATCATCGGCTTCTCCGAGATCATCCGCGACCAGATGATGGGGGCCAAGCCCGAAGCCTATAAGGCCTATGCCGCCGACATCCATTCCAGCGGCCAGCACTTGCTCGAGATCATCAACGACATCCTCGACCTGTCGAAGGCCGAGGGCGGCTATCTCGAGCTGCGTGCCCGCGCCTTCGACGTGCCGAGGATGCTGAACCGCTGCGTCGACACGGTGCGCGAGCTCGCCGGCAAGGTCGACATCCAGATTGCCGTGATCGTCGGCAAGAATCTCCCCGCCCTCTATGGCGAGGAGCGCCGGATCCGCCAGATCGTGCTCAACCTGCTTTCCAACGCCGTGAAGTTCACGCCGGCCGGCGGGTGCATCGGGGTCAGGACGGACTTCACCGCCTCGGGCGACCTGCAGCTGATCGTCGAGGACAGCGGCATCGGCATGACGAAGAACCAGATCGAGGTGGCGCTGACGCCGTTCCGTCAGGTCGAGAGCCATCTCAGCCGCCGATACGAGGGCGCCGGCCTCGGCTTGCCGCTGGCGCGCCGCTTCGCCGAGCTCCACGAGGGCACGCTCGTCATCGACAGCGTGCCGGACGCCGGCACGCGCGTCATCGTGACTTTCCCCAAGGACCGGCTGCGGGCGATCCCGCTTCGACAGGTCGCGTAACGCCGCTCCCTGGTCTAGCCTCGGCCCGAAGACGGAGGGCCCGAGATGCCGGACATTCCCAACCAGCCCTACGAGGTCGCGGTCGAGGCGGACATCAAGATCCGGCTCCGCGACGGCGTGAACCTGGCGACCGACATCCATCGTCCGGCCCGCGACGGTGCTGCGGTCTCCGCCTGCTTCCCCGTGATCCTGGAGCGCACGCCCTACGGCAAGTCGGCGCCGTCGCGGACGGAGTCGCGTGCTCAGATCGCGGCGCACTTCGTCCGGCATGGCTACATCGTGATCTACCAGGACTGCCGCGGCCGGCACGGCTCCGAGGGCGAGTTCGTGAAGTATCTCTCCGATGCCGAGGACGGCGCCGACACGGTCGCCTGGATCCTGGCCCAGCCCTGGTGCGACGGGCGCATCGGCACGATGGGCCTCTCCTATGCGGCGCACACGCAGATGGCGCTGGCGTCTCTGGGGCCGAAGGGCCTCTCGACGATGGTGCTCGACTGCGGCGGCTTCTCGAACGCCTATGCGAGCGCTATCCGCCAGGGTGGCGCCTTCGAGATGCGTCAGGTGACCTGGGCCTACAACCAGGCGAAGGAAAGCCCGCCCGCCAAGGCGGACCCGCTGGTGAAGGCCGCGCTCGAGGCCGAGGACATCAAGGCGTGGTTCAAGAGCTTCCCGTGGAAGCCCGGGCATTCGCCGGTGCGCCACGTACCGGAATACGAGGCCTATCTCTTCGACCTCTGGAGCCGCGGCACCTTCGACGCGTACTGGAAAAAGCCCGGCATCTACGCCGCCGGGTTCTACGATCGCGTGCCCGACATCGCCCAGATCCATATGTCGAGCTGGTACGACCCTTATGTGCGGACCGCGACTGAGAATTTCCTCGGTCTCAGGTCGAAGAAGAGGAAAGCGCCGGTCCGCCTGATCATGGGCCCGTGGCTGCACGGCGACCGCAGCTCCTCATTCTCGGGCGATGTCGACTTCGGGCCGAGGGCGCCGCTCGACGGCAACCTGGGTCCGAGCTGGCACGAGTTCCGGCGCCGCTGGTTCGACCGCTGGCTCAAGGACCTGAAGAACGGCGTCGACGACGATCCGCCGGTTCGCCTCTTCCTGATGGGCGGCGGCTCCGGCCGGCGCATCGCCTCGGGCAAGCTCGATCATGGCGGGCGGTGGCTCTCAGGCACCGACTGGCCGCTGCCGAAGACACGCTTCACGCCCTACTATCTCCACAGCGACGGAAGCCTTGCGCCAAACAAGCCGAAGAAGGGCGCGGCGGCTCTCTCCTACGACTACGACCCCTCGAAGCCGTGCCCGACGATCGGCGGCGCCAACTCATCGGGCCAGCCGATCTTCGACGGCGGCGCCTTCGACCAGCGCGAGGATCCGCGCTTCTTCGGCGTCCAGAACCCGGGCCTGCCGCTCGCCGCGCGCTCGGACGTTCTGGTGTTCCAGACCGGGCCGCTGCCCGAGGACGTCTCGGTGATCGGCCCGATCGTGGTGAAGCTCTGGGTCTCGTCGTCATGCGTCGATACCGACTTCACGGCGAAGCTGATCGACGTGCATCCGCCGACGGCGGACGATCCGCGCGGCTTCGCGATGAACCTGACCGACGGGATCCTGCGCTGCCGCTACCGGAAGTCTTGGACCAGGCCGAGCCTGATGACGCCGGGCCGGACCTACGAGATATCAATCGAGCCTTTCGCCACGGCCAACCTGTTCAAGGCAGGCCACCGTATCCGGCTCGACATCTCATCCAGCAACTTCCCGCGCTTCGATGCGAACCCGAACACCGGCGAGCCCGAGGGCAAGTCGCGGCGGCGGCAGATCGCGACCAACTCGGTCCATGTCGGCGCCTCGAAGCCGTCGCATGTCGTGCTGCCGCTGGTGCCGGTGGGGTCGCTCAGCTTTCTCTGACGTAACGGATCGTCTGGAAGGCGCGGCGGAACTCGATCACGTCGCCCTTTACCTGCTCGGGCTTCTCGTTGCCCTTGAGCACACGCGCCAGGAAGCGTGCGACCTGAGGCATCTCCTTCGGCGTCAGGCCGAAGCGCGTGATCTCCTGGGTCCCGATCCGGATCCCGTTGAGATCGCCATCGACAGCCTGGATCGGCAGGCCGATGCCGCAGAGCAGCAGGTGGGCCCTGGCAAGATGCTTGGACGCGGTCTGCCCGCCGCCGAACGGTGCCGCGTGCAGCGCCAGGTGATGGCTTTCCGTATGGCCTCGCCCGGCGACGCCGTGAACCGGCAAGCCTTCGGCCGCCATCGCCTCGCCCAGCGCCCTGGCGTTGGCGATGCACATCTCGGCATAGGCCTGGCCATGCTCGAGAAGATCGAGCACCGACATCGCCAGCGCCGCGGTCTTGCCGAGGTCGAAATTCGCGGTGAGTCCCGGATAGGCGATCTTGTCGATCGTCTCGGCAAGGCCCTGCTCGGTCGTCATCACCAGGCCCGAGGGCGGGCCGCCGAACGCCTTGTAGGTCGAGCAGGTCATCAGATGCGCGCCCTCGGCGAGCGGCTGCTGGAAGCGCCCGCCGGCGATCAGGCCCGCCATATGCGCCGCGTCGTAGAGCACGAGTGCTCCGATCTCGTCGGCGATGCCACGTACGCCCGCAACATCGTAGGGAAAGAGGCAGAGCGAGCCCGCGACCGTGATGATCTTGGGCCTCAGGCGCCTCGCTTCCGATCGAAGCCGGTCTAGGTCGATCGCCATCCTGGCCGCGTCGCAAGGCACCGGGTGGATCTCGAGCCCGTAGAGCCCGGCGGCACCCGCCTTGTGGTGCGTGACATGCCCGCCCATCTCCGGCGGAAACGCCATGATGCGGTCGCCGGGCGCGCAGGTCGCCATGAAGACGTAGAGGTTGGCGAGCGCGCCGGAGCCGACACGGATCTCGGCGAAGGGCGCCTTGAACAGCCGGCGCACCAGGCCGTCGGCAACGACCTCGATCCGCCCGGCGTATTCCATGCCCATCTCGTACTTGTCGCCGGGATAGCCCAGCGACGGACGGTTGCCGAGCGAGCGGCCGAGCAAGGCCGCCGCGCGCGGGTTCATCACGTTGGTCCCGGCGTTGAGGCCGATGGTCTCGACGTCCATGTGGCGCTCATGCGCGTCGACCAGCGCGTGCAGGCCGGCATCGATGTCGGCGAGCTCGCCTTTGAGGTACTCCGCCTCGGCATCAGCGATCGCCTGGCGGCAGTCGGCCGGAAGCCACGGCTTCGGATGATCGTGCCTGGTGTCCATCGCGCCTACCTGCCCGGCGGTCCGATGACGGTTCTAAGCCTCTCCCGCCACGAGCCTGCCCGCATCAGGTCGCGGCCCATCGCGATCCATTCGTGGAGCGCGACGAAGAGCGGATTGTATGAGCGGAGCGGCGTGACCAGGCCGTAGCGGCAGGGCACGTCGTCACGCTCGGCGACGAAGGTGCCGAACATCCGGTCGAAGACGATCAGGACGCCGCCATAGTTCGCATCGATGTATTCCGGGTTGGCCGCGTGGTGGACGCGATGGTGCGAGGGCGTGTTCAGCACATATTCGAGCCAGCCCAGCTTCGGGATCCACGTCGCATGCAGCCAGAACTGATAGAGCAGGTTCAGCGACAGTGCGGCGATGACCGCGTTCGCCGGGAATCCAAGCCAGATCATGGGCGTGTAGAAGAGCAGCGTGCCGCTGGTCCTCCCGGTGAATCCGAAGCGGTAGGCGGCGGAAAGGTTCAGCTGGTTCGGCGAGTGGTGTACCGCATGCGTCGCCCAGAACCACCGCATCCGATGGCTGCAGCGATGGAACCAGTAATAGAAGAACTCCATGCCGAGGAAGAGGATCGCGAAGGCGAGGATGCCGTCGAGCGGCATCGTCGTGATCCGGTTGTCCCAGGCCCAGAGGAAGACCGGTGCCGCGAGGCTGAGCGGCAGCATGTAGACCACCTCGCGCAGCGACACATCGAACAGCGAGACGAAGTAGGCCCTCCAGTCGTAGTCCTGCCTGGCGACCCAGGTGAGGACGACTCCCTCCAGCGTCGCCAGGGCGATCACGATCGGAACGAAGAAGAAGTAGACCCGCATCGAGGCCATTCTCCCCTAGAGCGGCACGATCCGCCAGGGCTGTCCGGGTTTTGCCGGCGGCTCGCAGAGCATCGGCTCGGCATTGCGCCCGCTGAAGGCCGGGGGATGCCCGAGCACCTCGCGCAGCACCCGCCAGACGCCGCCATGGGAGACGATGGCGACGCGCTCGTCGCCCGAGATCGCCGCGGTCATCGCCGTTCGCACGCGCCTGGCGAACTCGACGAAGGTCTCCGCACCTTCCGGCCCCTCCCCTCGGCTCCAGGCATCCGCCCAGCCGAAGTCGCCGGGCGGAGTCACCCGCCCTTCCATCGCGCCCCACCGGCACTCCATGAGGTTGGGGTCTACCGAGAGCGGCGCGCCGTTCCTGGACGCGATGATCGCCGCGGTGTCGCGGGCGCGAATCAGGGGGCTGTGGACGATGCGCACGATCGAAACCCCGGCGAGCGCCGCGGCGGCCGCCTCCGCCTGCCGCCGCCCCTCGGCGTTGAGCGGCACGTCGGTATGGCCCGCGATCCGGTGCTCGCGATTGAAGTCGGTCTCGCCGTGGCGGATGAAGTAGAAGGCGCGGGCCGGCAGCATCGCCGACCCGTAGCCGGTCAGGCGGCCGGCTGCAACGGTGCCGGCGAGGTCGCGAGCTCGACCCGGTTCCGCCCGTTGGCCTTGGCACGATAGAGCGCCATGTCCGCCCGGCGCAGCAGCGAGGCGAGATCGGCGTCGGCCGCGGTGTACTCGGCGATCCCGACCGAGATGGTGACGTGGATCCGCTCGCCGGTGTCGAGGATCACCGGCGTGTCGGCGACTGCGCGGCGGAGCCGCTCGCCCAAGGTGGAACCGCCGTCGAGCGCGGTCTCCGGCGTCATCACCAGGAATTCCTCGCCGCCCCAGCGGCCGATCAGGTCGGAAGCACGGACCAGGATCTGGCAGCGCCGCGCGACCTCGCGCAGCACCTGGTCTCCCGCAGGATGGCCGTGGGTGTCGTTGACCTTCTTGAAGTGATCGACGTCGAGCAGCAGCAGCGACAGCGGCCGGCCGTAACGAGAGACGCGGAAGAGCTCGGTCTCCGCCAGCTGCTCGACATGACCGCGCGTGGCGATGCCGGTGAGCCGGTCGCGGCTGGCGCCGCGCCTAAGCTCGCGCTCGCGCGCCTTGCGCTCGGCGATGTCGCGGACCATCAGGCTGAATGCGGTCTCGCCGTGGGCGACACGGCCGCTGGTCACCTCGATCGGAACCAGGCCGCCATCGGCGCGGCGCCCGACCAGCTCGACGGTGGCACTCGGCGCGGACGGATCGACCGGCAGGAGCGTGCGCGACAGATATTCCGAGAAGCCGCGGCTCCGCTGGTCGACCATCAGCGACAGGCAGTCGCGGCCGATCAGCTGCGGGACTGGGATGCCGAAGATCTGCTCCGCGGCGCGGTTGGCACCGGTCACGGTCCCGCGCGGCCCGACGAGCAGGACACCGTCGCGGAGCGAGTCCAGAACGGACTGCAATCCGGCGATGACGAGGACGGTTTCGCGGGCGATGGGCGGCTGCACGGCGGACCCTTGATGACTTCCGGCACTCTGCCGGAAGTCCATTAACGGCGGGTTACCGCACCCGATCGGTGATCCGCGCCACACCAAAATCGGCTTAAGTTCCGGCAAAAAACCGCACTATTGCCCGGTCATGCCAGGCGACCTTGGAACCGGCGCCGTGGAAGCCGACATGGCCGCCGGCGCCGAATAGCGGCGTCAGCCTTGGATTCGCCGGCCAATCGACCGCGTCGTAGGCCGTCATCGGGATCCAAGGGTCGTTGTTCGCCTGGACGAGCAGGGTCGGACCGGCGATCCGGGGAAGGAACTGCGCCGCCGAGGAACGGGCGTAATAGTCCGCGGCCGAGGCGAAGCCGTTGCGGGGCGCAACGTAGCGGTCGTCGAATTCAGTCACTGTCCGCGCCGACGCGACTGCCTCGCGTTCGGCATCACTGATCGGGCCTGACAGAGCTTCCTCCCGCATCCTGGCGAGCAGCCAGGATTGGTAGATCCGGTTCCGGGGCGCGGCCAGGGTCGCGGACGCCTCGGCGAGATCGATCGGGGCCGAGACGGACGCCGCCGCGCGGACCAGGGGCGTCGCCCCCTCCCCTAGGAACTTGAGCAGCATGTTGCCGCCGAGCGAGTATCCGACGAGCGCCAGACCGTTTCCGGTCAGCGCATCCGGTAGCCGCCTAAGCGCGAGGCGCAGGTCCTCGGAGCGCCCAGCATGATACTGACCGCGGCAGCGCGGCTGCGACGGTCCGGCACCGCGGAGATTAAGGCGCAGCACGGGGAAGCCCGCATCGATCAGATGCGCCGCGGTCGCCTGCACATAGAGCGATTCCTCGGTCCCGGCGAGGCCGTGGATCAGCACCGCAAGCGGCTTCGTTCCTTCATGCGCATGCAACGTCGCACCGAGCGCGTCGCCGTCGCCGAGATCGAGCCAGAGGCGCTCGCCCGCCGGCAGCGCGTGACGCGGACGGACAAGCTGGTTGCGAACCGTCTGCAGATGGCCGCCGATCCACGGCCAGCGCGGCCGGAACGGCTCGATCATGCGCGCTTCGGCGCCGGCCTGTCCTCTTTCGCGTCTTCTTCCTCGTCGTCGCCGAAGGTGATGAAGTCGCGCAGCAACGCAACCTGGTCCTCGCTCATCAGCGCCGGCGCGTGGCCGACGCCTTTGATCTCGACGACCTTTGCCTTCGGCCCTGTCTTCGCCATCCGATCGGCGGTCGCGCGTGAGAGAAGCTTGCTCCTCTCGCCGCGTAGCAGCAGCACGGGACAGGTGATCTGCTCCCAGAGATCCCAGCTCGGCGGCGGCGCCTTCTCGGGCGGCGTCTTGAACGGCAGCCCGATCGCCGGATCGTAGTGAAGACCGTAGCCGCCCTCGGGATGGCGCATGACGCTGTGCGTCGTCATCTCGCTCCACTGCGCATCGGTCAGGTCTCCGAAATCGGCATGCACCTTCTTCAGGTACTCGGCGACCTCGCCGAGGCGCTTGAACCGCGGATCCTGGCCGACATAGGCCGCGATAGCGCGGATGCCCTCAAGCTCAAGCTGCGGGCCGATGTCGTTGAGCACCAGCCTGCGAATCAGCTCCGGCCGCTCGGCCGCGAGACGCATGCCGATCAGGCCGCCCAGCGAGGTGCCGACCCAGTCGATTCCCTCGAATCCCAGATGGTCGAGCAGCCCAGACATGTGCGCGACGTAGGTGTCGAGGTTGTAGAGCTTCTTGTCGGTGATCCAGCCCGAGCGGCCACGGCCGACCAGATCCGGACAGACGATGCGGCGTTGCTTCGACAGGCCTTTTGCGACCTCGTCGAAGTCGCGTCCCTGACGCGTGAGACCATGGACGCAGACCACCCGCTTCGGGTGCATCCGAGGTCCCCAGTCGAAGTAGTTGAGGCGGACCGTCTCGCCCGGCCCGAAGGCTGCCCAGCTTCCGTCGATCATGGCGCTGAGGCTACATGCAGCCGCCGGAGCGCGTCCACTCCGGGCCTTGAGAGGGCCCTGGGCATCGGATAGTGTCCCGCCGCATCGCTATTGCTTGAGTCCATTCTTTAAGACGGACATTGAACATGCTGTTTTATTCCCAGGAGCGCATCGCGCTCTTCATCGATGGCGCGAATCTCTACTCCGCCGCCCGCGGCCTCGGCTTCGACATCGACTACAAGAAGCTGCTCGACCTGTTCGCCGGCAAGGGCCGGCTGATCCGCGCCTTCTACTACACCGCCCTTCTCGAGGATCAGGAGTACTCGCCGCTCCGGCCCCTGGTCGACTGGCTGGACTACAACGGCTACACGGTCGTGACCAAGCCGGCGAAGGAGTTCACCGACGCGCAAGGGCGCCGGCGATTCAAGGGCAACATGGACATCGAGCTCGCGATCGACATGCTCGAGCTCGCGGGCTCCGTCGACCACATCGTCCTGTTCTCCGGCGACGGCGATTTCCGCCGGCTGGTCGAGGCGACCCAGCGCCGCGGCGTGCGCGTAACCGTGGTCTCGACGATCCGCTCGCAGCCGCCGATGGTCGCCGACGAGCTTCGCCGACAGGCCGACGCCTTCACCGACCTGGTCGACCTCGCCCCGCAGATCCAGCGCCAGCACCAGCCGCGCGATCCGAACGCGCCGGTGCGCGAGCCGCGCCAGCCGCGGCCGCAGGATTCGCTGCCGCCGACCGATCCGGACGCGCCGGGCTTCGGCGGCCGCGCGCCCGGCTTCCTGAATGCCGAGCGCTGAGGAGAACGCGAGCGCCAAGGAACCTGGGCGCGACTGCCCGCTCTGCCCGCGCCTCAAGGCCTTCCGCGACGACAACCGGGTCAAGCATCCGGACTTCTTCAACGCCCCCGTTCCGTCCTTCGGCGATCCGGATGCGCGCATCCTGATCGTCGGGCTGGCCCCTGGCCTCAAGGGCGCCAACCGAACCAGCCGCCCCTTCACCGGCGACTACGCCGGCGACCTGCTCTACGCGACCCTCGCCCGCCACGGGCTCACGCGCGGCACCTACAATCAGCACGCGAATGACGGCTTCATGCTGGTCGGCTGCCGGATCACCAATGCGGTCCGCTGCGTGCCGCCGCAGAACAAGCCGCTGCCGGCCGAGGAGACAACCTGCAGGATGTTCCTGGTGGGCGAGATCGCGTCGCTGCCCAAGCTCAAGACGATCCTGGCGCTCGGCGTCGTCGCACATAACTCGGTGCTCCGCGCCTTCGGGTGCAAGCTCGCGGGCTTTCCGTTCAAGCACGGCGCGCTGCACGACCTTCCGAACGGCATCACGCTCGCCGACAGCTATCACTGCTCGCGCTACAACACGAACACCGGCGTCTTGACCGACGCGATGTTCGACGACGTCGTCACGAGGATCGCCGCCCGATGACGACCGACTTTCCGACCGTCGAAGAGATGGAGGCCCGCACGCGGAAGCTCGCCGCCGAAGGCATCGACGTGCGGACGCTCGGAAAGAGCCGCTCGGGACGCCCGATCGATCTCGTCAGCATCGGCGATGGGCCGCTTTCGGCGCTGATCGTCGGCGCCCCGCATCCGAACGAGCCGGCCGGCTGTGCGACCACCGAGCTTCTGATCGAGCGCCTGCTCGCCGGGACGATGCCGCGGGGCAAGTTCCGCTGGCACGTGATCAAGGCGATCGACATCGACGGCGTCGCGATGAACCAGGGCTGGTTCAAGGGACCGCGCACCTTCGCGAGCTATACGCAGCATTTCTTCAGGCCAGCCTTTCATCGCCAGCCCGAATACGCCTTTCCGCTGACGGCCAGCGGCTACACCTTCGACGATGCAACGCCGGAGACACAGTGCTGGCAGCGCGCGCTCGATATCGCGAAGCCGCAGCTTCAGGCCTCCCTGCACGGATCGGAGTTTGGCGGCGCCTTCTTCCTGACGACGGAAGCGATCCCGGCGCTGACCGAGAAGATCTCCGCCGTGGTCGCCAAGACGGGGCTCGGCCTCAACGCCGTCGGCGACTCCGGCTATTGGGAACAGGCCTACGCGCCCGCCTTCTTCCCGCTGCATAGCCTGGCCGAGCCGGGCAAGCTGCCGGCGGACTGGCGTGCCGGAAATTCGAGCTGCGGCTACGCCCGCGACCGCTTCGGCACCTTCAGCCTGATGCCCGAAGTGCCGCTATGGACCAGCCGGATCCTGTTCGAGGAGTCCGAGACCGCCTTCTCGCTCGGCGACGTGGCGACGCTTGCCCGCACCTTGAACGCCGAGATCGCAAGCACGCTTGCGCGCGACCTGCCGCGTCTCGCGCAACGGCCGCTGTCCGGCGACGACCATGAGCTCCAGCTCGCGCTGGAGCAGGCGGAGCGCGGTGCCAAGGTCGCCGGGGCGCCGTCCAACGAGCGCCCCGCCCCCGGGCCGCGCCTCACGCGCCGCGAGTATGCATTGCACGCGCTCAAGGCCCGGATGGCGCTGGTGCGGCCGTTCGCGATGCTGCGCCGCCTCGCGCAGTCGCTCGCCGACCGGGGCGACACGGACGCCAGGTCCATCGCCGCCGCAGCGCAGACGACAATGAGCGGCAAGCTGACGATCATCCGGAAGGAGGCGGGACTGGAACCGGTACCGACGGAAGCGCTCGCCGGCCTTCAGCTCGAGGCAATCCTTGCCTCGGCTGAGGCGATCGCGGCGCGAGGCTAGCCCTTGTCCCGCATCAGGCGGCCCTTCTCGCGCTGCCAGTCGCGCTTCTTCTCCGTCTCGCGCTTGTCGCCCTTCTTCTTGCCCTTGGCGAGGCCGAGCTGGACCTTGGCGATGCCACGCTCGTTGAAATAGATCGACAGCGGCACCAGCGTGACGCCGTCCTTGCGTACGGCGCCGAGAAGCTTGTCGAGCTCCTTGCGCTTGACCAGCAGCTTCCGTGGCCGCTTCGGCTCGTGGTTGAACTGCTTCGCCGCCTGCTTGAACTCGGGCACGTAGGCGTTCAGCAGGAACAGCTCGCCATCTTGCTCGCCGGCGTAAGCCTCGGCGATCGAGGCCGAGCCGGCGCGCAGCGCCTTGACCTCGGTGCCCGCCAGCATGACGCCGGCCTCGAGGGTTTCGAGAATGAAGTATTCGTGGCGGGCGCGCCTGTTCTGGGCCGCCACCCGCTCGGGCAACGGGCCCGCCATGGGAAGACTTTCTAGTTGGTGAGGCCGGCGCCGCGCATCGCCGCCGACACCTTGTCCCGGGTCGGATCGGTGATCGGCGCCAGCGGCAGCCGGCACTCGGGCCGGCTCTTCGCCAGCAGCGAGGCGGCAAACTTCACCGGCGCCGGGCTGGTCTCGACGAACAGCGCCTCGTGCAGCGGCATCAGCCGGTCGTTGATCGCCTGCGCCTTCCTGACGTCGCCCTTGGCGAAGGCCTCGTGCATGTCGGCAAGCTGGCGCGGCGCGACGTTGGCGGTGACCGAGATGCATCCGTCGCCGCCCTGGGCGAGGAAGGCCAGCGCGGTCGCGTCCTCGCCCGAAAGCTGGGCGAACTTGTCGCCGCAGCTGCGCTTGGTCTTGAACGGACGGGCCAGGTCGTTGGTCGCGTCCTTGACGCCGACGATGTTCGGCAGCTTGGCGAGCCGCCCCATCGTCTCCGGGGTCATGTCGATCACCGATCGGCCGGGAATGTTGTAGATGATGATCGGCAGCTCGACCGCGTCGTGAATCGCCTTGTAGTGCAGGAACAGGCCTTCCTGAGTCGGCTTGTTGTAGTACGGAGTTACCACCAGCGCGGCGTCCGCCCCGGCCTCCTTTGCGTGCCTGGTGAACTCGATCGCCTCGGCCGTCGAGTGGGAACCCGTGCCGGCGGTGACCGGGCGCTTGCCCGTCGCCGCCTCGATGCAGAGCTCCACGTCTCGCCTGTGCTCGTCATGGGAGAGAGTCGGAGATTCGCCCGTCGTGCCGCACGGAATGAAGCCGTGCGTGCCGTTTTCAATCTGCCAGGCGACGAAGGACTGGAATCCCCTCTCGTCGAGCTTGCCCGCGGCCGTGAACGGCGTGATCAGCGCCACGAGCGAACCCTTGAACATGAAATTCTCCTTAGACTCGCCCGGGAGGGACGTAGCTGGACGATAGTTATGTAAAACTTTGTCTGCAAGGTTGTTGCCCGGGGGCCACACCACTAGAATGCGCGCCGGACAGGGGGGTCTCTCAGGGAATAGAGCACCTTGATGACTTTTGCGAAGAATCCGGTGAGGACCGGTCTGGGGACTGCTTGCGCGGTCGCTCTGGCCATCTCCGTTTTGTCACTGAACCCTGCCTCCGCCGGCCTCCCCGCGGATGAGGTCCGCTATGCCAAGATCGCGCTCGAGGTCGCCGACAAGGGCGACTACAACCGCGCCCAGGCGATGGCGACGCGCGACCCGGCGCTCTCCAAGCTGATCCGCTGGATGGAGCTCCGCCGCGCCTCCTCGCGCGCGGGCTTCGACGAGATCCTCAAGTTCATGGCGCTCAACCCGGACTGGCCGGGCAAGCATGCGCTTAGGCTCCGCGCCGAGGAAGCGATGCCGGCCGACATGCCGGATGCCGACGTCATCGCCTACTTCCAGAAGAGCCCACCGCTCGGCGCCGGCAAGATGCGGCTGGCCGAGGCCTATTCGCGCACCGGCCAGAAGGCGAAGGCGGCCGAGCTGATCCGCGAGGCCTGGATCAACGGCGACTTCGACGCCGCCCAGGAGAAGGCGTTCCTTCTCCGATATCGCGACACGATCCGCAGCCAGGACCACTGGACCCGCCTCGACAAGATGCTCTGGGACGGCAAGACCGGCGGCGCCTACCAGCGCATGCTGGCGCGTGTCGAGCCCGGCCAGAAGGCGCTGGCCGAGGCTCGTCTCCGGCTCAAGTCCGGCGCCGGCGGCATCGACAAGGCGCTCGCCGCCGTCCCCGCCAGCCTGCAGAACGATCCGGGCTACCTCTTCGAGCGGGCGAAGTGGCGGCGGATCCGCAGCCAGAACGACGGCGCCCGCGAGATACTGCTGAAGCCGCCGGCGAAGCTCGTACGTCCCGACCTCTGGTGGCGCGAAGTCGAGTACCAGGCCCGCCAGGCGCTCCGCGACGGCGACATCTCGCTCGCCTACAAGCTCGCCGCCTCGCACAAGCCGGACAACGGCAAGGTCCAGGCGGATGCCGAGTTCTTCGCTGGCTTCGTCGCCCTTCGCTTCCTCGACGATCCGAAGACGGCACTCGCTCATTTCCGCCGCCTGCATGACGGCGTCACCTCGCCGATCAGCCTCTCGCGCGGCGCCTACTGGGCCGGCCGCGCCTCCGAAGCCCTCAAGGACTCGGCCGGCGCCAAGGCCTGGTACACCAAGGCGTCCGAGCAGCTGACCACGTTCTATGGCCAGATCGCCGCCGGCAAGCTGTCCGACGCTGCCCCGGCGCTGCCGGCGGATGCCAAGGCGACGACGGCCGAGATCCAGGCGTTCAAGAAGAGCGAGCTGGCGCGGATCGTCGAGATCCTGAACGAGCTCGGCCCCAACGAGCTGTTCGTCGCCTTCTCGATCGCCCTGGTCGACCGCGCCCGCACGCCCGGCGAGAAATCCCTGGCTCTCGCCCATATCCGCGCCACGGGCCGCACCGACACCGCGGTCGCAGTCGCGCGCCGGGTCGCCCGCGACGGTCACGTGCTGATCGACGACGGCTATCCGATGATCAAGCTGCCGAAGGGCGAAGGCCCTGAATCGGCGCTGGTGCATGCGATCATCCGCCAGGAGAGCGGCTTCGATCAGCGGGCGGTCAGCCGCGCCAAGGCCCAGGGCCTGATGCAGCTGATGCCGGCGACGGCGAAGATCGTCTCCAAGGAACTGGGGATCAAGTACGACCTCGGCGATCTCACGCAGAACCCGGGCTACAACATCACCCTCGGAAGCTCCTATCTGAACGGCCTGATCGACGACTTCGACGGCTCCTACATCGCCGCGATCGCCGGCTACAACGCCGGCCCCGGCCGCATCAAGCGTTGGCTCCGCGACAATGGCGACATCCGCAAGGGCGAGGCCGACGTGCTCGACTGGATCGAGCAGATCCCGATCTCCGAGACCCGCAACTACGTCCAGCGCGTGCTCGAAGGGCTCTACATCTATCGCTCGCGCACCAAGACCGCGCCGCCGATCGCGCAGGCCCAGGCGATCAACCGCTGGTGCCTCTATGGCTGCGGCGGCGTGATCGAGGCCAATGCCGCCGGCAAGGCCCGCATCGGCAAGGCCGGTGCCGACGACGCCTGCGATTTCGAGACCGACCGCACCTGCACGGGCGACGAGGAAGTCGTCGCCCGCGACCAGGCACCGGCGCCCGAGCCGGTTCCGGTTGTCGAGGCAACGCCGGTCGCCGCACCGGCCACGCCGCGTGCGAGCCCGGCTCGCCCTGCTCCCTCTCCGCGTCAAGGCAAGGATTGATGGCGCCTCATCCGTCGTTGGCGAACATCGCCGCGTGCGTATTCGATGCGTATGGGACACTGTTCGACGTGACCCGGCTGGTCGAGCCGTGCCGCGACAGGCTCGGCGACAAGACCGACGTCCTGGCGCGGCTCTGGCGCGAGAAGCAGCTTCAGTACACCTGGCTTCGCAGCCTGATGGGCGTGCACATCGACTTCTGGCACGTGACCGGCGAAGCGCTCGACCACGCGCTGGCGTCGCTCAAGCTGAACGATCCCAGGCTACGCTCGATGCTGATGCAGCTCTATCTGGAACCGCCGATCTTCGGTGACGTGGTACCGATGCTGAGCGCTCTCAAGTCGAAGAAGCTTCGCACCGCGATCCTCTCCAACGGGTCGGCCACGATGCTGGCCGGCGCGGTCAACGGCCACAATCTCAGGGGCGTTCTCGACCTCACCATCTCGGTCGACGAGGCGCAGGTGTTCAAGCCGCATCCCTCGGTCTACAAGCTGGCGACGGCCAAGCTCGGGATCGAGGCCGAGAAGATCCTTTTCGTCAGCTCGAACGGCTGGGACGCGCACGCGGCCAAGCACTTCGGCTTCCGCGTCGCCTGGGTAAACCGCCACGGCCAGACCCGCGAGACGCTGCCGGCGCAGCCGGATGTCGAGATCAAGAGCCTCATCGAGATCCCTGCCCTGCTCGGCCTCTAGGCCCGAGCGGTCCCCATCCGCGAGACTGCCATGACGGACACGCTTCCGACCCATGACGACGTGCGCCGCGCCGCCGAGCGCATCAGGCCAGTCGCCGTCGTCACGCCGCTGATCGAGTCGGCGCTACTCAACGAGGAACTCGGCGGGCGTCTCCTGATCAAGTGCGAGATGCTGCAGAAGACCGGCTCGTTCAAGTTCCGCGGCGCCTACAACCGGATCTCGATGATCCCCGAAGCCGAGCGGAAGAAGGGCGTCGTCGCCTTCTCGTCCGGCAATCACGCCCAGGGCGTCGCTGCCGCGGCGAAGCTATTGAACACGCCGGCCTGCCTGATAATGCCGTCGGATGCGCCGGCGATGAAGATCGCCAACACCCGCGCCTTCGGCGGCGAGGTCATCCTTTACGATCGCTTCAGGGACTCGCGCGAGGAGATCGGCGCGAAGCTCTCGAGAGAGCGCGGCTCCACCCTGGTGAAGCCCTATGACGATCCCGGCATCATCGCCGGCCAGGGCACGATCGGCATCGAGATCGCGGCCCAGGCGAAGGCGATGGGCATCGTGCCGGATGCGGTGCTGGCCGCCTGCTCCGGCGGCGGGCTCGTCACCGGCGTGGCGCTCGGCCTCTCGGCCGACCTTCCCGGCACGACCGTGCATTCGGTCGAGCCCGCCGGGCTCGACGACATGGCCCGCTCGCTGGCTTCCGGCAGGCTCGAGAAGAACGATCCGGCAGCGCGCACGATCTGCGATGCGCTGATGGCGCCGACGCCCGGCGACATCACCTTCGCGGTCGCCAGGCAGCGGGTGACGAGCGGCTTCGCCGTCACCGACGCCGAGGTGAAGAAGGCGATGGCCGCCGCCTTCCGGCACTTCAAGGTAGTGATCGAGCCGGGCGGCGCCACGACGCTCGCCGCCGTGCTGACCGGCAAGGCACCGATCAAGGGCCGCACCGTCGTCGTCGTCGCTTCGGGCGGCAATGTCGACGCTGCCCTCTTCCAGGAAGCGCTCGCCCAGGCGTAGCGTCGCGCGAGTGGATCGCGACGAGGTCATAGCCGCCCTTCGCCGGATCCCGGCTCTCGCCGGGGTCGCGCCCGAGCGCATCGAGATCTCCCGTCTCGGCGGCCTCACCAACGCCAACGTCAAGGTCGAGACGCCGGACGGCACCATCGCGCTGCAGATGCGCGTGCCCGATCCCGAGGGCTACCGGAGCGGCACCGCGACCGCCGACGCGCTTCGCATGGCCGGCCGACTCGACATCGGGCCGACGCTCGTTCACGCCGACGACCGGATCATCGTCACCCGCTGGATCACGCGCGTCGAGCGTCTCGGGATCGACCCGAGACGGGCCGGCGCCCTGTTCGCCCGGCTCCATCAGTCCGGCGAGAGGCTCGATCGCCGCTTCGATCCGTTCGATGCCGCCCGCCGATACGCCGATGCCCTCGGCCGCTCGCCGCTCTCCGACGCGCTCGCCGACGCTCTCGCCCGCGCCGAGCGCGGCACGCCGGCGAAGCCGGTCCCTATCCACGGCGATCCGGTGCCCGAGAATTTCGTCGACGCGGGGGACCGTCTGCTGCTGCTCGACTGGGAGTATGCCGGCATGGGAGATCCGGCCTGGGATCTGGCCTATCTCTCGCTCGAGGCCGGATACACGGCGGACGACGAGACGCAGCTGCGGGCCGCCTATCGCGATCCGCGCATGACGATCGAGCGACTCGCGACCGCGAAGATGGTTGCGGCATCTGTCGCCGTTCTCTGGGGAAGCCTCAGGGCGAAACGCGGCCAGCCGCCCGATCTCTCGGCCTGGATCGCGACCCGGCTGCGCCAGGCGGAGGCCCTCGCTTCGGTGCTTTACCCCGATCCCGGTTCGGGCTAGCTTCCGCATCCGTCAGGGGTGCTCCGTCGCGGAGCTGAGAGGACAAGGTCCAACCCTTAAAGCTGATCTGGGTAATGCCAGCGGAGCGAGACCTAAATGTTCTCAGGCACGCAGTTTTCCCTCTATCCGATGACCGCGGACTTCGTCCCGGCGATCATGCGCGGCATCGCCGCGCTTGATGCCTACACGGACCAGGTCCGCCGCGAGACCGACGACCTCTCGACCCTGATGGTCGGCCCGCCGGACACGATCGTCCGCGCCATGCGCGACGCCTTCATCGCGACCGCCTCCAAGGGAGATCACGTCGTGCTTTCGGCGACGCTCTCGCGCGGCTGTCCCGGCGAATCCGACGACCCGATTTGCTCGGCGGAAGCGATCCCGCCGATGAAGGAAGGCGAGGATCTGGTGGCCTCCTCGATCACCCGCTACGCGCCGGGCAAGCTCTCCGGACTCAAGGCCTCGGCGCAGATCTCGCTCTACCCGCTCGGCACCGAGGCACACATGGCACGGATCGGCGCCTGCATCGACTTCCTCAAGCGCGCCAAGGTCTTCGATCGCTCGAAGAACTTCTGCACCAAGCTCAAGGGCGACGCATCGGAAGTCTTCGCCGCGATCGAGCGCTCTTACCTCGATTTCGCGCCGGCCAACGCGCATGTGGTCCTGACCATCACCGTGTCGGCCAACAGCCCGAGCAACAAGAGCTGACCGGGGGGACAGCAGCATGAACAAGTGGACCCAGCGCGAGATCGTCGTGGTCGCCGCCATCGGTGCCGTGTTCGGCGTCGTCTATCTCGCCATCGTGCAGCTCTGGCTGGTGGCGCAGGGCATCATCGGGCCGATCTCGCTCGACATCTTCTTTGGCCTCTGGTGCGTGGCCTCGGTGATCGCCGCTTACATCGTGCGCAAGCCCGGCGCGGCCTTCTTCTCGGAAGTGGTCGCCGCCATCGCGGAGGTCGCGACCGGCAATCCGGCCGGCCTGATCCTGCTGCTCACCGGCGTCGTCCAGGGTGCCGGCGCCGAGCTTCCCTTCGCCGCAACCCGCTGGAAGCGCTACGACATGGCCGTGCTGCTGGCCTCCGGCGCCTCGGCCGCGGTGTTCAGCTTCGTCTACACGTGGATCCGATTCAGCTACGGAACGTTAAGCCCGACGCTGCTCGTCGTCATGTTCGTCGTTCGTGTCCTAAGCGGCATGATCCTGGCGGGATGGCTCGGCCGGGTGATCGCCCGGGCGCTGCAGCGGACCGGCTCCCTCGATGGCCTCAGGATCGACGAAGACAAGCGCGCCGCCGCGTAACGCCCCGCCGTCCGACGCCGAGGTCGTCCTCGTCGCCGACGGTGTCGGCGTCCGCTTTCCGCGTGCGATCCGCGATGCCGTCCACGACGTCTCGCTGACGCTCCGTGCGGGCGAGCGCGTGGCGCTGGTCGGACCCTCCGGCAGCGGCAAGACCACGCTGGCGCTCGCCCTCCTCGGCGCCATCCCCTCGCTCGTGCAGGCGGAGCGGCGCGGCGACGTGCGCTGGGCCGGGCTCGGCGACCGCAAGCTCGCGACCGGCACCGGCATCGCCGCGTCGGTGCTGCAGGATACCGATGCCCACCTCGTCGCGCTCACCGTCGAGGACGAGCTCGCCTTCGCGCTCGAGAACCGCGGCCTGCTGCCGACCGACATCGATCGGCGTATCGACGCCGCGCTCACCCGTCCGCCGGGCGCGGGCCTGGATCGCCGCGCGCGCACGCTGACGCTCTCAGGCGGCTGGCGGCAGCGGCTCGCACTCGCCGCAGCGCTGGCGGAGACGCCGGGCGCGCTCGTGATCGACGAGCCGGTCGCGCATCTCGACGGCGAGGCCGCTGCCGATGCCATCGCCGCGGTCGGCGAGACCTGCCGCCACGGTGCTGCGGCATTGCTGGTCGAGCACCGGATCGACCAGGTCGCCGGCCTCGTCGACCGCGTGCTGGTGCTCGGATCCGACGGACATCCGGTCGCCCTCGACGATACCGAATCCACGTTGCGCTCGCTCGCCCGCGGCAACGATCATGGACTCCGGCTGCCGCCATCGGTCCGCGTCGCCGCGGCGCTCGAACGGGCGGGCGTCCGAGATGGCACCTCGGATGCCTTGCCGGTAGCGCTCGAAGCGCTGGGCTTCGACCGCCGACCGGCCCCGTCGACGGGGGCGCCGTTGCTCACCATCGACTTCGCCGCCGTCCGGCGCGGCCATCGCGCCGTCCTCGAAAGCGTCGACCTCGTCATCCGCGAAGGCGAGGCCGTCGGCATCACCGGGCGCAACGGCGCCGGGAAGACGACATTGGCGTTGCTCGCGGCCGGAGCGCTTCGGCCCGCCGCCGGCGTCGTCCTCCGCCATCACGCCGGTGCGCCGATCTTCGTCCCGCAGAATCCGGCGCTCGCCTTCGCGACCGGCAGCCTCGCTGCGGAAGCGGCCCGGCGCGGTCTCGGCTGGACCGACGCGGCTCGTGCGATCGCACGGACCGGCCTCGCCCCCGAGCCCGACCGCCATCCGCTGACCCTCAGCCATGGCGAGAGGAGACGGCTCGCTCTCGCGCTGGCGCTGGCACCACCCGAGCCGCGGCTGGTGATCCTGGACGAGCCGGCCTCCGGCCTCGACGGCATCGGCCTCGCGGCGCTCGATGCCGACATCGAGGCGCTGCGTGCCCGGGGTTCCGCGGTGATGATCGTCGCGCACGACCTCGACTGGCTCGCTCGCGTCACCGACCGGATCGCGTTGATCGAGAACGGACGGATCGCCGTCGACCGGCCGAGCCTGGCCTTCCTCGGCAGCGTCGTCTCCGGCCATCTGCCGCTGAAGGCCCCACCCGCCGCCAGCCTCGCCGCCGGCCTCGGATGGAGCTTCGCCCCATGAGGACGCTCGATCCCCTGGTGAAGCTCGCCGTCGGCTTCCTCTATATCGGCTTCGCCACATTGAGCGAGCAGGCGGCCGAGCTGGCCGTGCTCGTCGTCCTGCTGGCAGCGATCCTGATCGCCGCCGAGAGCATGCCGCTCCGCACCTTTGCTCTCGGCCTCGCGCCCTTCCTCTTCTTCGCCGTGACCTCGTCATGGATCTATGCGGTGGCGCCGAGCAACGTCTATGGCTGGACCGGATGGCAGGTAGCCCTGGCGGTGGGCCTCCGCACCATCGCCGTCGGCCTCGTCTCGATGCTGTTCGCCTATACCACCGAGCCGGCCGATCTCGGCCGGGCGCTGGTCCATCGCCTCCACTTGCCCAGGCGCTTCGTCTTCGGCTCGCTGGCCGCGATCCAGTTCCTGCCGGCGCTCGCCGAGGAGGCGCGGATGGCGCGCCTGATCGCGCGCGCCTCGGTTCCGGCGGGCAACGCCATGCGCCGGGCGATGGCGGGGCTCAATCCGGGGCTCGGCATCACGCTGCTGGCCGGCGCCATCCGGCGCGCCGGCACCGCCGCGCTGGCAATGGAAATGCGTGGGCTTTCCGCGACGACGCGCACGTCCACCTGGCGGGTTCCGCAGGTCGCCCGGCGCGACATAGTCTTCACGCTGGCAGCGATCGCGGCTCTCGCCGCGATCTGGTGGGTGGCCTAGAGGTTCGCCAGCAGGTGGATCAGGCTGGAGGTGTCCCAGCGTCCGCCGCCGCGCTTCTGCACATGGGCGTAGAACTGGTCGACCAGCGCGGTCATCGGCAGCAACGCGCCGTTGCGCTTGGACTCGGCAAGGCAGATGCCGAGGTCCTTCCGCATCCAGTCGACGGCAAAGCCGAAGTCGAACTTGCCGTCGACCATCGTGTTGCCGCGGTTTTCCATCTGCCAGCTCTGGGCGGCACCCTTGGAGATCACCTCGACCACCTTCTTCGCATCCAGGCCAGATCGGACCGCGAAATTGATGCCTTCGGCGAGGCCCTGGACGACGCCCGCGATGCAGATCTGGTTGACCATCTTGCAGAGCTGGCCGGCGCCGGCAGCGCCGAGATGGGTGACGGCACGGGCATATGTCGCCATCGTCGCCTCGGCCTTCTTGTAGGTGGCGGCCTTGCCGCCGACCATGATCGTCAGCTTGCCGTTGACTGCGCCGGCCTGGCCGCCGGAGACCGGCGCGTCCAGCACGCCGATGCCGAGCTTGGCGCCCGCCGCCTCGATCTCGCGCGCGACCTCGGCCGAGGCCGTCGTGTGGTCGACGAAGATGGTGCCCTTCGCCATGCCGGCGAAGGCGCCCTTGTCGCCATAGACGACGCTGCGGAGGTCGTCGTCGTTGCCGACGCAGCAGAAGACGATCTCCGCCCCTTTCGCCGCCGCCGCCGGCGTCGCCGCCGACTTGCCGCCGTACTCGGCAGCCCAGGCCTTCGCCTTGGAGCCGGTGCGGTTGTAGACGGTGACCTTGTGTCCGGCTTTCGCGAGGTGGCCCGCCATCGGATAACCCATCACGCCGAGGCCGAGGAAGGCGACGGTACGGGGCTTCTGAGCGGTCTTGGCGGCATCGGACATCGGGGATCTCCTTGAGGAAGGGTCAGACGTTCTCTAGCGAACCTGCTGGCGTCGCTCAACCAGCGCCAGCGAATTGACGAGCGATCGCCAGCTCGCCTCGTCGGGCGCGAGAAACAGGCGGCGATAGACCTCGGTCGCGCGATAGGGACTGTTGTCGAGGAACTGGCCGAAGCCGCCGGCCTCCTTGTGCAGGAGCCAGCCGGGCGCGTGGTCCCAGGGCCAGGTACGATTGAACAGCGCGAAGTGAATGCGGCCCTCGGCCAGGTTGAAGTAGTCGGCGGCGGCGCAGCGGAGCGAGATGATCGAGGCCGGCTTGTCGGCGTTGCGCGCGACCCTGGCCGCCTGCTCGCGATCGCCGGTGTGGAAGGCGAGATTGCCGGACATGCGCTTCACGTCGACCGGCTTCGCGGCATGGAAGATCGGAAG
>CAZDGR010000015.1:0-24923 GCA_964504845.1 uncultured Rhizobium sp. | reverse complement strand
AGATCTCCTTGATCTCGTCGTCGCTCATCAGGGCGAACATCTTGGAGGCATGCTCCTCGCCCAGCGACATCAGGAGGATGGCCGCCTTCTCAGGACCCGAAAGCGATCGGTAATCCTCGCGAACCCGCATCGTGGTTCTCCCTTCCACTCAACGACACGGCGACCCTGGGGCCGCCGCTCTCAAGATCAACCAGCTTCCTGGTACATCCAGTTCCGGACGATGGCGACGGCCTCTTCCGGGTGCTTGTCGACGATCTCGCCGATCTTCTTCAGCGACGAGGCGCGGACGCGGCCTTCGACGCGGTTGATGTCGATCATCGCGTCCAGCAGATCCTCCGGCTCCTCCTCGGGCGGCGCCAGTGCTGCCGCCGACGGGTCGAGCGGGCCGGCGAGGGCGGCGACGCCCGCCGGCGCGCCGGTCGGCGTCACCTGGCCGAGCGCGGCACCCGCGGCCGGCAGCGCCTCGAACAGGCGCGTCAGCACCGGGCGGACGACCAGCAGGATCACCAGCAGGCCGACGACGGCGAGCACGATGATCTCGGCGAGCTGCAGGAACTCGCGCTTGGAGAAGCCGAACAGCGTCGCGGTCGTATCGGCGATGTCCTCGACCTGCGCGAAGGGCAGGTTGACGACCTCGATCGAGTCGCCGCGGTCGGCGTTGAAACCGACGGTGGTCTTCACCAGCGCCTCGAGCTTGGTCAGCTCTTCCTGCGGGCGCGCCTGATAGGTGCGGTCGGATCCGGTGTAGGTGCCGTCGACCAGCACCGCGATGGTCATGCGCTTCAGCGCACCGGCTTCGCGGATCGTGTTGCGGACGGTCTTCGAGATTTCGTAATTGACCGTTTCCTCGTTGCGCGCGTTCTTGGCGCCGGAAGCGGTCGAGCCGCCGACGTTGAGGCCGCCTTGGGTCTCCGGCAGGTTCGACTGCACGGTGACGCCCTGGTTCGCCTGGTTCTCGCTGGTGGAGGAGTTCTCTTCGACGGTCTGGGTCGAGCGCACGACCTGGCTCGCCGGATCGAAGATTTCGGAGTTCTCGACGACGCGTTCGAAGTTCAGGTCGGCCGAGACTTCGGCGCGCACCTTGCCGATGCCGACCGAGCGCTCGAGTAGCGTCTCGACGGCGCGTGCCACGCGCTGCTCGTAGGCGATCCGCATCTCCTCGGCATTGGCCGAGGCGAGCTGGGACTGGCTTGACTCGCCGCCGCGGGCGAGCAGGTTGCCGCGATCGTCGATGATCGAGATGCGCGATGGCTTGAGATCGGGAACCGCGGCCGCGACCAGGTGCTGGATGGCCTGGACCTGAGGCTTGTCGAGACGGCCGGCGCCCTTCATGCGGAGCACGACCGAGGCGCTCGGCTCCTGGCGCTCGCGGCTGAAGACTTCGCGCTTCGGTAGCACGAGGTGGATGCGCGCCGCGCGCACGCCCTGGATTGCGGTGATGGTGCGCGACAGCTCGCCCTCGAGCGCGCGCACCTGGTTGATCGACTGGACGAAGTTCGAGGTACCGAGGCTCTGGGTCTTGTCGAAGATCTCGTAGCCGATCGAGCCGCCGGTCGGCAGGCCCGCTTCGGCGAGCTGGATGCGCAGCTGCGCGGTCTTGTCGGCAGCGGCGAGGATCTGGGTGCCGCCGCCGGCGATGCGATAGGGGATCTGCTGCTGCTCGAGGCGGGCAGCGATCTGTCCGGCTTCCGCGGGGTCGAGGTCTGCGTAGAGAAGCGCCAAGTCGGGCTGCGACAGCCGCGTCATCAGGAAGATGAAGAAGCCGAGCATCACCAGGCCAACGCCACCGAGCGCAGCGAGACGTACCGCGCCAAGGTTCTTGGCCATCTGGACGAGAGCGTTCATGGCCCCCCTCAACCGTCATGCCGCCCTCAAGGCCGAGGGCCGGCGGGTCATGCCGCGAATCGCGAACCCAAGACGGCTGCCAAGGCCGATTCGAGGCTGGGAAAAATTTGCCTACCCCAAGCTAACTCAAATTACCGTTTGGGAGAACCCCAATTTTGTAAAATTTTAGCTAATTTTTGCGCAAAAGCAAGAACAAGCCCTTGCACAAAGGCTCAGGGACCGATTCGAGATGGAGTCAGTCGTCGGCCGCCACGACCAGCCGCGGACGGTAGGCCGCGATCCGGGTGGTCCTCAGGCCGCGCAGCCCGTGCTTCGACAGGGCCTGTTCCCATGCCTGGAACTCTTCGACCGAGAGATTGTAGCGCCGGCACGCATCTTCGAGAGAAAGGACGCCGGCGCGCACGGCCGCAACAACCTGCGCTTTGCGGCGTGCGACCCATCGCCTCGTGTCGGGCGGGGGCAGCTCGCACAGCCGGATCGCGCTTTGAGCCTCAGGGAGTAGCAGGTTCATGGTCATGTCGGTACACGGGCTGGGGTTATGCGCCGAGGAAGCATGATCCGAGAGGGTTAACAAACTCTGAACGCCCTGCGGATGACAGGGACGGGACCTGACCGTATGTTCTGGCTCCATGCGGGCAGGGGATACCGAGGCCGAACGGGCGGCGGCCGCGCTGATCGACGAGGGGCTCGCACGTCACCGCGCCGGCCGGCTGGCCGAGGCCGAAGCCCATTATCGCCGTGCCCTCGAGCGCGTGCCGGACAGTGCTGACGCGCTTCACCTGGCCGGACTCGCGACCTTCCAGGCCGGGCGGCCAGCGGACGCGCTGCCCGATCTCGCCAAGGCCGCGGCGGCGGCGCCGCTGATCGCACAGTTCCATGCCGACCATGCCCTGGCCGCGATGACCACAGGGCGTGCGCGCGAGGCGGAGGCCGCGCTGCGCCGGAGCCTCTCGCTGGAACCGGATAACGCCGGGTCCTGGTCGACGCTCGGCCTGGTGGGGCAGGCAACGGCCGAGTACCTGGCCTCGCTGAGGCGGGCGAGGAGAGCGGCGGCGATCGAGGCCCTGAGCGCTGCGGCCCAGGTCGCGCTTGGCACGCTGTTGGCGGCGTCGCGCGATCTCGCAGGCGCTGCCAAGGCACTCCGCCAAGCGCTCCGGCTCGATCCCAAGGCCCGGGACGCCCGCCTCAAGCTTGCCGGGCTGCACCAGGAGGCCGGCCGCCTCGAGCAGGCTCTCGCCGTCTACGACGAAGGCCTGGAACACGACCCGCTCTCCGCCGAACTCCACAACAA
This sequence comes from uncultured Rhizobium sp., assembly GCA_964504845.1. GTDB lineage: Bacteria > Pseudomonadota > Alphaproteobacteria > SHVZ01 > SHVZ01 > SHVZ01. The sequence goes on along the minus strand of CAZDGR010000015.1, from coordinate 21,787 downwards.
TCGCGGCAACGTGCTGCTCGCCCAGCGCAACCTCGAGGCGATCTCAACCTTCCGCCGTGCTGCCGTGATCTCTCCCCATCTCGGCGAGATCCACAATAACCTCGGCAATGCCCTGATGTCCGGTCCCGAGCAGGACGAGGCGGGGCCGGAGTTCCGTCGCGCTCTTGCTGCGAAGCAGGTTTTCGCCGAGGCGCACAACGGGCTCGGCCGCTGGCTGCACGACCGCGAGCGCTACGTCGAGGCGAAGGAGGCTCTCGAGGCGGCACTGAAGGTCAAGCCGGATCAGGGCGAGTTCCACGCCAACATCGCCGCGACGCTTCGCGCGTCAGGTGACCTCGACCGGGCGATCGTGCATGCGCGCTCGTCGGTCGCCCTCGCGCCCGCCATGGCCGAGGCGCACAACAACATGGCGAGCGTGATGCTGGCCCTCGGCGATTCCGAAAACGCGGTGGTCCACTACGGGCGGACCCTGGCGCTGGTGCCGGGCGTGCTCGAGGTTCATCGCAATCTGCTGACCTCGATGCTCTACGTGGCCGGGCTCTCGACGGCGCGGCTGTTCGCCGAGCATCGGCGTTTCGCCGCCAAGTTCGCCGCTGCTCCGGCCGCCGCCATCAACTTCGCCAATGCCCGCGATCCGGACCGACGGCTGACGATCGGCTATCTCTCCTCCGACTTCCGCCACCATCCGATCTCGCGCAACGTCTGGCCTTGGATCTCCGACCGCGATGCGGAGAAGTTCAAGGTCGTCGCCTTCGCCGACGTGCAGAAGCCCGATCACGTGACCGAACAGCTGAAGACGTTGGTCGACGAGTGGCACTCGGTCCAGGGGCTCTCCGACATGGAAGCGGCGCGCCTGATCCGGCGGCAAGGCGTGGATGTCCTGGTGATCCTCGCCAGCCACTTCGACCGCAATCGCGGTCTCGTCGCCGCGCACCAGCCGGCGCCGGTCGTCGTCAGCGCCCATGACGGCACCACCAGCGCGGTCCCGGGGATGAGTCACTTGATCGCCGATCTGACCGCGGTGCCGCGCCGGTCTGCCGAGCGCTTCAGCGAGCGGGTGGTGCGGGTCCCGGTTTTCTCGATCCAGCGTCCGATCGACGGCGCGCCGATAGTCGGGCCGCCGCCGGTCCTTGCCGAAGGACGGATCACCTTCGGTTCCTTCAACAACCCGTCGAAGATCACCGGCGAGACGGTGCGGCTGTGGGCCGGGGCGCTGAACGCCGTCCCGGGATCGCGGCTGATGCTGAAGTACCGGAACGCCTTCGCCTCGGCCAGGCTGCGCGAACGGATCTATGGCCTGTTCCGTGCTCAGGGCGTCGGGCCCGAGCGCCTGATGATCGTCTCCTCGACCACGACCGCCGATCCGGTCGGTGCCCATCTTGCTCTCTACAACCACGTCGACATCGCCCTCGACACCGTGCCCTTCAACGGCTCCACCACGACCTTCGAGGCGCTGTGGATGGGTGTGCCGGTGGTGACGCTGCTCGGCGAGACGATGATGTCGCGTTGGGCGGCCTCGATGCTGGTCCGCGCCGGCCGGCCGAACTGGGTGGCGCTCGACGGCGCGGGCTATGTCGCGCGCGCGGCGGAATGGTCGGCCGATCGCGAGGGCCTGGCCGTACTCCGCCAAACGCTCCGGGGCGAGGTCGCCCAATCGCGTCTCTGCGATGCAGGACGGTCGGTGCGCAATCTCGAGCGCGTCTACCGTGCGCTGTGGCGGCGGTGGTGCCGGGACCAAACGAAAGCGGCGGGGGATTGATCCCCCGCCGCGACGACTCCGTTCTAGAGTCGGTTGGAACTATTACCGCTTCAGGCGGACGACTTCGTCCAGCATCTCGTCGGCGGTGGTGATCACCTTGGTCGCGGCCGTGTAGGCGCGCTGGGTGATGATCATGTTGGTGAACTCCTCGGCGAGGTCGACCGTCGAGTTTTCGAGCGAGGAGGGGGAGATCGCGCCCGAGGTGCCGGTGCGCGCCGGGCGGAGCTGCGGATCGCCCGAGATGTCGGTCGTCCCGTAGGTGTTGGCTTCCTTCCGCTGCAGCGCGTTCGGGTTCTGGAAGGTCGCGACCGCGAGGCGATAGATCCGGCTCGAGAGACCGTTAGCGTAGACCACCGTGACGAAGCCCGCGTCGTCCACCGAGACGCCCGAGACGCCGGCCGGCGCCACGCCGTCCTGGGTCAGCGAGTTGACGGTGTAGCCGCCGGCGACCTGCGAGAGGCCGTTGCCCTGGCCGATGGTGCCGAGGTTCAGGTTGATCGTGGTCGGCTGGGTGACGCCGACGGCGGTGCCGACCACCGCCGAGAAGTTGATGCCGGAGACCGCGAGGACGCCCGAGGCCGATGGCGTCGTGTTGGTGCCGACCTGGATCAGCTGACCCGCGTTGTTGAACACCACGGTGAAGGCCGTGGCCGGCGCGGTGATCGATGTCGGGTTGAACGACATCGTGACGGTCCAGCTGTTGAGCGCGGTCGGCGTCCAGGTCAGCAGCATCTGCTGGGTCTGGCCGAGCGAGTCGTAGACCGTGACGTTGGTCTGCTGCGTCGGGGTCACGCCGGTGGTCGGTGGCAGGTTGGCGATGACGCCGATGTTTCGGGTCGGCACCGCGACCGAGGTCTGGTCCGCGAGGTTGACCGACTGCAGGTTCGAGAACAGGTCGGTCGCGTTCGTCGTCACGCCGGCGGGCGTGAGGAAGTTGCCGGCGGTGTCGAGCTTGTAGCCCTGCAGGAAGTAGCCGCCCGCGTTGACCAGGAAGCCGTTCTTGTCGGTGGTGAAGCCGCCGGCCCGGGTGAAGACGTTCGCGGCACCGGTCGCGGTTTGGGAAGACCGGGTGTTCACCACGAAGAAGCCCTTGCCGCTGATGGCGAGGTCGGTGGTCGACGAGGAGGCCTGGATCAGGCCCTGCTTGTCGATCTGCTGGAAGGGCGTGGCCTGCACGCCGCCGGGCGAGTAGCGGGCGCGGGACGTGGTGTCCGTGACCAGCGTCGAGAAGCGCGCGATCGTGCGCTTGTACCCGACCGTGTTCACGTTGGAGATGTTGTCCGAAAGGGCGGCCATGCTCTGCGACTGAGCGTTCAGGGCCGTCACGCCGGAAAACAGGGCTCCGTAAATACCAGTCATGTCACGTCTCCTTGCCTGATCTCTCTTGGCTCAGCTTCAGCGCGCGCTTAGGCGACGCCCTTGATGCGGATGATGTCGTTGATGTTCACGATCTGCTTGCCCGAGAGCAGCACGGCACCCTCGGTGTGCATCTCCACCGCGTCGATCACCAGATTGACGGAGGTCGAGGTCTTGACGTTGTTGTTGGCGGCATCCTTGGCGCTGATGCTGATCGTGTAGTCGCCAGCGGGCGCGTCGAGGCCGTTCAGGTCCTTGCCGTTCCACTCGAAGGAGTGGCCGCCGGCTCCGGTCTCGCCGGTCGTCTGGTAGACGACGGTGCCGTCCTTGTCCTTGATGAAGATCTGGACCGTGCTCGGCGTGCCGTCGAAGGCATAGCCCCACGTTGCCTTGCCGTCTTTCAGGGGCTGCTTGTCGCCGATCGACTCGACCGTGCGGCCGATGTAGCTGGTCGCCGCCGCGTTCTGGGACGCGGTCTGCAGCGTGATGAGGTTCTCGAGGTTCTTGTTCACGGCGATCGACTGCTCGACGCCGGCGAACTGCACGAGCTGCTGAGTGAAGTCCTTGGTGTCCATCGGCTTCAGCGGATCCTGGTTCTGCAGCTGGGCGGTCAGCAGCTTCAGGAACGCGGTGTAGTTCTCCGACAGCTTGGCGAGCGAGGTAGCCGAGCTGGTGGCTGCGCTCGTCGAAGCGGTGGTCTGGTTGACGGTGGACACGGTCATCGTCGAACTCCTCAGATCCTCACATCCACGCCACCCCGGGCGTTCCGGCGGGCGGCGGCTTCGGCCATGCGGGCCTCTGCCATTCGACCTTCGCTAGGCTCGGCCCCTCCCTCGATGCCGGGGCTGCGGCGCCCCGACCTGGAGAAGCCGCCCGAACCATCCTGCCGCTGCTCGCGGAGGGCGAAGTTCAGGCTGCCCGAGTCGGTCTTCACCCCAGCTTCCTGCAAGGCCCGTTCCAAGTGCTGGGCATCCCGCTTCAGCCACTCAAGGGTCTCCGGCTTTTCGACCGAAATCACGGCCCGCATCGAGCCGTCCTTGCGCACTTCCAGGTCGACGTCGACGCGGCCGAGCGCCTCCGGGCGGAGCTGCATCGTGATCTTGCCGTCGCCGGACTGGGTCTGCTTGGCGATGCGGACCGCGATCTGATCGGCGACCGGTTGCGGCGGCAGATTCTGCCGCGTCGGCTGCGAGGACTCGGCACGAAGCGTCTGGTCGACGGCTGTTCGGCGCTCGGCATTCGCATGGAGGTGATTGGCGGCTTGCGGCTCCGCCTGGTCGGCCTTCGCGGCTTCGGCGATGCCGCCGACGGCGGCGTCATCGACCGCTTCGGCGAAGCTCGGAGCGGTCGCGGCAGGAACCGCGGTCTGGGTTACGACCGTCGTCTGGTCCGGCGCCTGGGCCTGGGTTGCGATGCCGGCGTCCTGAGCCGTCGGCTGCACCGCTGCCGTGGTCACCGTCGCGGTAGGAGCAGGAGCGTTCTCGACCGGCGCGGCCGGCAGGGTCGGCTCGTCCATCGACTGAAGGGTCAGCAGCGCGGACGGCGCCGTCGCGGGCGCGGTCGTCTCGGCGGCGGCTGCGACGGTCACGGTAACGGCGGGATCGGTGCTGGGAGCGGCCGCGCCAGCGGCGGCGGTTGTCGTGACGGGGGCCTGGACAGGGGTAGCAGCCTGCGGGTCGGCGGCCGCTGCGGCGGCCTGATCTGCGACGGGAGTTGTCGGCGATGCGACGGCGACCTGAGCAGGTGCGGCCGCCGGCTGGCTTCCGGCTTCGATCTGCACGGGGGCCGCGGGCATCGTTGTCGATGGGGCGGCGGCGATCGTGGTCGGGACCACCGCGGCCGCGGGGATCGCGACGCCGTCGGCATCCTGGGCCGTCGCGACCGGCTCTTCGGCAAAAGCCGTCTCGGGAAGGACCGGCGTCCGGCTGTCGACAACCGCGGTAGCAGGGACGCCCTCGATGTCGGTGGCAGACGCGGCGGGGACCATTTCGACGACCACGACTGGTACAGGGAGGGCGACCGCGGTGGGCGCGTCGACGGTAGCCGGCGCCGGCTCGGCCGGGGCGGCGGCAAGCTCAGGCTCGTCAGAGCCGGACTGGTCGACGTCGGAGCGATCCGGCACCGAGACGTCGATGGCGACATCGTCGCTGGAAGCCTCGGTTTCTGTCGAAGCGGCGGCGGGGTCCTGGTCGTTCGTGACGACACGATCCTGGTTGCGCTCCGGCCGGTCGGACGCCTCGGACTGGCGGCGCGGGCGCGATTCGGACGGATCGGTGCGGCGGGCCGGCCGCTCGGCCCGCTGGGCGCTGCGATCGTCCGGTTGCGGGCGCTCCGGTCGCGGGTCTGCTTCCTGCCGGCGATGGCTCATCGCTTGGTTCAGCTCGGCCGAGAACAGCCGGCCGGTCTCGCTCGGAGACTCGTCGCGCTGCGGACGGGTCGAGGTCTGGAAGAACGCCGCGTCGAGGGCCTGGAGATCCATGAAAGGTCCGCTTGCGCAAGGTAAGGGCAGGGGAGACCAAGCAAGCCCTGGGCCAGCGGCCGACCGGCCGATTGCCTATCGATGGCGGGAAGATCAGGGGTAGGAGACGGCCGGCTCGGCAAATCCTGCCGGGCCGCCTGGGCTAATAGTGCCCGGCGAGCTCGGTCTTTGTCTCGACTTCGACCAGCTGGCCAGAGTGGTAGTAGGCGCCGCGGCGGTGCCCGTACCAGACGATCTCGCGACACCAGGTCGCGAAGTCGGAGAAGGCTTCTTTCGATCGCTCGATCCGGTAGGTCGAGCGCTTGGCCTGCAATGCCTGCGGCTCGCCCTGGAGGATGCCGCGGAAGAAGCGCCAGACATCGTGCCCGAGCGTGACTTCGGCGTCGTCATGGACGAAAGGCTGGCTCAGCAGCACGCGGTTGAGCGCGAAAGCGTCCTCGACCGGCGCGAACGGCGCCGGAGATCCATGCTCTGCCCACAGGTCGAGAAGCCGCTGACGCGCCTCGACGAGGAACGCCTCGGTCTTCTTTTCGTGGGTGAGCTTGATGAACATGAACTCGTCGGCCGGCCACCAGATGCCGAGGAACTCCGGCGCGTAGTGGAGCTCCGGGCCGCCTGCCTGGATGGTTTTCGCCTCGCCCTCGAAGAAGTCTTGGATCTCCGCCAACAGCGGATACTTTCTCCGGTCGGCCGTGACGAAAGCTTCCAGCAGCGTGCGATAGCCGATGCCGGAGACCTCATGGGCGACGACCAGAGGGATCTGGATCATCTTGTCGAAATGCAGCAGGGCCGTGGTCCAGGCGAGAATCCGGGCCTTCCGCCAGTCGGGGCGCGGCATCGCCGCCGTCGCCACCACCATCTGCTGCATCTCGGCGATGCCGTCGACGTCCTCTTCGAGCGTGCCGTGGACGTTGATGATCTTGGTCTCTATCAGCTCCATGCCGTACTTGGCCTGGTAGGCGGGGTCGCCCATCTCGGCATTCGGCAGGATCGAGAGATTGTTGAACTGGATACGATTGTGCTGGCCGCCTTCGATGACGCGAGCGATGCCGTTGGCGAAGCTCTCGTAGGTCTCGCCGGGAAGGCCCAGGATCAGGTCCGAATACGTGGCGACCCGGTCGCGCGTGAAGCGCTTCTGCAGCTCCTCGTAGGTGCTGAGCGAGATGTTCTGGCGCTTGATTGCCTCGAGCGTGTGCATGTCGACGCTCTGCAGCGCCAGCGCCACGCCCTTCGACAGGCCGGCATCCGACAGGATCTTCTGGGTGGTATAGGCGCGCTCGGTCGCGTTCTTGGTGTTCTGGACCGAAAGCGCCTTGGGATAGCCGAAAACGCGCTTGTTCTCGGCCGCCGCCTGGGCGAGCTCGATGTCGCGCGGCAGGATTCCGAAATTGGCGTCGCAGCAGAAGATGAACTCGATCTTGTGGTCGGAGAACCAGTCGAGCTCGCGCTTGAGGCGGGGCACGTCGAACTGGAAGACCTTGCTCTGAGTCGCCGATCCCCAGTCGCAGAAGGTGCAGGCGAAGGGGCAGCCGCGGTTGGTCTCCCAAAGCGCGATCCAGACTTCCTCAGGATGAGCGGCGATCAGCGGCTTGAAGGTGCCGTCGAGGTAGGGCGAGGGCACGATCGAGATATCGCGCAGACGCTCGAGCCGGGGTTGATGGACGAACCTGCCGTCGGCATCGATGAAGCTTATTCCCTGAACCTCGGCGAAGTCGCGCGTCCGCGCCCGCTCGATCAGCTTGAGAAAAGTCTGCTCACCTTCTCCGTGACAGGCGACATCGATGAACGGATGGGCACGCAGGAACGCTTCGCCCCGGTCCGGAACCTGGGGCCCGCCGAAGATGATGAGGGTGTTCGGCTTTTCGGCCTTGAGGCGCCGCGCGACCTCGAGCGTCAGGCGCTCATTCCAGACATAGAGGCTAAAGCCGACCGCATCCGCGTCGCGAAGCTGCTCGACGGCCGCATCGACCTTGATGCGCTTGTAGACAGGCAGCAGGAACCGGAGCTTTTCCGGCGCTTTCGCATGCCGCTCGGCATAGGCCTGCAACAGCCCGATCGCGTAGGGAAGGTAGTTCTGGCCCGAAAAGCTGTTGTTGATCTGGGCAAGCCCGACGGTCAGTACATCGCTGCCGCTCTTCTGGCCAGGGGTCGTCTGCTGCATCGCCTCTTCCGGCTTAACCGACCGATCGTCTGGATATCAGATACGCAAGGCCCGGGCCAGCGCGGGTTCGGCTATCGCGACCGGTACCAGGCCACCGTCCGGGCGATGGCTTCGATGAGCGGCACCTCGGCCGTAAAGCCGAGGATCTCGCGCGCCCGGGTGGTATCGGCGATCTTCGAGGGTTCGCCGGCGGGCCTGGAGGAATCCCAGGCGATTGGCCCGGGATGGCCTGTCGCGGTCATCACGGCTTCTGCCAGGGCCTTGATGCTGTGGCCCGTGCCGCTTCCGAGATTGATCGGCCCCTTGGCCAGGCCGCGTTCGTATGCCATCAGCAGCCCGCGCACCGCGTCGTCCACATATAGAAAGTCGCGCACCGCGGAGCCGTCGCCCCAGACCGTGAAGGGGGTCTCGCGCCGCTCTGCCCGCCCGATCAACGCCGGAACCACCAGCGCGGTCATGGGATCGAAGTCGTCGAAGGGGCCGAAAGTGTTGACCGGGCGGACGACGGCGATGTCGGCGAAATCGTGCTCGATCGCCAGCGCCTCGACGTACTTCTCGCCGATCCGCTTGGCCCAGGCGGCGTACTGGTCGCCGGGGTGCGGATTGCCCGACCAGGCGAGATCCTCGCGATAGACCGCCATCGGCGGATAGACGGTTACTGTCGAGACATAGACCAGCGCCTTGACCCCGGCTCTTTGGGCGGCGGCGAGGGTATTGAGGCAGACGAGCGCGTTCTCGCCGAGCATGGTGGCTGCCTGGCTCGTCTGCAGGCCGATCGAGCCCCGGCGGCCGGCGAGATGGAAAACCGCGTCGATGCCGTCCATCGCCTCGTCGGCGAAACGCCGCTCCGTGAGATCGCCCAGCAGATGCTCGGTCGACCCGAGGGCGGGAGCCGGTGTCGTTCGCGACGCGGTGCGTACCTGGGCGCCGAGGCCGAGGAGCCGGGGCACCAGGGCGCGTCCGTAGAGGCCGGCAGCGCCGGTGACCAGGATGCGGCGACCCTGGTAGAGGCGGCCGGAGAAGGGATGCGGTCGGTCCATCGTGGGCCAAGCTAAGGCCAAGGCCGTGCCGGTGTCACGAGCGGCGCTTTGCCTTGGCGAGCCGACTCGGGCTAAACCGCCTATATGCCGACGGTCGCCGAGGTGCTGGCAGAAGGGCTCGCGCATCACCGCGCCGGCCGCTGGCCCGAGGCGCGCCGGATCTACCGCCACGTCCTCGCCTTCGATCGCGCCCAGCCTGATGCGCTTCATCTTCTCGGCGCGCTCGAGCTCGAGGCCGGCCGGATCGACCTCGCGGCGGCGTTTCTCGGCCAGGCGGTCGCCGCCGTCCCCGACAATGCGACAGCCCAGGCCAATCTTGGGCGGGCGCTCCGCCGCCGCGGCGATGCGGACGGTGCGGCTCTCGCCCTGAAGCGCAGCCTTGCCCTGATGCCGGCGGACGCCGAGGTCTGGATCGCGCTGGGCATTGGCGGCATTGTCCCCGGCTTCATGCGCGCGCTCGCGCTCGATCCGATGTCGGTCGACGCCCTCAACAATATTGCGACGCGCCGCCAGCAGAGCGGCGACGCGGCGGCGGCGTCGCGCCTTCTCAGGCGCGCGCTGGCAGTGCAGCCGGTCGGATCCGGCCTTTGGCAGAACCTCGGCCTCGTCGTCCGCGGCCAGGGCGCCTTGATGGCAGCCGTCGTCGCGTTAGGCCGTTCTCTCGCGCTTGTGCCTCACCACGCGACGGTCCTCGAGGCGCTCGGATGGACCTTGCACCTTGCCGGAGATGCGCCGCGCGCGGCCGATGCGTATCGCCGGATCCTTCGGGTCGATCCCGACCGAGCCGACGTGCATGCGAGCCTGATCCTGACCCTCAACTGCCTCTCCGATGTCGGCCCGGAGGAAATCCTCGCCGAGCAGCGCGCCTGGGATGCGCGTTTCGCCCGCGCCCTCGGCGGGACGCCCGCCTCGACGGCGAAGGACCCGGAGCGTCGCCTGCGCGTCGGCTATATCGCGGTGGAGGGGTTTCGCGCGCACACCGCTGCGGTGACCCTGCTGCCGCTGATCGAGGGCCACGACCGCGACGTCGTCGAGGTTGTCTGCTACTCGGACGTGCCGCCGGCCCGCGCCGACAACGTCACGCGTCGCTTCCGCGAGCTCGCCGACGGCTGGCGCGACTGCGGCGATCTCGACGACGCATCGCTGGCGGCGCGGATCCGAGACGACCGGATCGACGTGGTCGCCGACATGTACGGCTATCCGCCGGGCTCGCGCCTGCTCGCCCTGGCGCGCCGGCCGGCGCCGGTGCAGGTCAACCTGCTGCCGATGGGAAGCTTCGGTCTCGATGCGGTCCGATGGATGGTCGGCGATGCGCGGTTGACCCCGCCTGGATCGGAAAGCTGGTTCAGCGAGACCGTGGTCCCCCTGCCGCTCGCCTTCTGTTATTGGCCGCTGCGGCCGGTGCCGGAGATCACGCCTGGCCCGCTCGCGCGCGGCGGTCCGGCGGTGTTCGGCAGCTTCAACCAGCCGGCCAAGCTCTCCGATCGCAGCCTTCATCTTTGGGGACGCATCCTTTCCGCGCTTCCCGGCTCGCGCCTGGTGCTGAAGGGCATGGCCTTCGCCGATCCACCGACACGCGACACCTTCCTTCGCCGCGCGGCGGCTGCCGGGCTCGATCCGGCGCGCGTCGACGCACTCGCCTGGATTGCCGACGGGAGCCATCACCTCGCGGTCTATGGCGACATCGACATCGCGCTGGATCCGACACCCTATGCCGGCGTGATCACCACCTGCGAGGCGATGTCTCTCGGCATTCCGGTCGTGACCCGCGCCGGCGATCGGCTGCTCGGGCGATACGGCGCGACGCTGCTGGATTCCGTCGGTCTCGGCGATCTCGTCGCTGAAAGCGACGATGCCTATGTCGCGATTGCCGTGGCACTGGCCCGCAATCCGGCGAGGCTCGCCCAGCTTCGCTCGACGCTTGGACGCCGCTTCGCCGAGTCGCCGATCTGCGACGCCAGGAGCTACGCCCGCTCGGTCGAAGAGGCATATCGCCGGATGTGGCGAAGCTGGTGCGACTCCGCATGAGCGACCTCTTCGCCGAGGCGGTAACGCTTCATCGCTCGGGCCGGCTCGCAGAGGCCGAGGCACGCTATCGCCGGATCCTCGATCGCGACGCCGGGCATGCAGATGCGCTCCATCATCTCGGACTGATCTCGCTCGAGCGGGGCGACGCCGGGCGGGCGCTCGACCTGATCGGCCGGGCGCTTCGCCAGCGGCCCGACGATCCGCTCCTCAACAACAATCTCGCCAATGCGCGTCGTCGCCTCGGCCATCGCCAGGCGGCACGCGCGGGGTATCGGCGCGCGCTCGCCGTCCAGCCCGGGCTCGCCGACGGCGGGGGCAATCTCGGTGCGTTGCTTGGCGAGCTCCAACAGCCCGCGACCTCGATCCTCGCCCATCGCCGGGCGATCGCGATCGATCGTGACGTCGCGGAGCTTCACTTCGCGCTGCTGCTGGCCGTCGGGCCGGAGAAGGGCGGCAGCGCGCTTCGCCGGGCGCTGACCCTCGATCCGACGCTGGCGCAAGGCTGGGCGATCGCAGGCGACCATCGGCGCGCGCTCGCCCTCAGGCCCGATCTGCCCGAGGCGCTCGCCGCCGCCGACGCCGGCCGGCGCGCCGCCGGGCGGCCGCGCGAGGCGCGGTCCGTGCTCGATCGCGCGCCTGGCCATCCGGTGGCCGCGTTCCATCGGGGCAACGCGTTGTTCCAGCTCGGGCGCATCGACGACGCGGCGAAGTCCTTCCTCGTCGCGGCCGAACGGATTCCGGAGGCGCTGGGAAATCTCGCTGGCGTGCGCCGCGAGCAGGGCAACATCGACGACGCGCGCTCGCTCTACGACAAGCTGATCGCTTCGGGCGGCGGATCGGACGCGCTCAAGATCAAGCGGGCGATGCTGCTGCCGATCATTCCTGAATCGGCTGCCGCGATCGACGCCGCACGCGCTCGCCTTGCCGCCGATCTGGCTGCCTGCGCGGGCGCGCGTCTCGACGATCCGGTGGCGGAGATCGGGCACGGCAACTTCTATCTCGCCTATCACGGCCGCGACGACCGGCCGATGCAGGAAGCGATCGCGCGCTTCTATCGCACGGCCTGTCCGTCGCTCTCGAAGGATCTCCGCCGCCCGTCGTCGCGACCCGATGGACGCATCGCGATCGGCATCGTCTCGACCCTGCTCAGGACGCATACCATCGGCAGGCTCAATCGCGGATTGATCGAGCATCTCGACCGCCGCCGCTTCCATGTGACCCTGATCGCGCCCGATCACGGCGACGACGAGCTCGCGCGGACGATCGAGCGTGCGGCCGACCGCGTTCTCCGGCTGCCGCCGCGTCTGGCCGACGCACGCCACGCCATCGCCGAGCTTCGTCTCGACCTGCTCTACTATCCGGACATCGGCATGGAGCCGATGACATATTTCCTCGCCTACGCGCGGCTGGCACCGGCGCAGGTCATGACCTGGGGCCATCCGGACACGACCGGGCTCGACAGCATCGGCTGGATGCTGTCGGCGGCGTGCATGGAGCCGGACGGTGCCGAGGCGCATTACGTCGAGCGGCTGGCGCGCCTTCCCGGACCGACGGTGCATGTCGCGAGGCCGTCCGCTCCGGCGCGGATGAAGGACCGGGCGGCGCTCGGCCTTCCTGACGGCCATCTCTATGTCTGCCCGCAGAGCCTGTTCAAGCTGCACCCGGAGGGCGATCCGGTCCTGGCGCGAATCCTGGCTGCCGATCCGAAGGGGCGTCTCGTGCTGATTCACGGCCGGCATCCGAACTGGGCCCGGCAGCTGGTCGCCAGGTTCGAGGCTGCGGGCATCGATCCGGGCCGTGTCGTCGTCCTGCCGCATCTCGGCGGCGGGGACTATCTCGCGCTGCTGGCGGCCGCGGACGTTGTGCTCGATCCGATCCACTACAGCGGCGGCCACTCGAGCCTTGAGGCCTTCGCCATGGGCGCGCCGATCGTCACCTGGCCGGGACGTTTCATGCGCGCGCGCCATACGGCCGGCTTCTACGACCTTATGGGTATCTCCGATCCGATCGCCCGCGACTTCGACCACTATGTCGAGCTTGCGGTCGGGATCGCCGCCGCTCCCGACGAACGCCGTCGGCTGTCGAAGGCGATCGGGGAGGCATCGTCCGTGCTTTTCGACAGCAGAGCGTCGATCGCCGCGATCGAGGATTTCCTCGATAGCGCGGTCGCGAGCGCGTAGCGTCGCGTCATGAACGTCGTCCTTCTCGACCCCGGCCTGCAATCGGCGATCGGGCATCACTACAATCTCGACCTCGGCCTGGTGGGCGAGCTCAAGCGGCTCGGTGTGCCATACCGGCTGTTCGTCAACCAGGGCGTGACGGCGGAGCTAGCGGCACGTCTGGGGGCCGAGCCCTGCTTCCACTTCCACCCATATCGCCGGAGCTCCGAGGATCGCTACATCCGCGACTTCGAGGACTACCTCGATCTCAACGAGCACGCTTTCGCCGAGCTCAAGACCCTGGCCGGAGCGGTCGATCTCGTCGACTCGCTGGTGATCGTCCACACCGCGACCAACCGGATGCTGCTGGGCCTTGCGAAATGGCTCGCCTCCGGCGCCTTCCCGGCTTCGTCGAGGCTGGTGCTGGTGCTCCCGCACGTCTCGGGATTCACCGACGGCAACCTGTCCTGGGACGCGGTCTTCTACCGCCACGCCTTCAACCGCCTGCGTCCGCATCTGGGCCAGGTGACTCTGCTGACGCTCTCCGATCTGCAGGCCCGCGAGTTCGGGGCGCTGGCGGAAGCCCCGGTCGAGGTGATGCCCTACCCCAACCCGGCATCGGCCTGGCGGCGCGACCATCCGTCGGCCAAGCCCGCCCAGCGACCGAAACGACGAATCCTCTTTTGCGGTGAAGCGACGATGAGGAAGGGCTTCCATCTTCTCGCCGACATCATCCGCACGGTCGGCGACGCGCGGCGCGACGTCGAGTTCGCGATCCAGCTCAACGGCTGGCAATCCGACAACGAGCGCGTCGTCGAGTTCCAGAAGTTCGCCCGGGCGCGCTACGACACGAAGACGATCGCCGGCTTCATCGGCGAGGACGACTACTACCGGCTGATCGAGGACGCCGATGCGGTGCTGCTGCCCTACCAGTCGCCGGTCTACCGGTCGGGAACCTCGGCCGTGTTCGAGGAAGCGATGTATCTCGGCAAGCCGGTGATCGTTCCTCCAGAGACGATGATGGCAGCCCAGCTCGCACCGCACGCGGATGCCGGCGTCGTCGCCGGCGGCATGGACGCCCTCTCGTTCGGCAAGGCTGTGCTGACGCTCGTCGGCGACTACCCGCGCTTCGCGACCGGCGCTTCCGCTGCCGCCGAGGCCTGGCAGGCGCGCGACGGCATGGATCGTTTCGTCGCCTACCTTCTGGATCGCGCCCGGCGATGACGACGTCGGCCGCGCGCTTCGCCGAGGCGGCCGAAGCCCACCGAATCGGGCGGCTGGTGGAGGCCGAGGCCGGATATCGCGACGTACTCGCGGCCGTTCCCGGCGAGCCGGACGCCGTCCGTATGCTGGGGCTCGTCGCGGCTCAGCTCGGGCGTCCCGCCGAAGCCCTGGCCGGGACTGCGATCGCCGTCGATCGCCCCGCGGATCCGGAACTCCATGTCGCGGTCGCCGGTGCGTTGAAGGCCGGCGGCTGGCCGGCCGCCTCATTGGCATCATTGCGCCGCGCACTCGCCCTCAGGCCGGGCTTCGCCGAAGCCGCCTACAATCTCGGCAACGCCGAGACCGCGCGCGGCCGCAACGACCGTGCCGCTGCCGGCTATGCGCGGGCGTTGGCGATACGGCCCGACTACACCGATGCGCTCAACAACGCGGGGCCGGCGCTGCTGGCCGAAGGCCGCCTGGCGGCGGCGAGACGTTCGCTCTTCAATGCCATCGCGCTCGAGCCCGGGCATGCCGGGGCGTGGTCGAACCTCGCCGTGCTGCATCAGGCGACAGGCGATGCCGTCTCGGCCGTTCGCCTGTTCCGGCGCGGGCTCGCCCTCGACTCGGGACAGTCGGCGATCGGCTCCAACCTGCTGTTCACGATGACCTATGCCGAAGGAGTCGACGACGACGCGCTCTATCGGGGCTTTCGCGACTGGGAGGCCCGCCATGCGCGTCGTCTCTACGGCGAGGCGCGCCCTCATGCGAACGATCGCGATCCCGATCGCCGCCTTCGCGTCGGATACCTCTCGGCCGACTTCCGCGATCATCCGGTCGCCCACAGCCTGATCGAGTCATTCGAGCGTCACGACCGCGCCGAGGTCGAGCTCACGCTCTACGCGTTGCCGCGGGCCGGCGACGGAATGACCGAGCGCTTCCAGCGCGTCGCCGACCGCTGGCGATGGGTCGCCGGCGAGGACGAGCGTCGCATCGCTGAGACGATCCGCGCCGACGGTATCGACGTCCTCGTCCTGGTCGCGCCCCACACGGCGGACAACCGGCCGCTGGTCGCGGCGCTCAAGCCGGCGCCGGTGCAGGTCGCTCTCTACGATCTCGCCACGACGGGAATGGCCGCGGTCGACGGCTGGCTGACCGATTCCCTGTTCCATCCGCCGGAATCGACGACCGAGCGATTCGCCGAACGCCTGATCCGGCTTCCCTGCCTGCACACCTTCGCCGCGCCGTCGCCGTCCCCCCCGCTGCTCGCCCGCCCGCCGTCGGTCGCTTCGGGCCGCGTCACCTTCGGCTCGTTCAACAACCCGGCAAAGATGACGCAAGCGGTCGTCGCCCTATGGTCCCGGGTGCTCGCGGCGGTGCCGGGCTCGCGGCTGGTGATGAAGTACCTGAACCGCTTCGCCAGCCCGGAGATGGAGCGGCTGGTCCGCGACCGTTTCGAGGCCGAAGGGCTCGCGTCCGAGCGGTTGGAGCTGCGCACCGGTCGCCTGCCGCGGATGGCCCAGCTGGCGCTCCTCAACGAAGTCGACGTCGCTCTCGACCCGTTTCCGTTCAACGGCTGCACCACGACCTTCGAAGCGCTCTGGATGGGCGTTCCGGTCGTTAGCCTCGAAGGCCGCCGCTTCCTCGGGCGGATGGGCACGAGCTTCCTCCAACGCCTGGATCTCGGCGATCTCGTCGCGGCCGACCCGGCGGCGTATGTCGCGCTGGCAGCGAAAGTCTCGACCGATGTCGAGCGCCGGACTCGCCTGCGCCGGGAGCTCCGGGAGCGGCTGGCCGATTCGCCTTTCTTCGACCCCTCGAGCCATGCCCGTTCGCTGATCGCGGCCTACCGCCGGCTCTGGCGCGACTGGTGTTTGGCTTCGGGAAATCAATCTGTTATAGAGGCCCACCGCCGATCCTGAGGAGCGGCGACGGGTGCCTCGATAGCGACGAGATCAGGTGCCCTAGAAGGGGAGCACGTGATGGCATCAGGAGTGAGCATCGGGCCGGCAATCGACCTGGCTGCGATCAATCCCGATGGATATGCCCGCCTGACCAGGGTCAAGGACGGGGTCCTTCTCTACAACCGTTTCGACCAGTTCGTCGGCCGCTCGATCGAGCTCTACGGCGAGTACTGCGGCGCGCGCGTCGACCTCTTCCGTCAGATCGTCCAGTCCGGCGACATCGCGGTCGAGGCGGGCTCCTATACTGGCCAGACCGCGCTTGCGCTGTCGAAGGCAGTGGGATCGACCGGTGCCGTGATCGCGATGGAAGCGCAGCGTCTGGTGCACCAGATGCTGTGTGCCAACCTCGCCCTGAACAGCGTCACCAACGTCTACGCGCCGCTGATGGCGGCAGGCGAGGAGGCGAGCCAGATCGTCGTGCCGATCCTGAGCCCCAGCGTCGAGAACAACTTCGCCGCCCTCGGGCTTCGCGACCAGGTCTGGGAAAGCGGCGACGCGGTCCCGGTGAACACCGTCGATTCCTTCGAGCTCCGTCATTGCCGTCTTCTGGTGATCGACACGGAAGGGATGGAGATCGAAGTGCTCCGCGGCGCGGAAGCGACGCTCGCCACCTGCGCGCCGATCGTGCACGTCGCCAACCATCGCCGCGACAAGTCGGCGGCTTTGATCGCGCACCTGCAGGATCGCGGCTACCAGCTCTTTTGGGATGTCGAGCCGGTGTGGCGCGCCGCGAACTTCGCCGGCAACGACAAGAACCACTTTGCCGAGACCGTGAACGTCGGAATGCTCGGCCTGCCGCCGGGCGATGCCACCCGCGTCGAAGGCCGGAAAGTCGCCGGCCCGGAAGACAGCTGGAGCGGCGCCACCGCGGTCCGGACCTTCGTGCCGGAGCCGATGAAGAGCTAGGACCGGTCGCGTGCCGGTTGTCTGCTCGCCGCGACCGGTATAATCCGGAGGCGTGAGCCCGAGCGCAGCCAGTCCCCTCGGACGTCAGCGAGCGGTCGAAGCGGCACTCCTGCCGGAAGCCGTGGCGGCGCACGGCCGCGGCGACCTCGCCGAAGCGCTCCGCCTCTACGGACGGATCCTCGATGCCGATCCGCTTCACGTCGACGCTCTCAACCTCGCCGGTCTCGTCCTGATCAACCGCGGGGATTTCGCCGGCGCCGCCTCGTACCTTGTCCGCGCGATCGCCGTCGATCCGAACTTCGCCGAGGCGCTCAATCACTTCGCGCTCGTGCTTCTCCGGACCGGCCAGCCCGTTCCGGCGCTTCGCATCCTGCTGAGGGCGCTGGCGGCCAAGCCGACGCTGGTCGAGGCGCATGCCAATTGCGGCGGCGCGCTGTCCGAGCTCGGCGAGTGGCGGCAGGCGGTCGCCTTCTACGACCGGGCGATCGCGATCCGACCCGACTACGCCGATGCTCATGCCAATCGCGCCAACGCGCTCCAGCTGCTCGGCGCTTTCGACGAAGCGCGGCCGGGCTATTGGCGAAGCCTCGCGTTTCGGCCCGACCTCGCCGAGGCGCACAGCAACCTCGCCAGCCTCGACCAGGCGGAAGGCGACCTCGTCGCCGCGATCGGCGGCTTCCGTCGCGCGCTCGCGCTTAAGCCCGCGTCCTGGCTCCACTCGAACCTGCTGTTCTGCCTTTCCTATGACGGCCGGATGTCGAACGAAGCGTTCTTCGCCGAGTTCAGGCGCTGGGAGGCGGCCTATGCCGCGCCGGTCTATCCGCAGGCCTCTCCGGCGCCTCTCGATCCGGATCCCGAGCGGCGCCTCAAGGTCGGCTGGATCTCGGCCGACTTCCGCGACCATCCGGTTGCCCGCAATGTCGCGGGCGTTCTCGAACGGCGGGACCGGGCGCGCCACGAGGCTATCCTCTACGCCAGCGTCCGCGCCGAGGACGCGATGACGGCGCGCTTCCGTGCGACCGCCGACGGATGGCGCAACGTGCTCGGCATGCCCGATGCCGACGTCGCACGCCAGATGCGCGCCGACCGGCTCGACATGCTGATCGTGCTGGCTGGCCATACCGGGCACAACCGGCTGGCCGTCGCCGCGTATCGTCCGGCGCCGATCCAGGTGAGCTTTCACGACCTCGCCACGTCGGGGCTCTTGGCGATGGATGCCTGGATCACCGATCCGGTGCTTCATCCCGAAAACACGCATGAGCGGTTCACCGAGCAGCTGGTCCGTCTTCCGTGCTTCTATCTGCACGAGCCGCCGGCCGAGGCACCGGATCCGGGCCAGCCCCCGGCGCTCGCGGCGGGCCACGTAACCTTCGGTTCCTGCAACAACACCTCCAAGCACACGCCTGAGGTCTTCGAAGCATGGGCGGGAGTGCTGAAGGCCGTTCCGGACGCGCGGCTCCTGCTCAAGTATCTCAATCGCTACGCATCGACTGGCCTGCGCCGAAGGATCGAGAGCATTTTCGCCGGTCACGGCGTCGATCCGCGCCGGATCGAGTTCGTGACCGGCGACGTCGCCCGCGCCGAGCAGCTCGCCATTCTCCGCCGCGTCGACATTGCGCTCGACCCGTTCCCGTTCAACGGTTCGACGACGACCTTCGAGGCGCTGTGGATGGGTGTCCCGGTCGTCTCGCTCGCCGGCGAACGGTTCCTGGGGCGTGTCGGAGCCAGCGTTCTCAGTCAGGTCGGGCTCGACGACCTGGTTGCGACTGATCGCGCGAGCTACGTCTCCATCGCCGCCGCGCTGGCGCGCGACCCGGCTCGCCTGCAGGGGCTCCGGTCCGGCCTTCGCGACAGGATCGTCGCGTCGCCGCTCTGCGATGCGTCTGCCTATGCCCGCACCTTCGATGCCGCCTTGCGGCGTCTGTGGACGGATCGATGCCGCCGGAAGTGAACGCCGATCTGGTCCGGGCTGCCCTCGCTCGCCGGCAAGCCGGCAACCTCGACGGCGCGGTGAAGCTGCTGGAGCGTGCCGCGACCAGCGACCGCTCGCTGCTTCCCGCGGTCGGCGCGCTGCATTTCGAGCTCGGCAACGGCAGGCTCGGCGCCGGCGATCTCGACGGCGCCGCCGCCGCCTTCGGCCAGGCCGCCACTCTGATGGCCGACGATGCCGGATCGGCCTTCAATCTCGGCGTGGTCGAGCAGAGGCGGGGCAGGGTTGCCGAAGCCGAAGCCGCCTATCGCGAGGCGCTCCGTCGAGACCCGCTGCTTGCGCCGGGCTGGAACTGTCTCCTGCTCATCGAGAAGGCGGCCGGCCGCATTGCCGATGCGTCGGCCGCAGGCCGCCGCGCGATCGCGATCGATCCATCCTACTACGAGGCCGTCGTCAATCTGGGCGAGTGGCTGGCGCTGCTCGGAAGGATCGATGAAGGACGGCGCCTGCTCAGGCGGGGAGGGACGATCCTGCGCGAGGCGTGGGCCGCGCTGAGCGGCCTCGGCCTGGCCGAAGCGAACGCCGGGCGGATCGAGGCGGCGCTGTCGGCGCTCAGAAGATCGTTGGCGTTCAATCCCGCCGGGCAGCATGTGTGGAACAATCTCGCATCCGCCGAACCCGATCTCGGCGGAGTGCTCCTCGCCTTGAAGCGTGCGCTGGCCCTGACGCCGTCGGACGCGGCGGCTCACAGCAATCTGATCTTTGCGCTCTCTTATTTGCCGGAAGTCAGTCCGGCCGATCGCCTGCGCGAGGCTCAGCGTTGGGCCCGCCGACATCTCCCGCCGGCTCCTGCACCGAGCTTCCGGAACAGGCCCGACCCGGACCGGAGGCTGCGGATCGGATATGTCTCGTCGGACCTTCGCCGCCACCCGATCGCCTACAACGTCGAGGATCTGATCCGCGCTCACGACCGGCAATCGATCGAGGTCGCCGCCTACAGCGCGACGCCGACGGCTGATGGCGTGACCCAGCGTATCGCAGGCTCGGTCGATCTTTGGCGCAACGTCGCCGGAATGGCGGCACAGGGCATGGCCGATGCGATCCGGAGCGACGGTGTCGATATCCTGGTGATCCTTGCCGGCCACGCCGGGGCGAATCCGTTGAGCGTTGCCGGATTTCGCCCAGCGCCGGTGCAGGTGAGCTTCCACGACGTCTCGACCTCGGGCGTGGCGGCGGTCGATGCCTGGCTGACCGATCCATGCCTGCACCCCCCGGACACGCCCGAGCTTTTTGTCGAGGAGCTGGTCCGGCTTCCCTGCTTCTATCTGCATCGGCCGCCGGACGAGGAACCGTCGGTCGTCCGGCGCGGAGAGGTGCCGATCGTCTTCGGATCCTTCAACAACCCGCTCAAGCTCGGACCGGCGGTGCTGGAAACCTGGGCGCGGGTTCTCGACGCGACGCCGGGCTCGCGTCTGCTGCTGAAATACAAGAACCGCTTCTCCAGCCGGCTTCTGCAGGAAGGCGTGCGGCAGGTACTCGGAGATCGCGTCGACTTCCTCGCGGACGATGTCGGCCGGGCCGAGCAGCTGGCGTTGCTGAACCGGGTCGACATCGCCCTCGACCCGTTCCCGTTCAACGGCTCGACGACGAGCTTCGAGGCGCTGTGGATGGGCGTTCCGGTGGTGACGCTGGCCGGCGACCGTTTCGTCGGGCGGGTTGGTGCGAGCCTGCTGACCCAGCTCGGGCTCGATGACCTGGTTGCACCGGACATCTCCGCCTATGTCGAGCGGGCTTCGGCACTGGCTGCCGATAGGGAACGCCTGGCGCGGTTGCGCGCCGAATTGCGCGACCGCGTCCGGACGTCGCGGATCTGCGATCCCGAACGGTATGCCCGATCCGTGGAGAATGCCTACCGCGCGCTCTGGAGAAAGTGGTGCAGCCGACGATGAGCGCCGCTTCGCTGGACGGGGTTCTGGCCCTATATCGTGCTGGCCGCGTGCAGGAAGCCCTGGCCAAAGGGCATGCTCTGGTCCGCCGGCATCCAGGCGACCCGCGCGCTCATCATCTCGTCGGAACGCTGTTGATGGCCCTCGGCCGCGCCGGAGATGCGCTCTCCAGCCTGAAAGCCGCGAGCCGCCTTCAGCCTGGGAATGTCCAGCCGCGTCTTCAGCTGGCCCTGGCCCTGCATCAGATTGGCCGCCTGGAGGAAGCCGCTGTTTCCTATCGCCGCGTACTTGCCTGGTCTCCGGCGACGGGAGACGCGCATTGCAATCTCGGCCTGATCGAAAGTGCCGTGCATCATATGGCGCGGGCGGTGGCGCTGAACCCCGACCATCCGTCGATGCTCGGAAATCTCGGCGCGCTCGCCGGATCGCAGCGGTTGCTCAGGCGCGCTCTGGCGCTCGGTCCTGGCGAGGCGGGCATTCATCTCAGCCTCGGCAATCGGCAGCGGACACAAGGGAATCCCGAGTCGGCGTTGGTCGCTTACCGGCGGGCTCGTGACTGCGGCCGGCCGGGCGAGGCGATGGCCAATCTGGCGCTCGCGGCCTCCGATCTCGGGCGGTCCGACGAGGCTCTACGCTGGATGCGTTGCTCCATCGCCTTCACGCCGTCGGAGCCGTTCATCCTCTCGAACGCCGCCCAGATCGCCAAGGGCAGGGGATGGATCGCCGCTGCCGTCGATCTGGCGCGACGATCGCTTGCCTGCGCGGCAACGGCCGAGGCCTGGAACAATCTTGGGGATTCCTTGCAGGCGACGGGCGATGTCGGGGGAGCGCTGGCGGCGTATCGGCGGAGCGTTGA
>CAZDGR010000014.1:0-25047 GCA_964504845.1 uncultured Rhizobium sp. | reverse complement strand
GCCGCTCTACGTGATGAACGTCACCTATCCGCTGATCGACGATGAGATCAAGCGCTTCTGCGCCGGCAAGCGCGCGGTGCTCATGGTCGAGGAAGGCCAGCCCGACTTCATCGAGCAGGCACTGCACGCGATCCTCAGGAAGGCCGACCTGCAGACCAAGGTGCATGGCAAGGACGTGCTGCTGAAGGGCGGCGAGTACACCGGCGACGTCGTTCTCCGAGGCGTCAGGCGCTTCATCGAGCAGACGGCGCCGGACCTGCTGCCGGCCGTCGTGCCCGAGATCGCCGCCGAGCCCGGCCAGCCGAAGGTGCCGGCCATCGCCGCCGCCGAGGCCCAGGTGCATCCGCGACCGCCGTCGTTCTGCACCGGCTGCCCGGAGCGGCCGATCTTCACCGCGATGAAGCTGGTCGAGCGCGAGCTGGGGCCGCACCATGTCAGCTGCGATATCGGCTGCCACCTCTTCTCGATCCTGCCGCCGTTCAACATCGGCGCCTCGACCATGGGCTACGGCCTTGGATGGGCCGGTGCCGCGGCACTCAACGACCAGAGCGCGTCCAAACGCACGATCAGCGTCATGGGCGACGGCGGCTTCTGGCACAACGGCCTCACCAGCGGCGTCGGCAACGCCGTCTTCAACCAGAGCGACAACGTGCTGGTGATCGTCGACAACAACTACACCGCGGCGACCGGCGGACAGGACATCATGTCCTCCAAGGCCGAGAACAGCCTACGCAAGACCCAGAACTCGATCGAGAACGCGGTGCGCGGCGTCGGCGTCACCTGGGTCAGGCCGATCACCCACACCTACAGCATCTCCAGGATGCGTGACGTGCTGAAGGAGGCGCTGACCACCAAGGTCAAGGGGCCGAAGGTAATCATCGCCCAGAGCGAATGCATGCTGAACAAGCAGCGGCGCGTCCGCCCGCTGCTGCGCGACGCGATCAGGAACGGCCAGCGCGTGGTGCGCGAGCGCTTCGGCGTCGACCACGACACCTGCACCGGCGATCATTCCTGCATCCGGCTTTCCGGCTGTCCGTCGCTATCGGTGAAGACCAATCCGGATCCGCTGCGCAAGGACCCGGTCGCGACCGTGCTCGACTCCTGCGTCGGCTGCGGGCTCTGCGGCGAGGTCAGCCACGCGGCCGTCCTCTGCCCGTCCTTCTACCGCGCCGACATCATCAGCAATCCCAGCTGGTGGGACCGAGCGGTCGCTGGCGTCCGGCGCAAGGTGATCGGCTACTTCCAGGATCGGATCGAGCGCCGGCTCGCTTCGGCCTCGTGATGGATAGCGCAGTACCGGCTCCCAAGGCGATCTCGATCGCGATCCTGGCGATGGGCGGCGAAGGCGGCGGCGTGCTCGCCGACTGGCTGATCGACATGGCCGAGCAGGCGGGGCTCTACGTCCAGGCGACCTCGGTTCCCGGCGTCGCCCAGCGCACCGGTGCGACGATCTACTATGTCGAGATCTTCCCCGCGTCGGCGGCGCGCCAACCGGTGCTGGCGCTGATGCCGGTGCCCGGCGACGTCGACGTCGTGATCGCTTCCGAACTGATGGAAGCCGGGCGTGCGATCCAGCGCGGGCTCGTAACCCCGGCCCGGACCACGCTGATCGCCTCCACCAACCGCGTCTACTCGATGACCGAGCGGACGGCGATGGCCGACGGCCGTGTGGACTCGGGGAAGCTGCTCGACGGCGCGAAGGCGGCGGCCAAGCGCCTGCTGACCGCGAACTTCGCCGAGATCGCCGGGCAATCAGGCAGCGTGATCAGCGCTGCCCTCTTCGGTGCGCTCGCCGCTTCCGACCGCCTTCCCTTCAAGCGCGCCGACTTCGAAGTCGCTATCAAGCGCAGTGGTCTCGGCGTCGAGGCGAGCCTCAAGGCCTTCTCGAATGCCTTCGACGCCGCGACCGGCAACGATGTCACCAAGCCCGACGAGGCGGCGCCGTCCCAGGGACTCCCGCAGAGCTTCCGTTCTGCGGTTGCATCCTTCTCGGCCGAGGCACGCGCCACGATCGAGCACGGCTGCGCGCGCCTGATCGACTACCAGGATGCCGCGTACGCGCGCCTCTACCTAGATCGTCTGAAGCCGTTCGCGGGCGACGGCAGGCTGCTGACCGAGGTCGCCCGCCATCTCGCGCTCTGGATGTCCTATGAGGACATCGCCCGGGTCGCCGACCTCAAGATCCGCCGCAGCCGCTTCGCCCGCGTGGCCGAGGAAGTGAGTGCCAAGGACGACCAGATCGTCCGTATCCGCGAGTACCTGCACCCTCGCCTGCAGGAGATCGCCGAGGCGATGCCGTCAGGCTTCGGCCGCTGGCTGCTGCGGTCCTGGGCGGGAAAACTGGTCGACCGGATGACGTCCAAGGGGCGGACGGTCGAGACCACCTCGATCGGCGGCTTCCTGCTGCTGTATCTGACCGCGGGCCTGCGCAGAGTCCGGCCACGCTCGCTCCGCTACCAGGTCGAGCAGGCGCGGATCGAGATCTGGTTGGCGGAGGTGCGATCGGTTCGCGACCCCGATCTCGCCCTTGCCATCGCCGAGTGCCAGCAGCTGGTCAAGGGGTACGGCGACACCCATGCGCGCGGCTTCGCCAACTATGAGACCGTGATGGCGGCGCTGCCGAGGATCATCGGCAAGCATGATGCGGCGGAACGCCTTTCGAAACTGCGCCAGGCAGCGCTAGCCGACGACTCCGGCGGCAAGCTCAAGGCGGCGGTCGCCGAGCTGGCGCCCTAAGACGCCTCGATCAGCGACTTGATCAGGTAGACCTCGAACTCATGCGAGGCGACGAGCCGGCCCCAGCGCTCTTCGGACATTCCCTTCACCCTCCAGGCGACCATCGTCAGCACCGAGGTCTCGGGCGCGGCGCCGACCCGGTCGCCAGGCAGCACGCGCGCCATGATCCTGGGCGTCAGCGTGTCGCGATCCTTGCCCAGGTGATAGTCGATCGTGCCGCGCGCCTTATCGGCGTCGATGCGAACCCACGTGATCGAGCCGTCGAAGATCGAGCTGCCCTCGACCAGGCCGCCCTCATGCAGGACGGTCTTCCAGGTGCCGAAGGACCATCGGTCGAGCGCCTTCGGGTCGCTCATGAACGCGAAGGTGCGCTCGGCCGATGCCGCCACCTCGATCGATACCGCATGCGTGGTTGGGTCCGGCATCGATCGCCTCCTTAGTCGGAGAAGCCGTAGTCGCGCCGGGCCGCTTCCCGGGTCACCAGGCCGGAAGCGATGTCCGCCTCGATCTTCGCCCGCGCGCGCTGCCTGGGATCGCCGAGACCGCCGCCGCCGGGAAGCTCGACCACCAGCCTGTCGCCGGCAGGCACCATGTGCGTCGCCTTGGTCGCGAGATCCTGGCCGGATCCGAGCTTCGCCGAGCCCTTGCGGCCGTCGCGGCCGCCGTCGCGGCCTCGCGGCGGGAAACGAATGCGATCGAAGGTCGCCGCCGATATCGTGAACGGCGCCTCCTCGCTGTTGGCGATCTCGATCACCTGGCCGAGGCCGCCACGATGGGCTCCAGGCCCGCCGGAGTCCGGCAGATACTCTTTCCGCCAAAACACCAGCGGGCTCTGATCCTCGGTGATCTCGACCGGGATGGTGCCGACACCGCTCGGAAAAGCCGTGGTGGAGAGTCCGTCCTTGCCCGGCCGGGCGCCGACACCGCCGAGACCCACGTTCATCACGTTGAAGCGTGCCGCATTCGCGACCCTGGCATCGCCGGTTCGGCCGTGGGCGCTGCCCATCGCCAGCACCCAGATGCTGCCGGCGCTCTCGGCCGGCACCGAGTCCGGCATGGCCTGGGCCAGGCAGCCGAAAGCGATGTCGGGAAGCATCTGGCCGACAACGTGGCGCGCGGTCACCGGCGATGGGCGTGCCGGATCGACGATCGACCCCGCCTGGGCCAGCACCTTGAACGGCTCGAGCGATCCCGCGTTGTTCGGCACCGCCGGCGCGATCGCGCATTTGAGCCCGAACACCGTATAGGCGTCGGTGTAGCACTTGGGCGAGTTGATGCCGAAGATCGATGCCGGCGAGCTTCCGGCATAGTCGACCGTAATCTCGCCGCCGCCGACCCGCATCTCGGCCT
Source organism: uncultured Rhizobium sp. (assembly GCA_964504845.1). Lineage (GTDB taxonomy): Bacteria > Pseudomonadota > Alphaproteobacteria > SHVZ01 > SHVZ01 > SHVZ01. The sequence continues at coordinate 20,961 of CAZDGR010000014.1, read as the reverse complement.
TCAAGAGGATCGGCGCGTCGTAGCCGTCGAGGTTCATCTCGACCCGGTAGCGGCCTTCCGGCACGCGCGCGATGGCCTCGTGGGTCGCGGCGCGCGAGTGATCGATGATGTAGACGGCAAGCTTCTCGATCGAGGCGAGATCGAACTCGGCCATCATGCCGATCAGGCGATCCACCCCGACGTCGTTGCAACTGACCAGGGAAAGGATGTCGCCGCGCACCTCGACCGGGTTCCGGCTATTGGCTGTGACGATCGCCAGCACATCCTCGTTGACGCCGGCATTGGATCGCAGCCTGAGATGGGGGATCAGCGTCCCTTCCTCGAACACCGAACGGGCGTCGGCCGAGAAGCCGATGCCGCCGACATCGACCATGTGGCAGGTGGAGGCGAACAGCGCGACCGGCGTGTCGCCGGCGAAGGCCGGCGTGACCACGACGAAGTCGAACAGATGGCCGGTGCCGAGCCAGGGGTCGTTCGTGACGAAGACGTCGCCCGGCTTCATCGTCGCGACCGGGAAGTGCCGCATGAAGTGCCCGACCGCGGCGGCCATCGTGTTGACGTGGCCCGGCGTGCCGGTCACCGCCTGGGCCAGCATGCGTCCATCGAGGTCGTAGACGCCGGCCGAAAGGTCGCCCGCTTCGCGCGCGACATGGCCGAAGGCTGTGCGCAGCAATGCCTGCGCCTGCTCCTCGACCACGGCGATCAGCCGGTTCCACATGACCTGCATGCGGATGGCCTTCAGCGAATTATCAGGCATGGCGTACCTCCATGACGATGTCGCCGCGTGGATTGACCATCGCTGCGAAGCTGGCCGGGACGATCGTCGTCGTCTCGTCTTCGACGATCACCGCCGGTCCGTCGACGCCGACGCCGGGCTTGAGGTCGGTTCGCGCATAGATCGGCATCTCGACCAGCTCGCCCTTCGCCGGCTCATAGACCGGCCGGCGGCCAATCGGTGCCGCAGTTCCCGTTCGTTCCGCCCCCGCCAGCTTCGCCGGCGGCTCCCGGACTGTCGATACCGTCACCGACCAGGTGACGATCTCGACCGCCATGTCCGCTAGGTGCAGACCGTAGATCTGGCGATAGCGATCCTCGAACCGCTTCCTCAGGTCCGGCAGGTCGCTTGCGGCGAGCGGACGGTTGGGCAGGCTCATCGGCAGCTCGTGGCCCTGTCCGACATAGCGAACATCGACCAGACGGGTCTCGGTCAGCGCCGCCTTCCCCGCCCCGGCCGCGACAACCGCATGCGCCTCGTCGCGCAGCGACGCGATCAGGCGATTGGCTTCGCCGAGATCGGACTGGACCAACGGCACGCGCCAGCTCCGCACCACCTCGTAGGCGATCGGCGCGCGGAGGAATCCGATCGCCGAGCCGACGCCGGCGCCGACCGGGATCAACACCCTGCCAATGCCGAGCTTCTCGGCGAGCCGTCCGGCGTGCAGCGGCGCGCCGCCGCCGAAGGCGACCATCGTGTAGCGATCGATCACCTTGCCGCGCTCGATCGCATGAACGCGGGCGGCATTCGCCATGTTCTCCTCGACGATCTCGGAGACGCCGGCCGCCGGCCAGTGATCGGCCAGACCGATCTTCGATCCGACATCGGCATCGAGGGCCGCGCTCGCCTTTCCCTTGTCGAGGGCAATGCGCCCTCCGGCGAAGCGCACCGGATCGATGCGGCCTAGCGCGACGTTGGCATCGGTCACGGTCGGCGCCTTGCCGCCGCGCCCATAACAGGCCGGCCCCGGATCGGCCCCGGCGCTGTCGGGGCCGACGGTGATGCGCTTCATCGCGTCGACTCGGGCGATCGATCCGCCGCCCGCACCGATCTCCACCATCTCGACCACCGGGATGCGGACGGGAAGTCCGCTCCCCTTCAAATCGCGATAGATGCGTGCGACCTCGAAGCGGCGTGCGCGCTCCGGCTCGCCATCGTCGAGCAGGCAGATCTTGGCGGTGGTGCCGCCCATGTCGAAGGCGAGAGTTGCCGGCAGGTCGCATTCGCGGGCGATCTGGCCCGCGAGGATCACGCCACCGGCAGGGCCCGACTCGACCAGACGGATCGGGAAGCGCGTCGCATGATCGAGCGTGGTGAGGCCGCCTCCCGACATCATCAGGAACAGCGGGGCTCTGAGCCCTATCGTATCCAGACGCGACCGCAGCCGGTTCAGATAGCCCGCCATCATCGGGCGCACATAGGCGTTGGCGCAGGTGGTCGAGAACCGCTCGTACTCCCGAATCTCGGGGCAGACCTCGCTCGAGATGCAGATCGTAACGCCCGGCAGCAGCCCAGCCAGGATGTCACGAGCCCGGCGCTCATGTTCGGCATGAGCATAGGCATGGATGAATCCGACCGCGACCGCCTGGGCCCCGGAGATCCGGATCGCCTCGGCAGCCGTCTTGAGGTCATCCTCGTGCAGGGGCTCCAGCACCGCGCCCTTGGCCGAGATCCGCTCGCGGACCGGAAAACGCAGCGGCCGCGGCACCAGCGGTTCTGGCTTATCCATGTAGAAGTCGTACTGCTCGAACCGCTTCTCGTAGCCCATTTCCAGGATGTCGCGGAGACCGGCGGTGGTGACGAAGGCGGTCTTGGCGCCCTTCCGCTCGATCAACGCATTGGTCGCGAGCGTGGTGCCGTGGATGAAGAGACCGACGGCCGACGGCTCGATGCCCGCCAGCTTGAGCACGACGCCGATCCCCTCGATCACCCCCTCCTCGGGCGCGGCCGGCGTGGTCAGCACCTTGGTTGTGAGCCGGCCCGACGGGGTCTCGATCACCACGTCGGTGAAGGTGCCGCCGATGTCGACGGCGAGGCGGATCCGAGCGTCCTTAGCCATGGGGCCGGACAAGGAAGAGGGTATAGGAATGAGACATGGAAGGCCGGTGCGGGGGCCAAGAGAACAGGTTTCTTTCCTGCTTACAAGCGGCCGTTGGCCATGCAAAATCGTCCGGAAAGAGGAGCCATATGGTCGGAGACGCGGACGTCGTCGTCGCAGCTAGGAAGCCCTGCTATTTCGAGCTGGTGGCAGGCCGCACCTATTACTGGTGCGCCTGCGGCCGCAGCCGAAAGCAGCCTTTCTGCGACGGTTCCCACAAAGGAACTAGCATCGAGCCGCTGGCCTACAAGGCGACGGCGGCCGTAGAGGTCCTGTTCTGCGCCTGCAAGAAGACCGGAACCCCGCCCTTCTGCGACGGCTCGCACAACAACCTTTCCGAGGTCTATGACCGCGACGATCCCGACAGCCCGGCCAACCGCGCGATCCCGATGATCACGGCCGACACCGACGGCAAGGCACGGCTGAACGGCGGCTGCGCCATCTGCACGATCGAGCCCGAGACAATCGAGCGGCAAGGAGTGCTTGGTCACCGGCGGATCATCGGCGCCGAGGACGGCGCGCTGCACCAGTCCCTGTTTTATCTGGAATGCGCCCGCGGCGCGTCGCCGGTGATGGGCTTCGGCGACCGGCATGTCGTGCTGTTCGTCTCGGCCGGTGTCGGCCGGGTCGTGATCGCCGGCCGTTCCTTCCCGATCGACGCCAATGCCGGTGCCTATGTACGCCCCGGCGAAACTTTCCGCCTGGAGAACGATGGCGAGGCTCCCTTCAAGGTCTTCGCCGCCGCCTGCCCACGCGCCGATGCGATCGAGTGGCACGGGGCGATGGCATCGAATTTCGACGACAATCTGCCGAAGCGCGTCGTCGGCCTCGACCGCGATGCCCGCCATACCATGGGCAACCGCTTCTTCCAGATGCTGGTCGACAAGAGCATCGGCTCCGACGTCGCGACCCAGTTCATCGGCGACATCCCGCTCTCGAAGGCGACGCCGCATCGCCATCTCTACGAGGAGTCGCTGATCATCCTTTCCGGCGAAGGCTGCATGTGGACGGAAGAGAAGAAGGCGCCGGTCAAGGCCGGCGACGTGATCTTCCTGCCGCGCAAGCAGCTGCATTCGCTCGAATGCACCGATCCCGGCGGCATGCTGGTTGTCGGCGTGATCTATCCCGGCGACAATCCGTCGATCAACTACTGAATAATCCGAGGGAGGAACAGATGAAGCAGGTTCACGGGCTCGCCTTGGTCGCCGCTCTCCTGATGGGAAGCACGGCGGCCCAGGCGGCGAACTTCAAGTGGGGTGCCGACTCCGATCCCGGCACCATGGATCCGCACAGCCGGAACGTGACGCCGACGACCTCGTTCCTCTCGAACATCTACGAGCCGCTGGTTCGCCGCGGCCGCGACATGAAGATCGAAGGGGCCCTTGCGACCTCGTGGAGCAGCACCGGGCCGCAGACCTGGCGCTTCACGCTCCGCAAGGATGTCAAGTTCCACGACGGCTCCTCCTTCACCGCCGACGACGTGATCTTCACCGTCGGGCGCACCCGCGGCCCCGGCTCGGCGCTGGCCGGCGTGCTGGCCTCGGTCGCCGACGTGAAGAAGATCGACGATCACACCGTCGAATTCACCACCAAGGGCGCGAACCCGATCCTGCCGTTCGAGCTTCTGGGCTGGCTGCAGATGTCGAAGACCTGGGCCGAGAAGAACAACGTCTCCCAGGCGACCAACCTGCAGAGCCAGCAGGCGACTTACGCCAGCACCAACGCCAACGGGACCGGCCCCTTCACTCTCAAGTCACGCATCGCCGACTCGACCGCGATTCTCGAGAAGAACCCGGGCTGGTGGGACAAGGTCGAGCACAATCTCGATCAAGTCACTTTCAATCCGCTCGCGAACCCGGCGACCCGCGTTGCGGCGCTGGTCTCGGGCGAGGTCGACATGGTCTACGGCTTCCCGGTCTCGGCCGTGCCGCAGCTCGCCCAGCGCCCGAACATCAAGGTCCACAAGGGACCCGAGATGCGGACGATGTATTTCGGCATGGACATGTCGAGGCCCGAACTGATCGACGGCAACATCAAGGGCAAGAACCCCTTCGCCGACAAGCGCGTTCGGGAGGCGGTCCGCATCGCGATCGACGCGGAGGCGATTCACAACGTCGTCATGCGCGGCTTCGGCGTCGTCAACTACATTATGGCGGGGCCGGGGGTCGAAGGCTTCGATCCGGCGATCAACACCAAGCCGGCCGGCGATCTCGCCGCGGCACAGAAGCTGATGGCCGATGCCGGATATGCGAACGGCTTCGAGACCGGCATGGATTGCTCGAACGACCGCTTCATGAACGACGAGCAGATCTGCACCGCCGTCGTCTCGATGCTGGCCAAGATCAACATCAAGGTGAAGCTGCGCACCCAGCCCTTCTCCTCCTACGTCAAGCTGATCAACCCGCCCTACGAGACCAGCCTCTTCTATGTCGGCTGGGGCGGTGCCACCGGCGACGCGCACAACTACCTGATCAACCTGATGGTGACGCGCGCCCCCGGCTCGCCGCGCGGCCTGTTCAACGTCGGCGGCTACTCCAATCCCGAGGTCGACAAGCTGACCGACCAGATCCAGGTCGAGCTTGATCCGGCGAAGCGCCGCGGCCTGATCGGCCAGGCCCTCAAGCTGGTGCGCGACGATGTGCCTTACGTGCCGATCATGCAGCAGGTGATCGTCTGGGCGGCGAAGGACAACATCGACCTGGTGCAGCCGTCGGATGCTTTCTTCCCGCTCCGCTACGTTCGCGTCCGCTGATCCGCATTAGACATTAAAGGAGACGGGGACCGGCATCGCCGGTCCCCGTTCTGCATCCGGCATGACCAGCACGCAGTTCTTTTCGGATACTTATGGCGAGGCCCGGGAGAAGTTCCTGACCGCGCTCGATCACGCCGGCGGCTTGTCCGTCGCGGCATACCCCCACCCTCTCACCGGTCCCGTGCGCGAAGCCCTCTGGACCGATGTCGGCCGGTTGGGGCCTACGGATGCCAGGAAACTGCTGGTTCTGATCAGCGGCACCCACGGCATCGAGGGCTTTTGCGGTTCCGGATGCCATACCGGTTGGCTCGCCGGCGGCCATGCGGCGCTGGATCTGCCCGACGATGTCGCCGTCCTGTTCGTGCACGCGGTCAACCCGCACGGCTTCGCCTGGCAGCGGCGCGTGAACGAGGCCAATGTCGACCTCAACCGCAACTTCCTCGATCACACGAAACCATATCCGGTGAACGCCGACTACGCGGCGCTCAAGCAGCACATCAATCCGGAGCAATGGTCGGCCGACATCGTCGCACGCTCCAATGCGGCGATCCGCGCCCACTACGGCAACCCGAACGGCGACTTCCTCGCGAAGGCCATCCATGGCGGGCAATACGTCAATCCCAAGGGCACCTTCTTTGGCGGCAACGCGCCGGCCTGGTCGAACACGACCTATCGCGAGATCGTCCGGACCTTCATGGCGCCCGCCGCCGAGATCTGCCTGATCGACTATCACACGGGCGGCGGCGTCTTCGGCTTCTGCGACCTCTTCGTCGACGATCGCGCCGCCGGCACGAGGTCGCGGGACTGGTTCGAGCACTGTACGCCGATCGAGGCGGTGCCGGTCGAGCACGGCCATGCCCAGAGCGACGTGCCGGGGCTCCTTATGTACGCCGCCCAGGACATGCTTCCCAACGCCAAAGTCACCAGCTGCCTGGTCGAGATGCGGACCCGCTCAAAGCCGAGCCTGCTCGAGCCGCTCTGCGAGGAGAACTGGCTGTTTCAACATGGCGACCCGATGTCGGATCGCGGCCGCGAGGTCCGCGCCCAGGTGCGCGAGCTGTTCTATCCCTCCGCACCGGAGTGGAAGCCGATGGTTCTGCGCCAGTCGAACGCGATGATCCGGGAAGCCCTCGCCGGGCTCGGCCGCGCATGACGACCCGCGCCGACTGCGAAGCGCTGGATGCGAAGGATCCGCTGCGCGGCCTTGCCGACCGGTTCGCGACCGGCGAGCCCGGTACGCTCTATTTCGATGCCAACTCGATCGGTGCGATGCCGGTCGACGTGCCCGCGCGGATCGAGGCTCATCTCAAGGAGTGGCGAAATCTGCGCCGGCGCGGATGGAGCGAGTCCACATGGCTCGATGCGCCGAGGCGGCTCGGTGCCAAGATCGCATCGATCCTAGGGGCTTCGCCCGACGAGGTCGTGGTCGGCGACACGACTTCGATCAACCTGTTCAAGACTCTGGCGGCGGCGCTTTCCCTGTGCCCGGGAAAGCCACGGGTCGTTTCCCAGGCCGGCACCTTCCCGACCGATCTCTATGTCGTGCAGGGCCTGAAGACGCTGCGGCCGGAGATCGAGCTTCATCTCGTCGCCGACGGTGCGCCGATCGAAGCGGCGATCGACGATCGCACCGCCGTCGTCTATCTGAGCCAGGTCGACTATCGGAGCGCCCGACGCCTCGACATTCGCAAGCTGACCGCCGCAGCTCATGCGAAGGGTGCCTTGACGGTCTGGGATCTGTCGCACGGCGCCGGCGCCGTGCCGGCCGACCTCGACGCGGCGAATGCCGACTTCGCCGTCGGGTGCGGCTACAAGTATCTCTGCGGCGGGCCGGGCGCGCCGGCCTATTCCTTCATTGCACGCCGGCACCAGGAGGCGGTGAAGCCGGCGCTCGCCGGCTGGATGGGTCACGCCAACCCGTTCACCTTCTCGACCGACTATGCGCCCGGCGCAGGCATGGCGCGGTTCGTCGTCGGAACGCCCTCGGTGATCGCCAACGCGATCATGGAGGGCGCCTTCGACATCTGGGCCGAGGTCGATCCGGCAGAGGTCTTCGCCAAGCATGCCGCGCTCGGCGACCTGCTGATTGCGCTGACGAACGACATCGTCGAGGTCGGAAGCCCAAGCGATGCGGACGAGCGCGGCGGCTTCGTGGCGCTCCGCCATCCGGCCGGCGCCGCGGTCGTCGGTGCGTTGGCGGATGCCGGCGTCGTCTCCTCGTTCCGGCCACCTGACAGCATCCGTTTCGGGCTCAGCGCGCTCTACCACCGCTACGTCGACATGTGGGAGGTCGCCGAACGCCTCCGCGCCATCATCAATGATGAGCTCTGGAAGGCCGAAAAGTACAAGAAGACCAAGACGATATAGGCAAACCAACTCCTCTATAGTAATTTTGTTATCCGACCCCACGAATCCGGCTTGTGTGGAGAAAATGCGGATAATTACTATAGAGGAGTGAGACAGGAACCTCGTCCGCATCGCCTCCCGTCCTCCCGCCCTCCGGCGAAGCCCGGCGGCGCCACCAAGTATCGCGACCTCGCCGACAACCTGCTAACCCGCATCGAGGCGGGCGAGTGGAAGCCCGGCGACCAGCTTCCGGCCGAGACCGAGCTGGCATCGGCCTATGGCGCCAGCGTCGGCACCGTGCAGAAGGCGCTTCAGCAGCTCGGCGACGACGGGGTGCTCGTTCGCCGCCATGGCAGCGGCACATTCGTTGCGATCGGCAATGTCCGCGACGAGCAGGTCCGCCACTTCCGTTTCCTGGCCGAGGACGAGCAGTCGATCCTGCCGATCACGATCGAGGCGATCTCGGTCGACATGCTGGGCGAGCAAGGCCCCTGGGCCCGCTTCCTTGGCAACGAACCGAGCTACGTCCGCGTGCTTCGCCGCATCGGCATCAACAACGAGTTCGAAATCGTCTCGGAGGTTCTGCTCAGCGGCCGCCACTTCGGCGAGATCGCCAAGCTCGACAAGAGCGAGCTGCGTCACGTCCGCGACCTGCTCGCGGCGCGCTACCATCGGCCGACACTCAAGGTCGAGCAGACGGTCTCGGTCCAGGTGCTGCCGCCGCGGGCCTGCCGGCTGATGTCGATCTCGCCCGGCACCACCGGCCTCGCCTGGATCATTCGCGGCCGCACTTATCGCGATGCGCCGCTCTCCTGGCAGCGCGTCTTCGTGCCGCCTTCAGACCACCCGCTGCTGTTCACCGCCTGGCGCGGCTGACCCGCGCCTCGACGACACAAGAAAACAGGGAGCCGAACGATGTCCTATCGCCATCTTGCCGCGCTGCTCTTGGGTTCCACCCTGATCGCCGACGCCGCCTCGGCGCAGTCCGTGCTGAGAGTCGTGCCGGAAGCCGACCTACGCGTGCTCGATCCCGTCGCGGTCACCGTCAATCTCAGCCGCATCCACGGCGTCCAGATCTTCGAGTCGCTGTTCGCCTGGAACGACAAGTTCGAACCGCAACCGATGATGATCGAGAGCTACAGCAAGGCTCCCGACGGCCTCTCCTACACCTTCACGCTTCGCCCCGGCCTCAAGTTCCACGACGGCTCGACCGTCACGACCAAGGACGTCGTCGCCTCGCTGAACCGCTGGATGAAGCGCGACGCGATGGGCCGGCGCATGGCGGCGTCGGGCGCGGTGCTGGAGGCCAAGGACGATCGCGTGCTGAGCCTCACCCTCAAGCAGAACTTCGCCTTCGTCGAGTTCTCGCTTGGATCCGGCGTCGGACAGCTTCCGGTGATCATGCGCGAGAAGGAGGCGATGACCGATCCGAACACGCCCGTGACCGAGGCGATCGGCTCGGGCCCCTGGAAGTTCAACAAGGCCGAATGGGCACCGGGCGCCAGGACCGTCTACGACAAGTTCGCCGACTACAAGCCGAGGACCGAGCCGACCAGCGGCCTTGCCGGCGCCAAGATCGTCAAGGTCGACCGCATGGAGTGGGTCGTGCTGCCGGACAATACGACGGCCGCAAATGCACTCGGCCGCGGCGAGGTCGACTTCATGCAGAGCCCGTCATCCGACGTGTTCCCTCTGCTGAAGCGCATGAAGGACGTCACGATCGACACGCCCGTGCTGCTCGACAGCCAGGCCTGGATCCGGCCGAACATGCTCTATCCGCCCTTCAACAACGTGAAGGCGCGGCAGGCATTGGCGCTGACGGTGAACCAGAAGGAATACCTGATGGCCTTCATCGGCGACAGCGACCGGTTCAAGGAGTGCTACGCCTTCTTCACCTGCGGCGGCCCCTTCGACACCGACGCCGGCTCAGAGCCCTACCGCAAGCCAGACCTGGCGAAGGCGCGCCAGCTTCTGCAGGAGTCGGGATACAAGGGCGAGAAGGTTTATATGCTGGCATCGAGCGAGACGCAGCTCAGCCGGGCGACCTTCCCCGTCGTCGTCGAGCAGATGAAGGCTATCGGCTTCAACGTCGAGGTCATGAACTTCGACTGGGGTGCCACGATCGCCCGCTGGATCAAGAAGGACAAGCCGGGCGAAGGCGGCTGGAACCTGTTCCCGGCTGGATCGCCGGGCGCGGTCCTGTTCCACCCGATCGGCAACTTCTATGTCGATCTCAGCTGCGGCGGGAACAACGGTGCCGGCTGGCCTTGCGACGAGGAAGGCGAGAAGCTGCGACTCAAGCTGCTGGATGCGACCGATCCTGCCGAGCGCAAGCGGCTTCTGGAGGCCTTCCACAAGCGGCTCTGGGAATACCTGCCGCTGATCCCGGCCGGCCAGTACGAGTCGGTCAGCGCCTGGCGCACCGACCGCGTCCAGGGCGTGATCAAGGCGCCGACGCTCGCCTACTGGAACATCTCGAAGAAGTAGAGACCATGAACGACAAGACCCGCCTCAGCGCCGTCAGCGTCACCAAGAACGTTCCCGCCAAGATGCGGGACGGCACCATCCTCCGCGCCGACGTCTATCGGCCGGAGGGAGGCGGGCGCTACCCGGTGCTGCTCTGCCGCACGCCTTATGACAAGGCCGGCGACCTCTATGTCAAGGACGCCCAGGCGATCGCCGCCCGCGGCTACATCGTCGCGGTCCAGGACATCCGGGGCCGCTACGAGTCCGAGGGCGACTATCACTGGATGTTCGGCCACGCAGGCGCGCAGCAGAACAAGCCGGATGGCTATGACTCCGTGGAGTGGGCGGCGGCGCTCGATGGATCGACCGGCCAGGTCGGCACCTGGGGCAACTCCTACCCCTCCTCGCTCTGCTGGGTGCTTGTCGGCGAGCAGCCGCCGTCGCTGAAGGCCATGTACACCAGCGGCATGGCGATGAAGCACACGGAGATGAACTTCGGCATCCTCGAGACCGGCCGCCGGCTGCAATGGATCCACACGATGGCGGCCAATGCGCGCAAGCGCGCCGGCGATCCCTTCGGTCCCTACACGCGCGCCGAGGCCGACGACGCCTGGACCCGCGTCGACCGCGGCAAGTGGATCTGGCGCCTGCCGCTGGAGACGATTCCGAAGGACGTGTTCTCGACGCTGACCGAAGCCACGCACAAGCATTTCCGCGAGGCGCACCACGATTACTGGGCCTTCGACAAGGCACACCCGAAGGTCCAGGTGCCGGTCAGCTGCACCACAGGCTGGTGGGACCGGCTCGGCGGCACGACCAGCAACTACGCCGGCGTCGAAAAGAACGGCCCGGCGAACTTGCGCGGCAGGCACCGGCTGGTCGTCGGCCCATGGGGCCACTCGACCGACAAGTGGGTCGGCTCGCTTGGCCCCCGCGACTACGGAGTCCGCGCCAACGCCTCATATCCGGTCGAGCTCACCCGCTTCTTCGATCGCGAGATCAAGGGCATCGAGAACGGACTCGAGGGCGAGCCGCCGGTGAAGCTGTTCGTGCTCAACGACAATGTCTGGCGCACCGAGAAGGAATGGCCGCTGGCAAGCACGCGGTTCACCGACTTCTTCCTCGGCAGCGGCGGCAAGGCCAATACACCGGCCGGCGACGGGACGCTGGGCCTGGAGACCAAGGCCTCCGAGCCTGACCGCTACGACTACGACCCTGCCGATCCGGTGATGAGCCTGATGGGCCTCGACGCGCAGGCAGCCCCCTGCGACCAAGCGATCCTCGGCCGCCGTCGCGACATCCTCGTCTACCAGACGCCGCCGCTCGAACGAGACATGCTGGTGATCGGCCCGGTCGTCGTCCATCTCTGGGCCGCGTCCGACTGCCCGGACACCGACTTCGCCGCCAAGCTGATCGAGGTCGGGCCTGACGGCCTGGCACAGAACCTCTGCTACGGCATCATGCGGGCGCGCTTCCGCAAGGGCTTCGACAAGCAGGTGCTGCTCGACGCCGGCGTGCCGCAGGAATACGTGATCCCGATGATGCAGGTCGGCATCCGATTCAAGAAGGGTTCGCGGGTCCGTCTCGATATCGCCAGCTCGGACTTCCCGAACTTCGATCGGAACCACAATACCGGCCGCGACTTCTGGTCGGACCCGGAGCTCCGGGTCGCACGCCAGACCGTGTTCCACGACCCGCGCTACCCGTCGCGGATCGTACTGCCGGTGATCCCGGAGAAGGCATGAAGCTCACCCTTCTCGGTACCGGCACGCCTTCGCCTTCGGTCAAGCGCGCCAGCTCCGGCTACCTGATCGAGGTCGGCGGCGACACCATCGTGATGGACCACGGCGCCGGCGCGCACCAGCGCCTGATCGAGTCCGGTCACAGCTCGACCGACGTGACCCACGTCTTCTTCAGCCACCTGCATTCCGACCATTGCCTCGACTACCCGCGCATGGTGCTGCAGCGCTGGGACATGGGCGCCGATCGGATCCCGGACCTCAAGGTTTATGGACCGCCGCCGCTGCAGCGGATGACCGACCTCCTGTTCTCGCGCGAGGGCGCCTTCGCGCCGGACATCAACGCTCGCATCGAGCATCCCGGCAGCATCGACATGCTGCTCGCCCGCGGCGGCAAACCGCCCCGGAAGTGGCCGAAACCGGAGGTCAGCGAGCTCAAGGCCGGCGACATTGTCAAAGGCGCCAAGTGGAAGGTGACGGCCGCCAACGCCTCCCACATGCAGCCGCAGCTCGAATGCTTCGGCTACCGGCTCGAATCCGACGAGGGCTCGATCTGCTATTCCGGCGACAGCGGCGGCGTCTGCCGCGACATCATCGAGCTCGCCCGCGGCACCGACGTGCTGATCCACATGACCCATTTCCGGGCGGGCACTGAACCCTCCGAGGTATACCGCGCCTGCGCCGGCTGCCACATCGACGTGGCCCATGTCGCCCGCGAGGCCGGCGTGCCGACGCTGGTGCTCTCGCATATGCTCGAGCAGATCGACCAGCCGGGGATCCGCGAGGAGATCCTGCGCGAGATGATGGCGATCTACCCCGGCACGATCATCTGGGGCGAAGACCTGATGGAAGTTCCGATCCGCGGCGCCAAGATGGCGCAATTCCTCTAGACGGAAGCAAGATGCCGCATTCGACCTATCTCGCCGACCAGATGGGCTCAGCGGTGCTCGAGCCGACCGGAGCCTTCGAGGCCGGTTCCCACGGCTCGTTCACGCTTACATACACTGCCGGCCCCTTCGGCATCGACGACAGCGGCGGGATCAAGGTCTCGTTCCGCACCACGACCGACATGGGAAAGCCGCAGTTCACCGATCCTGCGGGCGACAACTACACGACCGCCGAGGCGAGCAATGGCGCCGGCCTCCACTTGCTGTTCGACCGCATCAATATCCGGCCTTGGGTGCATACGCTCTATGTGCGGCTGATCGGCGGCTTCCTCCGTGGCGGCGAGAAGCTGACGATCCGCTTCGGCGATCGACGAAAGGGCAGCCGCGGCATCAGGCTGCAGACCAATGCCGAGACCTACTTTCCCTTCAAGATCTACGTCGATGCCTTCGCGACATATGACTTCACCGAACTGCCGGAGTCGCCGGCGATCGACCTGATCCCCGGGCCGGTGGCCGAATGGCGCGCGATCATGCCGACGCTGCGCCGGCCGGCTGAGACTTTCCGGCTCGCAATCGCCAAGCTCGACCGCTGGGGCAACCCGCAGGCCAAGGGTGACGGCACCTTCACGCTGACCTCGACCCTGCCGGTGAAAGGCCTGCCCGAGCGGCTCGCGATCGGTGACGATGAAGGCACCCTCCTCCTCGACGACCTTTCGGTCGCGACGCCGGGCGATCTGGTGATCGGGTTCAAGGATGCACGCGGCAAGGAGGTCTTCCGCAGCAACCCGCTCCGGATCGCCGAAGGCGACGTCGCGACATACTGGTCGGACTTCCACGGCCAGAGCGGCGAGACGGTCGGCAGCGGCTCGGCCCGCGATTACTTCGCCTTCGCCCGAGACCAGGCTCTGCTCGACATCGTCGGCCACCAGGGCAACGACTTCCAGATCACCGAGGCGTTCTGGGACGAGCTGAACAAGCTCACCCGCGAGTTCCACGCGCCCGGCCGCTTCGTCACGATGCCCGGCTACGAATGGTCGGGAAACACCGGCGTCGGCGGCGACCGCAACGTCTTCTTCCGCCAGGAAGGCCGTGTCATCCACCGTTCCAGCCACGCACTGGTGATGGAGGGTCGCGACGGGAATACTGCCGCGCACACCGCGAGCGACCTGTTCAGCGCCCTCGGCGACCAGGAGGCCGTGACTTTCGCCCATGTCGGCGGCCGCTACGCCGACATCTCGGTCGGCCATGACGGCCGCATCGAGCGCTCGGTCGAAATCCACTCGACCTGGGGCACCTTCGAGTGGCTGCTGCACGACGCGTTCCGGCTCAAGTACCGGGTCGGCGTCGTCTGCAACAGCGACGACCACAAGGGCCGCCCCGGCCTAGCATCGCCCGGCGCCTCGCTGTTCGGCGCGATCGGCGGCCTTACCTGCCTGAGGCTGCCGGAGCTGACCCGTGACAACGTCTTCGAGGCACTCAAGCGCCGACACCACTACGGGACCACGGGTACGCGGCTGCACCTTGGCGTACAAGCGACGTTCCAGGGCGATGCCGAGCTGTTCGAGGACGATCCGCTGCTCGGCCCGACGACATCGAAGAAGGCCCGCACCGCATCGATGGGCGACATCGTCCGCGCCAAGGGACCCGTCAAGCTCGCGGTCGACGTCTCGGCGCCGGCCCCGATCGAGCGCATCGACGTGTTGCGCGGCACCGAGTTGGTTGCGACGCGGCGGCCCTATCTCGCCTCGGACAAGTCGCGGCGCCTGCGGGTGATCTGGGAAGGTGCCGAGTATCGCGGCCGCGGCCGGCAGGTGAGCTGGAACGGCGACGCGCGCATCACCGGCAACAAGATCCGCTCGGCGAAGGCGATCAACTTCCTCAACCCCGAGCGCGGGCTGGTGCTGAACGGCGACCGTCTCGACTGGACCTCCATCACCACCGGCAATCTCGCCGGCATGGAGCTGATGCTCGACGATCCCTCAGCCGGCACCATAGTGGTCTCGACCAAGCCGGCGAAGGCCGAGTGGAAGATCGCGGACATCGGCGCCGAGGACACGGTGGTCGAAGCCGGCGGGCTCGGCCGAAAGCTCCGCGCCTATCGGCTGCCGGAGGAGAACCCGCATCGTGCCTTCGCCTTCGACCTCGACGTCGGGACCGAGCCAGGGAAGGACAACCCGATCTATGTGCGGGTCACGCTCGAGGACGGCCACCAAGCCTGGTCAAGCCCGATCTACGTGATTCCATAGGCCGCGAGCGGCCGTCGCGTCCATCAGCTCTACCGGCGAGAGCTGTCGACGAGCCTGGTCGCCGGTGTGAATGCGATCTCTTACTTGTCCATGATCTCTCCCCTGGCGGTTCCCGAAGTAGAGCAATCGCCGTCCGGCTCCGGCAACCGCGCCGCCCGCCTCCCGAGACGGGAGGGGCGTGCTAGGCTCCCGCTCCCGCCCGACCGCCCACCTAAAAGAGAACGACATGGCCACCAAGACGATCGTCTACGTCTCCCACGCCGATGGCCGCGAGGTCCATGTGATGGAGATGAATGCGGAGACCGGCGACCTCTCCCTGCTCGAGAAAGTAGCGGTCACCGGCGTCGCCATGCCGATGGCGGTCAGCCCCGACCGGCGATACCTCTATGTGGGGCTCCGCTCCGAGCCCTATTCGGTCTCGAGCTTCCGCATCGATCCGGATACCGGGCGTCTCACGTTCATCGCGACGACCTGGCTACCCGACAACTTCGCCTATATCTCGACGGACCGCGCCGGCCGCTTCCTGCTCGGCGCGTCGTTCGCCGGCAACAAGATGGCGGTCAACCCGATCGGTCCGAATGGATGGGTGCAGGAGCGGCCGGTGCAGGTCTTCGGCACGCCGCCGGCCGCGCACTGCGTCCTGACCGATCCTTCCAACCGTTTCGTCTACGTGCCATGCCGCGACGGCAACGGCGTCGTGCAGCTGCACTTCGACGCGGCGACCGGCATGGTGTCGCCGAACGATCCGCTGTTCGTCGCCGCCGTGGAAGGTGCCGGACCGCGCCACCTCGCCTTCCACCCGAACAACGCGTTCCTCTATCTGCTGAACGAGCTCGACGGCTCGGCCTATGTCTACGCGATCGACCCGACCTCGGGCACGCTATCGCGCAAGCAGGTCGTGGACGCGAAGCCGAAGGGCTTCACCGGAAATCCCGCTGCCGCCGACATCCACCTGACTCCGGACGGGCGCTTCCTTTACGGCACCGTGCGCACGCCGAACACGATCGCCGGCTATGCCGTCGATCCGGTTGAAGGCACGCTGACCCAGATCGGCGAGTGGGCGACCGAGGATCACCCGCGCGGCTTCAACATCTGCCCGCGCGGGCGCTTCCTCTATGCGGTCGGGCTGAATTCCCATCAGCTGCAGAGCTACCGGATCGATGCCGCATCCGGGAAGCTCAAGCCGCTGAAGCGGCTGGCGATGGGCCAGGGACCGAACTGGGTCGAGATCGTCGACCTGCCTTAGCCGCCGAAGACCTTGACCGCCTGCTTCACCGTCGCCTCCGGCACGGTGACGCCGGCGGCCTTGGCCGCTTCCAGGTTCACCTGCAGGTCGTAGACCGACGACTCGACCGGCTTCAGCGTGCCCGGGTCCTTGCCGAGCAGCACCGGGATCGCCAGTTCCTTCGCCCAGCCCATGCCGGCCTGGTACTGGTTCTGCGCCATCGCCGCGATCGCGCCGCGCTCGACCACCGAGACGTCGAGGGCGAACAGCGGCTTCTTCGCGTCACGCGTCGCCTTCACGATCGCCTCATAGGCCGACGACACCGTGTTGTCCTGCGCGGTCAGCACCGCGTCGACCTTGGTCACCAGCGTGTCGATCGCGGTCTTGACCTCGGCCGACGAGGCGACCGTCGCCTCGACCCAGGTAAGGCCGCGCTTTTCGGCCTCGGCCTTGGCGATCTTGTTCAGGTTGATCGAGTTGGTCTCCGACGCGTTGTAGATCGTGCCGACCGTCTTCATGCCGGGCTTGATCTGCATGTAGAGATCGAGGCTGCGGCCGACCGGCGGGATCGAGTAGTAGCCAGTGATGTTGGTGCCGGTCGGCTTGTCGACCGCCGGCACGACACCGGCCTCGACCGGGTTGGTGACGCAGCCGAAGACCACCGGGATCTTGCCGCCCTTGGCGAGCTGGATCGTCGCCATCACGTTCGGCGTCGTGCACGGCGCCAAGAGGTCGACGTTCTCGGTCACGAACTTCTGCGCGATGTTGCGGGCGTTGCCCACGTCGCCCTGGGCATTCTGGTAGTCGAGCACCAGGTTCTTGCCGACGACGAAACCGGCCTGGGCGAGGCCGTCGATGAATCCCTGGCGCGTCGCGTTCAGGGCCGGATGGTCGACGATCTGCGAGAACCCGACCTTGTAGGTCTTGCCCGGAACCGGCTGTTGCGCCGACGCCGGCATCGCGATCGCACCTGCGAGCAAGGCGAGAGTGATCAGTTTCATCATGGTCGTTTCCTCCGGTTGTTCTTAAGCCAGCAGCAGTCGGTCGTCGGCGAGGTCGCTCCCGGCCTCGTGGAATTTTCTGACGAGACCGGCAACGGTCAGCTCGGACTTCGCCGATCCGGCCGACTCGAAGATGATCCGGCCCCGGTGCATCATCACCAGCCGGCTGCCCCAGCGGATCGCATCCGCCATGTTGTGGGTGATCATCAGCGTGGTCAATCGGCGCTCGGCCACCAGCCGGTCGGTAAGGCCCATGACCAGCTCCGCGGTCTTGGGATCGAGCGCCGCCAGATGCTCGTCGAGAAGCAGCAGCCGGGGACCAGCCAAGGTTGCCATCAGCAACGCGATCGTCTGACGCTGGCCTCCCGAGAGAAGGCCCATCCGCGTGTCGAGCCGGCATTCCAGGCCGAGTCCCGTCTCGGCGAGGGCTGCACGGAAGCTCTCGCGAAGCTGTAGCGTGACCGCAGGGCGGAGCCAGCGCCGCTGGCCGCGCTTGGCCGCCATCGCCAGGTTTTCCTCGATCGTCATGCCGGCGCAGGTGCTGTCGTTCGGATCCTGGGCGATGCGGCCGAAAAAGCCGGCGCGGCGATGGACCGGCTCGCGGGTGATGTCGCGGTCGTCAAGCATGACGCGACCGGACTCAGGCTTCGCGAGGCCGACGACCGTCTTCAGCAAGGTCGACTTGCCGGCGCCGTTGGAGCCGATCACGGTGACGAAGTCGCCGTCGGCGACGGTGAGGTTCACGTCGTCGAGCGCCCTCACCTCGGCCGCCTCGCCGGCCATGAAGGTCTTGGTGATGTGCTCCAGCGCCAGCATCAACGGGCGTTCCTGAGCTTCGGCAACGCCAATGCCAAGAGCAACAGGACTGCGGTGATCAGCTTGAGGTCGGTCGGTTGCAGGCCGACATAGAGGGCGAGCACGACCAGCAGCCGATAGATCAATACGCCGACGATCGCGGCGAAGATCCAGACCGCGATCGTGCGGTCGCCGAAGATCGCCTCGCCGATCAGCACCGCGGCGGCACCGGTGACCAGAATGCCGATGCCCATGCCGATATCGGCGAAGCCGTGGTTCTGCGCGACCAGGGCACCCGACAACGCGATCAGGAAGTTCGAGAGCGCCAGGCCGACGATCTTGGTCCAGCCGGTGTCGACGCCGAGCGCCTGGATCATCGTCTCGTTCTCGCCGGTCGCGCGGACGGCGAGTCCGAGGTCGGTACGGAGGAAGGATGCCATCAGCATCGCGACGACGGCGACAAAGACGGCCAGAATGACGATGTTGGTGACGACGCTCTCGCGGATCGGCAGTCCCAGTGCATTCGCGGCGGCGACGATGTCGCCGAAGACCGACGGCGTCGAGAGCAGCGGGGTGTTCGCTCGCCCCATGACGCGGAGGTCGACCGTGTAGACCGCCGTCATCACGATGATGCCGGCGATGATCGCGTTGATCCTGAGGCGCGTGTGGATCAGGGCGGTGACGACGCCGGCTGCGGCCCCAGCCAGCGCCGCCGCCAGCGTCGCGGCGAACGGATTGGTCCCGGAGACCAGAAGCGCCGCGACCACGGCGCCGCCGAGCGGATAGCTGCCCTCGGCCGTCAGGTCGGGGAAGCGGAAGAAGCGGAAGGTCAGCAGCACGCCGAGGCCAAGGAAGGCGAACAGCAATCCCTGCTCGAAGGTGCTTCCGATCAGCGTCTGCAGGACGTTCATGTTTCAGCGGCGGAGATAGTCTTCGAGACGGATCTTGTCTTCGCCGGGGATGCGACGCCGCTCGAACTCCGCCTCGCGGCCGAGCGGCTTGGTCGCATCGATGATCAGCTTGCCCCAGTGATCCTTGTGCGGATCGCGATAGAAGCCGGGCACATCGGGGATGACCGTGGTGCGCGTATCGGCGCGCCCGCGCGTCAGGAAGGCCCACCAGACGTCGTGCAGGTCGTGGATGTCGACGTCGTCGTCCACCACGATCACCGACTTGTTGTAGTCGAGCTGCGAGCCGATCGCCGCCATCGCGACGTGCCGAGCCTGGCCCGCATACTCCTGTCGGATGCTGATCACCGTGCAGAGCAGAGTCGAGTGCACCGCGACGTCGACAATGCCCCTCACCTGCCCGACCAGCGCCTTGTAGATCCGCGCCGCCGTCGCCTCCTGCAGCAGCACGATGTCCTCGGGTGAGCCGCAGAGGAGACCGTGGAAGTACGCGCCCTCGCGATGGCTGACGTGGGTGACGCGAAACACGTGCTGGTCGCCGACCGGCACGTAGTAGCCCATGAACTCGCCGAATGGCCCTTCCGGCCGGCGGACATTCGGCAGGATCTCGCCCTCGACCACGATCTCGGTGTCGGCCGGCACCATCAGGTCGATGGTCTTGCAAGGACGCATCTCGACCGGACGGCCGCGGATCTGGGCTGCCGCCGACAGCTCGTCGGTCTCGATCGGCAGCGACGCCGCGGCGGCGAGGAAGATGTCGGGCGCGGTGCCGATCAGGAGGGCCGCCGGCAGCGGCTTGTTCTCGGCCTCGGCCTTCGCCTGGTATCGCGTCAAGTCGTGGGTCGTGCCGAGCCGGATGCGCAGCTCCTCGTCGCTGACGTACATCGAGCGATGGAACGAGAGATTGGCGACACCTGTCTCGGGATCCTTGGCGAGATAGATCGCGGCGGTGAAATAGGGCCCCGCGTCCTTCTCCCAGTACGTCAGCTGCGGCAGTGCCGACATCCTCGAGTCGCGGAGGTTCGACGGCACCGGCACCTTCTTGAGGAAGGTCTCGGCACCCGGCCGCATGCCCTGGCAGAGGTCGAGCCAGCGCTTGGGAAAGCTGTCCTCGGTGCCGACCATCTCACGGATCCGTCGCCGGCTGCCGTAGAGGTTGCTGACGACCGGCATGGAGGCGCCGCGGACCCGGCGGAACAGGATCGGCAGATCGTCGCGGGTCTGGGAGGCCTTGATCACCGCAGCGAGCTCGTGGCGCGGGTCGACCTCGCGCTCGACAATACGCATTTCGCCCCGTCCGATCAGCGTCTCGACATAGTCCCGCATGGTCCCTCCGGCCCGGACCCTATCGGCCGCCCGGCGTTCCGGCAACGGCTCGCCAAGGGTGACGGAACCGCCGGTTCGTGCAAGGCTTCCGGCAGGAGACAACGCCATGCCGAAGATCCTGTCGGACGCGGCCGTGAAGGCCTATCACCGCGATGGCTACTACGCCCCGGTGCGCGTGATGAGCGAGGCGGACGCCGCCCGCTACCGCGCCAGCCTGGAGGCTCACGAGGCCCGGACCGGCGCTCCGCTGCAGTCGAACTGGCGGCACAAGACGCATCTGCTGTTCACCTGGGCGGACGAGCTGATCCATCACCCGAAGATCCTTGACGCGGTCGAGGACGCGATCGGCCCTGACATCCTCTGCTGGACATCGACCTTCTTCATCAAGGAAAGGAAG
>CAZDGR010000013.1:0-25104 GCA_964504845.1 uncultured Rhizobium sp. | reverse complement strand
GGCCGAGCGCCGGCTTGGTTCCGTAGTAGACATCGTTGCGCTCGAGCTGGATCGTGTCGTTCGCAGTCCAGCTGCGCACCTTGTAGGGGCCGACGCAGGAGGAATTGGTCTTGAACCAGTTGTTGCCGAGGTCGTCGCCCTTGGCGTTCCTCTCGCCCTCGGCGCGATCCAGGATCATCGAGACGTTGGTCGCGAACGCCCCGTAGAGCAGGAGCTGCAGCGGATAGGGCTCGGGCAGGCTGACCTCGAAGGTCTGCGGCCCGGTGGCGCGGAAGCTCGCTTCCGCCGCCTCCTTCTTGAAACCCCACTCGGTCAGGTTGGCGGCATTGCCGAAATTGAGCTTGAGGACCCTCTGCATCGACCAGGCGAGGTCCTCGGCCGTCGCCGCTCGGCCGTTCGGAAACTTGAGGTCGGGCCGGAGCCTGAAGGTCAGCGTCCGCCCGTCGGCCGAGACCGACCAGCTCTCCGCTGTTTTCGGACGGAGCTCGGACGGGTTCTTGTAGTCGAGGGCGACCAGCGTGTCGCAGACATTGCCCATGATGTCGTTGCCGTTGATCTCGGCAATCTGGGCCGGGTCGAGGGTGATGATCGCATCCAGGTTCCACGCCATCACCAGCGCGTCCTTTGGCGTCGCCGCCTGTGCGGCGCCGGCGAGGGCAAGGGCGAGTACGGCCGAGGCGGAACCGATACGCATGACACTCCTCCGGATGAACGACCGCGATCTTAGCCCGATTTTCCCGGATCGGCGTAAGGTGGACGCATGAGGCGGCTCCTGTTCAGGCTTGTCGCGGTCGTGCTGCTGGCGCCGCTGGTTGCGCTGTTGGCCTATCGCTTCCTGCCGGTACCCGGCACGCCGCTGATGATGATCCGCCTCGCCGAGGGCGAACCCCTCCGCTACGACTGGGTGCCGCTGACCGCGATCGCTCCCTCGCTTCCACGACTGGTTGTCGCGGCCGAGGACAACCTGTTCTGCCGGCACTGGGGCTTCGACGTGGACGCTTTCCAGCGCGAGCTGGAGAGGGCGCTCGACGGCGAGGAAAGCCGCGGCGCCAGCACGCTCAGCATGCAGGTGGCGAAGAACCTGTTCCTGTGGCCGGGCCGCAGCTTCGTGCGCAAGGGCCTGGAAGCTTGGCTCACGCCCTATGTCGAGCTGGTGCTGCCGAAGCGGCGGATCATCGAGATCTATCTCAACATCGCCGAATGGGGGTCGGGCATCTACGGCGCCGAGGCGGCGGCGCGGGCTCACTTCAAAGTCCCGGCAGCGCGCCTGAACGAAGCCCAGGCGGCGCAGATGGCAGCGGTGCTGCCGAACCCTCGGCGCTGGTCGGCCTCGGCTCCGACGCCCTACATCCAGAACCGTGCCGCACTCTATCGCCAGCGCGTCGGCCAGCTCGGTGACGCCTATCTCGGTTGCTTGCGCTAGCCGGCGCGTTTGAGGCGGTTCACCGCCTCGTCGAGGGTCGAGAGGAAGCGCGACTTGTCTTTCCCCGCCATCGGCTTCGGCCCGCCGGTGATCTCGCCCATGGCGCGGAGCTGGCTCATCAGCTCGCGGCTCGCCATCGCCATGCCGATCGAGTCCTTGGTGAACGGCTTCCCGGTATTGCCGATGACCGTGGATCCAGCGGCGAGCGCCCGCTGCGCCAGGGGGATGTCGGCGGTCACCACGATCGACTTCGGATGCGCGCGTTCAGCGATCCAGTCGTCGGCGGCGTCGAACTTGTCGCCGACGATGACGCGTTCGATCAGCGGATTCTGCGGGATCGCGACCAGCTGGCCCGAGACGACGAAGACCTTGATCCCGTAGCGCTCGGCGACGCGATAGACCTCGGCCTTGACCGGGCAGGCGTCGGCATCGACGTAGATCTCGATGGTCATCGCCGGAGTGTATCCTCTGGCCGGACAGGTGAGGATCAGGAACGTGGGCTGGCGCAAAGCGACCGAAGCCGATCTACCCGAGATCAAGGCGCTTTCGGAACGGGTTCACCCCGGCCTTCCGGAGGATCTCGACGTCTTCGCCGAGCGGCTGCGGCGCTATCCGAGCGGGACCCTGGTCTGTGGCGAAGGCGGCCGGCTCGTCGGCTACGCGATCAGCCACCCCTGGGTCAGAGATCGCATACCGCCGCTGAACGCCCTGGTCGGCGCGATCCCGGAAGATGCGAACGGCTACTATTTCCACGACTTCGCGATCGACGATTCGATGCGCGGCCGAGGACTGGGAACGCAATCGACCGCGCTTCTGAAAGCGCATGCCGGCCAAGCGCGATTCCGGACGATCAACCTCGTCGCCGTGAACGGCTCCGAAGGCTTCTGGCGGAGCCACGGCTTCGAAAGTAGAAAAGTCGACGGCCTCGCAGAAAGGCTCGCGACCTACGGCAACGACGCTACATACATGGAGTGCGGGGACTTCTAGATCCCCCGCCAGGGAATGGTGGGCTGTGCAGGATTCGAACCTGCGACCCGCTGATTAAGAGTCAGCTGCTCTACCAACTGAGCTAACAGCCCGCCTGAGAAGCCATGGGCTTCCGAACGGCGCGGGAACCTAGGCCGGTCAGGCCTTTTTGGCAAGGCCGCATTCCGTCCCGCCGCCCCCCGCGACGAAGCGCCGGCTCAACGCCTGTTTCCGCACCATTTTTTCCACATCCAGCGATAGGCCCTTTCGGCGCGGCGCGTATATCGATCGGGATTGCCGGAGTCGGATTCCACGACCATCCGCCGGAGAGTCTCCCGCCGACGGGCCAAGCCCGAAAGATCGTTTGCCCACTGCACGGTCCGCGCGACATAAGCGGCGTCGTCTTCCGCAACCCAGTCGGGAACGCCGACCGAGGTCAGGATGGCGGCCGCCGCACGCCCCGGAATCGTATGCCCGATCTTGGCGACGACCGGACAGCCCATCCATAATGCCTCCCAGGTGCTGATGCCGCCATTCTGGGGGAACGGATCGAGCGCGATGTCGATCTCGCCCAACTGCGCCAGATGCTCCGCATGCGGCGTCCGCCCGCGCATATCCAGGCGCGACCGATCGATGCCCAAGGCCACAAAGGCATCGCCGACGCTAGAACGGACGTTCGCGTCGTCGAAGGGCGGATCCTTCATGACGAGGCGCGACTCAGGCACTACCGCGAGGACCTCCGACCAGATCCGGATCACCCGATCGGAAATCTTCGCCACGCGATTGAAGGAACCGAACGTCACCACGCCCGTCGCCAACGCCGGAAGCGGACCGACCGCCGGCGCGTAGGCCGGCGCGTCGAACGTCATGCTGCAGGGGAGGTCGACGACAGTCTCTGCAAAGAGGTGGCGGTTCTCCTTCGGGATCGAGACGCCGTCGGAGAACAGGTAGTCGATCATCGGCATGCCGTTTCCGTGACCCGTGCCCCACCCCGTCACCTGGACCGGCGCCGGCTTTCGCCCGAAGACACCCAGGCGATGGCCTGCGGTGTGGCCGGACAGATCGACGAGAATGTCGATCCCGTCGCGTCGGACCAGATCGGCGACCTCGTCGTCGGAAACCGTCCGGATCTCGCGCCACCGATCCGCCATCCGCTCGAAGTCGCGCGTCTTGTCGTCGGCATGCGCGACATTCGAATAGCACACCACCTCGAATGCCGACCGGTCGTGGCGTACGATGACCGGGCCGAAGATGAAGGATGCCGAATGATGCTTGAAGTCGGCAGATACATAGCCGATGCGAAGGCGCCGCTCCGGATCCGGATCGTTGCCATGGCGTGGGATCGACGCGGGCAGGCGGCGACGAAAGACCTCGAACCATCGGCGGCGCACCGATTGTTGCTCGCCGATGTCGATATCAGGATCGAAGTCGAGAGCGAAGACGAGGTTCGCAAGGATCTCCTCGTCATCGGGGCGTATCGCCATGGCGCGGCGGAGCGACGCCACGGCCGGGGCGATCCTCCCCTGAAGGAGCCGCGCGTTGCCGAGATTGCGAAGCGCATCGGCGAGATCAGGGGCGAGCGCGATCGTCCGCGCGAAGCTCAGCGCGGCCAGACCGTGCCAAGACATCGCCGCAAGCGCGTTGCCGCGTCCTTGCAACGACACGACCCGATTCCGGTCGAGCTCGAGCGCGCGCTCGCTGCTGCGCAGCGACTCTTCGATGCGCCCGAGGTTCAGCAGGACGGTCGCTCTATTGTCGAGTGCCTGGAGATGGCGTCCGTCGAGCGAGAGCGCCGCGTCGTAGCTTGCGAGGGCCGCCTCGTGCCGCTTCAGATCCTCCAGCGCGACGCCGCGATTGCAGAGGATATCGGCCGAGCCGGGCCACACCGCGAGCGCCCGATCGAAACAGGACAGGGCATCGGACGGCGCACCGTCCTTTCTCGAAGCGAGTCCGAATTCGTTCCATGCATCGAACTGCGCCGGATCGGCGGCGATTATCCGGCGACAGGTGGCACGCGCCTCGGCAAGGCGGCCGAGTTCCGCAAGCGCCGCCACGCGGTTGAGCCGGACCCCGAGGTGATCGCCCTCGATGGCAAGGGCGGCCTCGTAGCAGTCGAGAGCGGAGGCCGGCCTGCCGAGCTCGAAAAGCACCACGCCCTTGTTGCAGAGAGCCTGGAGACTCCTCGGTTCGATCGCGAGGGCCCGCTCGCAGCTGAGAAGCGCCAGATCGCGGCCGCCGAGGTCGCGGAGCACGCTCGCCGCGCCGAGAAATCCCGACGCACCGCCGGGATCGAGGGCGATCGCCTTGCGCTGGTCCGCCAGGGCTAACACGGTCATCCCTGCTTGGATCGAGACGTGGCCGTCTTTTCCCACCTGGCGAGCGCCAAATCGTCGCTTTCCCGCGCCTCGACCCAGCTCGCCCCGCCATCCCCTTCCTCCAGCTTCCAGAACGGCGCCTGCGTCTTCAGGTAGTCGACTAGGAACATGCAGCTCGCAAACGCGGCTTCGCGATGAGCCGAGGCGGTGGCGACGAAGACGATGCGGTCCCCGGGCTCGAGCCGGCCGTAGCGGTGGATGATCAGGCTGGCATCCAGCGGCCAGCGCGTCTGCGCCTCGGCCTCGATCCTTACCAGCTCCTTCTCGGTCATGCCCGGGAAGTGCTCGAGGGTCATCGCCGTCACCGGCTTGCCCTTGGCCATGTCGCGGACGAGGCCGAGGAACGTGGCGATGCCGCCGATGTGCTTCCGGCCCGAGGTCAGGCGGTCGATCTCGTTGCCGATATCGAAGTCCTCGGCCTGGACCCGGATCATGGCGCTTTAGCCTCCGGTCATCGGCGGGAATAGCGCGATCTCGTCGCCCGGTGCCAGCTTGCGGTCGGGGCGCGCAAATTCCTGGTTCACCGCCGCCTTCACCACTGCCGGGTTGGCGAAGGCCGCCGCGTAACCGCCGCCGCGGCTCTTCAGCCATTCGACCAGCTGGCCGACGGTCAGCACGCTGGCCGGCGGCGTCACCTCTTCCTCGGCGAGGCCGATCCGCTGGCGCACCCAGGCGAAGTACAAAAGCTTCACGTCAGGTCATCTCCGCGAAGGGCAGATAGTCAATCAGGCTACCTTCCTCAAGGCGCTCGAGATCGAGAGGCAGCTCGGCCAGGCCATCGGACCATACCATGGAGGAAAGAAGCCCTGCCCCCTCTCGCGGAAAGCGCCGGGCGACCGGACCGTCGGGTCCAGCCTCCAGGCGAACGCGGACATACTCGACCCGGCCGGTCTTCTTCTTCTGCGTGAAGCCGGCGCGGACGCGGAGCCTGATCTGCGGCCTGTGCGCGGCTCCGGCGATCTGCAGCAGCAGCGGACGTGCGACCATGAAGAAGGTGGTCATCGCCGCCGCCGGATTCCCCGGCAGCCCCAAGAACGCGGTAGCGCCGATCTGGCCGACCGAGACCGGCCGGCCGGGCTTGATCGCGATCCGCCACCAGTGGATCCGGCCGAGCATGGCGACGCCCTCGCGGATGTGATCCTCGTCGCCTTCGGAGACGCCACCGGACGTGACGATCGCGTCGTGGCCCTCGGCCGCCGCGGCAAGATGCAGCCGGACCGCTTCCGGCTTGTCCTCCAGGATGCCGAGGTCCGTGACCTCAGCGCCCAGCCCGGTCAGCAGCGTTGCCAGCGTCCGGCGGTTGGAGTCGTAGATCTGCCCCGACGCCAGCCTGGTACCGGGCTCGGCGATCTCGTCCCCGGTCGACAGCACAGCCACACGCAGCCGCCTGCGGACGACGAGCGCGGTCAGGCCGAAGGCGGCGGCGAGCCCGACCTCCTGCGCGCGCAGCCGCGTGCCGGCGACAATCGCGACCGATCCCTGCTTGCAGTCCTCGCCGGCGAAGCGGCGGTTGGCGCCGGGCTCAAGTCCATGCGGCACGAGCACGTACCCGTCCTCGACCGTCGCGTCCTCCTGCATCAGCACACTATCGAATCCTGCCGGCATCGGCGCGCCGGTGAAGATGCGGACCGCGGTCCCGGGTGCCGGCGTGCCGACATGCGGATGACCGGCGGCGGCGCGTCCAACGAGCTTGAGGCGCGTCGATCCGGCTGCGCCGAGGTCAGCATGACGGAAGGCGTAGCCGTCGACCGCCGAGTTGTCGTGCGCCGGGACGTCGATCGACGCCATCAGATCGGCGGCGAGGATGCGTCCTGCCGCCCGATCGAGCAAAACCCGCTCGGTCTCGACCACCGGCGGGAACACGTCCTTGAGCCGCGCCAGCGCATCTTCCAGCGGCAGCAGCTTGCCGCCGAAGGCGAAACAGTCGTCGCTGAGCTGGGCCATCAGCCGAGCCCCGTATGACGGCAGACGAAGCGCGCGATCTCGGCCGCATCGTCGAGCGGAAGTACGGGCACCCTCGCTTCCGGCAACGGATCGGCGCTGGCGACGGCGACGATGTGGCGGTCCTCCGGATGCAGCAGCGGCTTGCCGCTGGCGCGGCGGAAAACCTCGAGCTTGTCGTGCGCGTGGCGCTTGAAGCCCTCGACCAGCAGCAGATCGACCGGGGTCATCTGCCGGATGAGCTGGTCGAGGTCCGGCTCAGGCGCGCCGCGCAGCTCATGCATCAGCGCCCAGCGATTGGCCGAGGAGACCATGACCTCGGTGGCACCGGCCATCCGGTGCTGCCAGCTGTCCTTGCCGGGCTTGTCGATGTCGAAGGCATGATGCGCGTGCTTGATCGTCGAGACGCGAAGCCCGACCTTGATCAGCTCCGGCAGCAGCTTCGACATCAGCGTGGTCTTGCCGCTGCCGCTCCAGCCGGCGAGGCCGAAGATCTTCATGCCTCCGGCCCAGCCGTCAGCCGAGCGGCGCGGTCTTGGCCGCGGGCGGCGCCGGCGCGGCCTTGGTCTCGGGCTTATCCATATATTGCAGGCTTGCCGCCAGATAGTCGTAGCCGGTGATCAGGGTCAGGATCGCCGCGATCCAGATGCCGGCGAGGCCGATCTCCGTCGTCGGCAACCATGACGGTCCGGATTCGGCGACGATCAGGAAGCCGATCGCGACCATCTGGATCGCGGTCTTCCACTTGGCGAGCCGGCTGACCGGCAGCCGCACCTTTGCCTGCGCCAGGTACTCGCGGAGCCCGGAGACCAGAACCTCGCGGCAGAGGATCACCAGCGCGGGCAGCAGGAACAGGATGCCCGGGCTGTTGAAGAAGGCGAGCAGCAGCAGGACGGCGGCGACCAGCAGCTTGTCGGCGATCGGGTCGAGGCAGCGGCCGAGCTCGGAGAGCTGGTTCCAGGTCCGGGCGACGTAGCCGTCGAAATAGTCGGTGACCGCCGCGATCGTGAATACCGCACAGGCGAGCCACCGCCCGACGTCGCCCGGCACCATGAACAGGGCGAGCAGCACGGGAATCGCGGCAATCCGCGAGAAAGTCAGGATGTTGGGCAGGTTGAAATGCATCGCGATCGTCCGGAAGGCGCCAGTCTACCAAGACCATAGGTGGGTCGTCAGCCGGCCTCGTGGAAGTGGAAATAGATGCGCTGGGCGACGGCCTCGGAGATTCCCTCGACCTTCTGCAGATCGGCGAGGCCTGCCCGGGCGATCTCGCGCACCGAACCAAAGTGCAACAGAAGTGCCTTTCGGCGCTTGGCGCCGACTCCGGAAATTTCGTCCAGTTCCGAGCCGCCGAGCGGCTTCGCCCGCTTGGCCCGGTGGGTCTCGATCGCAAAGCGGTGCGCCTCGTCGCGCAGCCGCTGCAGGAAATAGCGGAGCGGATCGTCGTGGCCGAGGGTCACCTCGCCGCCCTCGGGCAGGAAGAATCGCTCGCGCCCGGCGTCCCGGTCCTCGCCCTTGGCGATGGCGACCATGGGCACGCCGGTCGCGCCAAGCTCCGTCATCACGCCCTGCACGGCCGAGAGCTGGCCCTTGCCGCCGTCGATCAGGACCAGGTCCGGCCAGGCGCCTTGCGTCCGCTCGGGATCTTCCTTGATCGCGCGGGCGAAGCGGCGGGTCAGCACCTCGCGCATCATCGCGAAGTCGTCGCCGGGCTTGGCCTCCTTGATGTTGAACTTGCGATAGGCGTTCTTCTGGAAGCCTTCAGGCCCGGCGACGATCATCGCGCCGATCGCCGCGGTGCCCATGATATGGCTGTTGTCGTAGACCTCGATCCGCTTCGGTGCAGCCGGGAGCTTGAACTCGGTTCCGAGCCCATCGAGCAGCTTTCGCTGCGAGGAGCCTTCAGCGAGCCTCCGCGCCAGCGCTTCGCGGGCGTTGAGCGACGCGTGCTCGACCAGGTTGGCCTTGGATCCCCGTTGCGGCGTCGCGATCTCGACTCGGCGTTCGGCCTTGAGGCTCAAGGCTTCCTCCAGCAGCGCCTTCTCCGCCGGCTCGTGGCTGACCAGGATGAGCTTCGGCGGTGGGCGGCCCGTGTAGAACTGGCCGACGAAGGCCGCCATGATCTCGTCCGTACCCAGGGCCTTGTCGTGGGACGGGAAGTAGGCGCGGTTGCCGAAGTTGCTGCCGGAGCGGAAGAAGAAGACCTGCACGCAGGTCTGGCCGGCATCCTGGGCGAGCGCCACGACGTCGGCGTCGTCGAGCCCTTCGATGTTGATGTCCTGATGCGACTGGATCTGCGCCAGCGCCCGCAAGCGATCGCGCGTGCGGGCCGCGGTCTCGAAGTCGAGCGCTTCGGACGCGCGTTGCATGGTCGCCGCCAGCTCTTCCTGCACCTGCCGGCTCTTCCCGGTGAGGAAATCGCGCGCCTGCCTGACCGACTCGGCATAACCCTCTTTCGTGATGCGGCCGACACAGGGCGCGGTGCAGCGCTTGATCTGATACTGCAGGCACGGCCGCGTGCGCTGCGAGAAGACCGCATCCGAACAGTTGCGCAGAAGGAACGCCCGCTGAAGCGCGGTCAGCGTGCGGCCGACCGCGCCCGCCGAGGCGAACGGGCCGAAGTAGTCGCCGGCCTTGTTGCGCGCGCCGCGATACTTCACCAGCCGCGGGAAGTCGTGATCGCCCGTCGCCAGGATGTACGGGAAGCTCTTGTCGTCGCGAAGCAGCACGTTGTAGCGCGGCTTCAGCTTCTTGATCAGGTTGAGCTCGAGCAGCAGCGCCTCGACCTCGGTGTGGGTCTGCACGACCTCGAGCTGTGCGGTTTCTGCGACCATGCGGCGGATGCGTGTCGACAGCCGCGGTAGCTGGATATACGAGGCGACGCGCTTCTTGACGCTTCGCGCCTTGCCGACGTAGAGCGCGTTGCCGCTGCGATCGAGCATGCGGTAGACGCCGGGGCCCGGCGGCAGGATCCTGAGCTGCGTCTCGATCACGGCTGCACCTTGCGCGAAGCCGGATTCGGGCTGCGCCTCATTCTCCAAAAGGTCACGGGCCTCTAGATCGCTCATTCCTGGAACCTGTCACTCCGGCGGATGTTGGGAAGGCGTACGTGGCGTCCATGCGGGACCACGCTTCTCGCTTTCGGTCGCCGCCGTTTCCGCATCCTTGCGAAGGATATCGGAAGAGCGGTGCGAATGCGCAAACGCTGTCGCGCCCCTCGTGCATGACGGCGGGTGAAGCAAGCGAGAAATGGTCCTTAGGCGCGGGCAGCTCACGACTTTCGAGAGGAGACAGATCATGAAGCGAATCACTTTGCCGGTTGTTCTGGCCCTCGCGGCCGTGAGCCTGGGTGCCTGCGGCTACAGCCAGGGTGATCGGGCGCTTTCGGGCGGCCTGATCGGTGCGGGTACCGGTGCGGCCATCGGCAGCCTGAGCGGCAACGCAGGCACCGGTGCCTTGATAGGCGGCGTCGGCGGCGCGGCGCTCGGTGCCTTTACCGATCCGCATGCCGTGAACCTCGGCCGTCCGATCTGGCGCTAACCGCCCGACCGAGTCCGGAAGAGGAGACAGACCATGAAGCGCGTTACCTTGCCGACCCTCCTGTCCGTCGCGGCCTTGAGCCTCGGCGCCTGCGGCTACAGCCAGGGCGACCGGGCGCTCTCCGGCGCCGCGATCGGCGCAGGTGCCGGCGCCGTCGGCGGCGCGGTCCTGGGCGGTGACCCGGTGGCCGGCGCCCTGATCGGCGGTGCGGGCGGCGCTGCGATCGGTGCGTTCACCGATCCGAAGCAGCTGAACCTCGGCCGGCCGGCATGGCGTTGACGCGCTAGCGGCCTGTCATCGAAGTCGAAGCGGCGAGGGCGCGATAGCGCCCTCGCCGCTTTCTTTTCGCATTCCCTGGAAATGCTTTCCATCCGCACAGGAAAGCCAGGGATTGCCTTAGTCCGGCCACGATATCCACGATAACTGTGGATAAGCCTGTTGGCAGTCTTGTCCCGGCGCCCCTGAAGCCGCGGAAACGCTGAACTTCACCAATCTGCCCGTTATATAGGCAATTCCTGGAAGTCGTTGATTCGCTTCCAGAAACTCCGTGACCAAACGGTAACGGATCGTTGAGCCGATGTTTCACTTGACTCGGGGCGCCGGTCGCGTTCTGCCCGCTTCGGCTGTGTACAACTTTCCTAACGAAGGCAGGTTGATCGGACGGGAAAATCCGCAGAACTCCGCCGTTTCCCACCGACTTGCCCGGTCGTTACGAGCCCGGTAGCCCCGACTCCGGCCTTTACAGCCTATTCCGGGACCACCCACCCCTTGGATGGGGGCGCCCAGCTCAAGTGCTGGCCGCCGTCGAGCGCGATCATCTGCCCGGTCATCGACGCAGCCGCGAGGATGAAGCGCACGGTCCGGCAGATTTCCTCAGGGCTGGTGCCGCGCTTCAGCGGCATGCTGGCGCACTGCTCGGCGAAATGCTCGGGCGTCTGGCGGACGTTGGCCAGTGCCGGACCCGGGCCGATGCCGTTGACCCGGATCCGGGGCGCCAGCGCCAGCGCCAGGGTCTGGGTCAGGCCCCAGAGCCCGACCTTGCTCACCGTGTAGCTCGTGAAAGCCGGGGTCAAGTTCCAGACCCGTTCGTCCAGCATGTTGATCACGTTGCCGTCCGAGCCCTCGGGCAGCTGGCGGGCGAATGCCTGGGTCAGGACGAAGGGAGCCCGGAGGTTGGTCTCGACATGGAAGTCCCAGGACTCCCGCGTCGCCGTGTTCCAGCCGTCGTTCTCGAAGGTCGAGGCATTGTTGACGAGAAGGCAAAGCGGCCCGAGCGCCGCCGCGGCGCGGCCGACCAGCGGCGCCGTCTCGGCCTCGCGCTGCAGATCGGCCTTCAGCGCGACGGCGCGGCGGCCGAGCTCCTCGATCGCGGCGACGGCGCTGCGAGCCTCGGCCTCGCTCGAATTGTAATGGATCGCTACGTCCCAGCCTTCGGCAGCGAGATCGAGCGCGATAGCGCGTCCGATCCGCTTGGCGGCCCCGGTGACGAGAGCGACGCCGCGTGTCTCGGCCACGAATCCTCAGCCCGCGGGAACGCGGCGGCCGGCCAGCACCTGCTCGATGCGGCCGAACAGTCCCTCACGGGACACCGGCTTCAACAGGAAGGCGTCGACCTTGTACTCCTTCGCCTTGACCACGTGGTCGCGAAGGCCGCTGCCGGTCAGGATGATGACCGGGAAGTTGTGCTTGGAGAGCGCGATGTCGCTGCGAATGAACTCGACGAACTCGAGGCCGCTGACCGGCGTCATCTTGATGTCGCAGACGATGAAGTCCGGAACGAAGCCGTCCTTCAGCAGGCGAATCGCCACCTTGCCATCGGTCGCCTCCTGGATCGCCTTGAGATCCTTGGAACGGAGCATCTTCACGATCATGCTCCGGATAAAGTCGTTGTCCTCAACGACCAGGGCCGAAAGGCTGGCGTAGTCAAGCGACATGCGTGAAAGGCCCGCTTTCGGTTCCGACACGAGGCGGCCGGCATTTTAGCAAAGTTGTCCCCTGCCGCTAGCTTTCTGACAGGCTTTGGCTTTGCCCGGTTTGACAGGCGGCCTCGGGCTGCGCCTCAATCCGCCCTTCCTTTCGCTTCGGAGCTTCTATGTCCGTCATCGCCCGCGTGCTCGACTACCAGGCCGAACTCTCCTCGATCCGCCAGGATATCCACATGCACCCTGAGACGGCCTTCGAGGAGGTGCGGACGTCCGACCTGGTCGCCAGGAAGCTCGCCGAGTATGGCTGCGAGGTGCATCGCGGGCTCGCCAAGACCGGCGTCGTCGGCACGCTCCGGCGCGGCAACACCACTCGCGCGATCGGACTTCGCGCCGACATGGACGCGCTGCCGATCCAGGAGCGCAACACCTTCGCGCATGCCTCGATCAACAAGAACAAGATGCACGCCTGCGGCCATGACGGCCACACCACGATGCTGCTGGGCGCGGCCCGATACCTCGCCGAGAGCAAGAGCTTCAACGGCACCATCCACTTCATCTTCCAGCCGGCCGAGGAAGGTCTCGGCGGCGGACGCGTGATGGTCGACGAAGGCCTGTTCCAGAAGTTCCCCTGCGACGGCGTCTTTGCGATCCACAACGTGCCCGGCCTGCCGATCGGCCACATGGCGGTGCGCGCCGGCACGCTGCTGGCCTCGTCCGACTCCTGGACCATCAAGGTAAAGGCGAAAGGCAGCCATGGCGCCATGCCGCACCAGGGCAACGATCCCTTCATCATCGGCTGCCAGATCGTGCTGGCGCTGCAGACCATCGCCAGCCGCAACGTCGACCCGCTCGACTCGGTCGTGGTGAGCGTCGGCTTCATGAAGGGCGGCGACACCTTCAACGTGATCCCCGACGAGGTTACGATCGGCGGCACCGCCCGTGCGCTGGTACCGCACGTCCAGGACATGATCGAGAACCGCATGGGCGAGATCGCCCGCGGCGTCGCTTCGGCCTACGGCGCCTCGGTCGACGTGAAGTACGACCGCCGCTACCCGCCGACGATCAACCACGCCGACGAGACCGAGTTCGCGGCGAAGGTCGCCGAGGAAGTCTGCGGCATCGGCAACGTCAAGCGCGACATTCCGCCGGTGATGGGCGGCGAGGACTTCTCGTTCATGCTGCAGAAGGTGCCGGGTGCGATGCTGTGGCTCGGCAACGGTCCCGGCGAAGGCAACTGCGTGCTGCATAACCCGAACTACGACTTCAACAACGAGGCGATCCCGGTCGGCGTCAGCTTCCTCGCCCGCCTCGCCGAGCGCTTCCTCGAGAAAGAAGCGGCGTGAGGACCCAGATCCGCGCCGCCGGCATTCTCGTCGCCGGCGGCGCGGTGATCCTCGAGAACGCGATCGGCACCGACCTCTGGAACCTTCCGGGCGGACGGCTCGAGGACATGGAGACGCTGGAGCTCGCGGTGCGTAGGGAGTTCCAGGAAGAGATGGGCCTCGCGGTCGCTTGCGAGGACATGCTCATCGTCAACGAGAACTTCTTCCCGCTCGGCGGCGACGTGATGCGCGAGTATGGCTTCTACTTTCGTGTCCGCGCGCTCGATCCGGGCATCTCGCCGAAGACGCCGCTGAAGAGCGCGGAACCGCGCTTCCGCTACGAGTGGACGCCGCTCGAGCGGCTGCACGAGATCGAGTTCCAGCCGGTGGCGCTGATCCAGCACCTGATCGATCCGCCCGCCGGCCTGCTCTACCTCTCGACCCGAGACGCCAGCCTGATGCGCTAACGCCCGCGCTTCGGCTTGCCCGGGCGCGGCTGGATCGGGGCGTTGATCTTCGCGCGCATCTTGTAGTTCCCCTTCGACTTCTGCGGCGGCGCGCCCTTCGGCGCGGCGGCCTGCAGCGAGCGCCCGGCCTCGGACGGCGACAAGCCCAGCTCGACCGCTTCCAGGCGCCTTATCTCGTCGCGAAGCTGCCCCGCCAGCTCGAACTCAAGGTCGGCGGCGGCCTCCCGCATGCGCTTCTCGAGCTCGTTGATGACCTGGCGGACGTCCTTGCCGACGAACTCGTCGCCTTCCTCGCCGGCGGCCTGGACGACCACCCGGTCGCCCTTCTCGTACACGGAGTCGAGAATGTCGGCGATGCCCTTGCGCACGCTTTCCGGGGTGATGCCGTTGGCGGCGTTGTAGACCTGCTGCTTCTCGCGGCGGCGGTTGGTCTCGCCGATCGCGTACTCCATCGAGTCCGTCATGCGGTCGGCATAGAGCAGCGCGCGGCCGTCGATGTTGCGGGCGGCGCGGCCGATCGTCTGGATCAGTGCGGTCTTGGAACGGAGATAGCCTTCCTTGTCGGCGTCCAGGATCGCGACCAATGCGCATTCCGGGATGTCGAGACCCTCGCGCAGCAGGTTGATGCCGACCAGCACGTCGAAGGCGCCGAGGCGGAGGTCGCGGATGACCTCGATCCGCTCCAGCGTCTCGACGTCGGAGTGCACGTAGCGGACCTTGACGCCGGCCTCGTGCATGTACTCGGTCAGCGCCTCGGCCATCTTCTTGGTCAGCACGGTCACCAGCACGCGCTGGCCCTTGGCCGCGCAGGCCTTGCACTCGGCGATCACGTCGTCGACCTGGTGCTCGGTCGGTCGCACCTCAACCACGGGATCGATCAGGCCGGTCGGCCGCACCACCTGCTCGGTGAAGACGCCGCCGGTCCGCTCGATCTCCCAGTTGCCGGGCGTCGCCGAGACGAAGATCGTCTGCGGGCGCATGCCCTCCCACTCCTCGAACTTGAGCGGGCGGTTGTCGATGCACGAAGGCAAGCGGAAGCCGTACTCGGACAGCGTGAATTTTCTGTTGTAGTCGCCGCGGAACATGCCGCCGATCTGCGGCACCGTGACGTGGCTCTCGTCGACGACGAGAAGCGAGTCCGGCGGCAGGTACTCGAACAGCGTC
This sequence comes from uncultured Rhizobium sp., assembly GCA_964504845.1. Lineage (GTDB taxonomy): Bacteria > Pseudomonadota > Alphaproteobacteria > SHVZ01 > SHVZ01 > SHVZ01. The sequence continues at coordinate 9,981 of CAZDGR010000013.1, read as the reverse complement.
GGCGGCGGCTGTCCCGGAGCGCGACCGGTCAGGTAGCGGGAGTAGTTCTCGATGCCGGCGCAGCTCCCCGTCGCCTCCATCATCTCGATGTCGAATCGCGTGCGCTGCTCGAGCCGCTGCGCTTCCAGCAGCTTGCCCTTCGCCGTCAGCTCGTCGAGCCTGAGCTTGAGGTCGACCTTGATCTGCTTGACCGCCTGGCTCAGCGTCGGGCCAGGCGTCACGTAGTGGCTGGAGGCGTAGACGCGGATCGATTCCAGCTCGTCGGTGCGCTCGCCGGTCAGCGCGTCGATCTCGTGGATCGCCTCGATCTCGTCGCCGAACAGGGAGACGCGCCAGGCGCGGTCCTCGTAGTGGGCCGGGAAGATCTCGACCGAGTCGCCGCGCACGCGGAACGTGCCGCGGCCGAAGGCGGCGTCGTTCCGCTTGTACTGGAGCTCGACCAGGCTCTTCAGCAGCTTCTGGCGTTCGATCATCTGGCCGCGCTTGAGCGCGACGATCATGCGGCCGTAGGTCTCGACCGAGCCGATGCCGTAGATGCAGGAGACCGAGGCGACGATCACAACGTCGCGGCGTTCCAGCAGCGAGCGGGTGGCCGAGTGGCGCATGCGGTCGATCTGCTCGTTGATCGACGCGTCCTTCTCGATATAGGTGTCCGAGCGCGGGACGTAGGCTTCGGGCTGGTAGTAGTCGTAGTAGGAGACGAAGTACTCGACTGCGTTGTCGGGGAAGAAGCTCTTCATCTCGCCGTAGAGCTGGGCCGCCAGCGTCTTGTTCGGCGCCAGCACCAGGGTCGGGCGCTGCACGTTGTTGATCGCATGCGCGATCGTGAAGGTCTTGCCCGAGCCGGTGACCCCTAGGAGCACCTGGTCGCGCTCGCCCTTCTTCAGGCCCTCCGTCAGGTCACGGATCGCCTCGGGCTGGTCGCCCGCCGGCACGTAGTCGCTCTTCAGCACGAACGGCCGCGATTCGGCCGTCGCCTGGAACGAGAGCGGCGGCGCGTTGCGCTCTGCCTCGACGGCGTCGAGGTATCTGGAAGAGGCTTCCCGCATGGAACAAGGTTAGAACATAGGAAGCTGCCGAGGCGAGTCCAAGGCTCGGCCGCCTGCGAGCTTGAACCCCCTGCCCCCGGCCGCTAGGGTGCGCCGCTTTTCCGCCCTTCCAGCCGTCTCCCAGAGGAAATCATGGCCTTCATCGCCAGCCGCCTCGGCCGCATCAAGCCGTCCCCGACCATCGCGATCTCGGGCAAGGCCCGCGATCTCAAGGCGGCGGGCCGGGACGTGATTGCGCTGGCGGCGGGCGAGCCGGACTTCGACACGCCGGAGCACATCCGGATCGCGGCGAAGGCTGCGATCGACAAGGGCGACACGCGCTACACCAACGTCGACGGCACCCCGGCGCTCAAGGCCGCGATCGCCGGCAAGTTCAAGCGCGAGAACGGCCTCGACTACAAGCCGGGCCAGATCATCGTCGGCACCGGCGGCAAGCAGGTGCTCTACAACGCCTTCATGGCGACGATCGACCCGGGCGACGAGGTCATCATCCCGGCGCCGTACTGGGTCAGCTACCCGGACATGGTCGAGCTCGCCGAGGGCAAGCCGGTCTTCGTCTCCTGCCCGCAGTCGAGCGGCTTCAAGATGAAGCCCGATGACCTCGAGCGCGCGATCACGCCGAAGACCAAGTGGGTCATCCTGAACAGCCCGTCGAACCCGACCGGCGCCGGCTACACCCGCAAGGACATGAAGGCGCTGACCGACGTGCTGAAGCGTCACCCGCACGTGTGGGTGATGACCGACGACATGTACGAGCACCTCGTCTATGACGGCTTCGAGTTCTGCACTCCGGCCGAGGTCGAGCCAGCGCTCTACGAGCGCACGCTGACCTGCAACGGCGTTTCCAAGGCCTATTGCATGACCGGCTGGCGCATCGGCTATGCCGGCGGGCCGGAGAAGCTGATCAAGGCGATGGGCGCGATCCAGTCGCAGTCGACCTCGAACCCGTCCTCGATCAGCCAGGCGGCCGCGGTCGCGGCGCTGAGCGGTCCGACGGACTTCATCGCCAGGCACAACCAGTCGTTCAAGGAGCGCCGTGACCTGGTCATCAGCATGCTGAACCAGGCGAAGGGTCTCACCTGCCATCGCCCCGAGGGCGCCTTCTACGTCTATCCGTCCTGCGCCGGCGTGATCGGCAAGGAGACGCCGGACGGCAAGACGATCGGCAACGACACCGACTTCGCGAATTTCCTGCTCGACGCCGAAGGCGTGGCGGTGGTGCCGGGCGAGGCCTTCGGTCTCGCGCCGCATTTCCGCGTCTCCTACGCGACCTCGACCCAGGAGCTCGAGGACGCCTGCACCCGGATCCAGCGGGCCTGCGCGTCGCTCCGATAAAAAAATTAGAAGGTCGCCTTGACCTTCCAGTAGATGGAAGGACTATCTCCTGTCGACAGGAGATAGTCCCATGTCCACCGCCACCGTCGTATCCGTGCCGAATACCCGTGAAGTCGTCGTCCCGATCGAGGGCATGACCTGCGCCGGCTGCGTGCGCTCGGTCGAGAAGGCCCTCACCTCGGTTCCGGGCGCGACTTCCGCGTCGGCGAGCCTCACCAACATGACCGCGACCGTCACGCTCGACCGCGAGGTGGCTCCGGGCATGCTCGCGAATGCCGTGCGCAAGGCCGGCTACGGCGTGCCGACCGACGAGGTCGACCTCAGGATCGAGGGCATGACTTGCGCTTCCTGCGTCGGCCGCGTCGAGAAGGCGCTGGCCTCCGTCTCCGGCGTGCTGAAAGCCGAGGCGAGCCTGGCCACGGAGTCGGCGCGCGTGGAAGTGCTCGCCGGCACCGCGACGCCGCAGGCTCTGGCATCCGCTGTCGAGCGGGCCGGATACAAGGCAATGATTCCCGACGGCGCGAAGAAGCAGGCACCGCCCGATCGCGAACCGCTGGTCGTCGCGCTCGCGCTGGCGCTTGCCGCACCTTTCGTCGTCGACATGGTCCTCGGTCTCGGGCTTTCGGTCTGGATCCAGCTCGCGCTGGCGACGCCGCTTCAATTCGTGCTCGGCGCGCGCTTCTATCGCGGCGCCTTCCGCGCGGCACGTGCCCGTACCGCGAACATGGACACGCTGGTGGCGCTCGGCACCTCGGCCGCCTATGGCCTCAGCGTCTGGCTCTGGCTCGCCGGCCATCACGCGCATCTCTACTTCGAGGCAGGTGCGGTGGTCATCGCGCTGGTGCTCCTCGGCAAGTGGCTGGAGACTCGCGCCAAGCGCCGGGCCGGCGACGCGATGGCGGCGCTGACCAGGCTGCAGCCGACCGTCGCCCATCTCAAGGAAGGCGACACGATCGTCGACCGTCCGATCGACGAGATCCGAAGCGGCCAGCGCGTGCTGGTCCGTCCGGGCGAGCGCGTGCCCTTGGACGGCATCGTCCGTACCGGCATCAGCGACGTCGACGAGTCGCTGTTGACAGGCGAGTCCCGGCCGGTGCCGAAGACCCCCGGCACGTCCGTCATCGGCGGCAGCATCAACGGCACCGGCCTGCTGGAAATCGAGGCGACCACCGTCGGCTCCGCCTCCAGGCTGGCGCGCATGGTACGGCTGGTCGAGCGCGCCCAGGCGTCCAAGGCGCCGGTGCAGCGGCTGGTCGATCGGATTGCCGCGGTGTTCGTACCGATCGTGCTGGCGATCGCGATGCTGAGCGGCCTCAGCACCTGGTTCTTCACCGGCGATGTCGTGCAGGCCTTGATCAATGCGGTCGCCGTGCTGGTGATCTCCTGCCCCTGCGCGCTGGGGCTCGCGACGCCGGCTGCGGTCTCGGTCGCGGTCGGCGCCGGCGCCAAGGCAGGCCTGCTGATCCGCGACGCCGAGGCCCTGGAGGCCGCGCGCCGCATCGACACCGTCGTGTTCGACAAGACCGGCACGCTGACCGAGGGCCGGCCCCAGGTCACCGACATCGAGGCGCTGAGCGGCGACCAGGCGACGATGCTGACCCATGCGGCATCCGCCCAGCTCGGCAGCGAGCATCCACTCGCCCGCGCGATGGTCGAGCGGGCCAAGGCGGACGGTCTCGCGCTGACCTCGCCGAGCGAGCTCCGCGCCCGGCCCGGTTACGGCGTCGAGGCCGAGTTCGGCTCACGCCTCGTCCACGTCGGCAACCGCCGTCTGATGGACGCGCTCGGCATCGCGATCGACCCGCTCGCCGCCGATGCCGCCGCGCTCGAATCCCAGGGCAAGACCGCGGTCTTCGTCGCGATCGACAACGGCCTCGCCGGGCTCGTCGCCATGGCCGACACGGTCCGCGAGAGCGCGCATGAAGCGATTCACGCGCTGACGACGCGAGGCATCGCCGTCGTCATGCTGACCGGCGACAACCGCGGCGCGGCCGGAAAGATCGCCGCCGGCCTCGGCGACATCCGGGTCATCGCGGAAGTGATGCCCGAGGACAAGGTCGCCGAGATCGAGAAGCTCCGGAAGCAGGGCCGTGTCGTCGCGATGGTCGGCGACGGCGTCAACGACGGGCCGGCGCTGGCGGCGTCCGACCTCGGCATCGCCATCGGCGGCGCCACCGAGGTCGCGATGGAAGCGGCCAAGGTCGGGCTGATGCGACCGGACCTCGGGCTGGTGCCTGCCCTGCTCGATCTCGGCAGGCGCAGCCACTCGAAGATCGTCCAGAACCTGTTCTGGGCCTTCGTCTACAACCTGGTCGGCATTCCGGTCGCGGCGATCGGCTTCCTAAGCCCGCTCGTCGCCGGGGCCGCCATGGCCTTCTCCTCGGTCAGCGTCGTCGCCAACGCGCTGACGCTCCGGAGCTGGCGCCCGAAAGGAGATTCCCGATGATCCGCTTCGTTCTCGCGACGCTGCTGATCGCCACGGCAGCGCTGGCGCAGCATCATGCGCCGCCCTGGAAACCGAGCCAGACGGCGCCCGCCAACCACGACGGCGGCGACCACGGCGGCATGATGATGATCGTCAACGTCGCGGCGTGACTACGGCCCCGCGCCTTCCCAGGGCTCGGCGAGATCGGGATCGAACGGCCAGAGCGGCCGGGTGATGTTCCGGAACGGCAGGCGCGGCAGGATGCTGTCGACCGGCCCCGGCGTCTCGAGCTCGATGATGCGGTGCGCGAATGGCGCGTAGAAGCCGCGGAACTGCCCAGCGGACTTGACGATCACCGTCTTCGCCTCGCGCGGATAGAGTCCGGAAGCCTCGTAGCCGTTGAGGTCGAGCGTGATCACCGGCTTCTCCGAGAGCAGGATGCGGATGTATCCCTGAACCTCGATGACGGCACGGCGGCCTGCATCGAGGTTCATCGGCGGCAGCTCCGACATATAAGGCCCGTCGTAGAGGCCGATCACGCGCGCCTCGACGGTTACCGGCTCGTAGTAGATCGGCTGAAACGCCGCACCGATCGTGAGGCTGAGATCGGCGCCGACGCCGGCCTTGTGGCTCGCATCGGTCGCCGCCGGATCGGTCAGCGTCAGCAGCAACGGACCGGAGAGCCGCGGCCGCGCCAGCAGATGCTTCAGAACCACGGTCGAGTCCCCGAAGCTTCCGGCCGACGGCGCATCGGACGCATCGGACAGCACGAAGGGCTTCTGATCGGCGGCGCTGGCCGCCACCGCATCGAATGCCTCTTCCAGCGAAATCCGGTTCGAGCGGAAGCGCTCGCGCATGCCCCACACATGGCGGCCGACCCGATCGGCCTGGCGCTGTCCTTCGGCGACGGATGCTTCGCCGTCGACGACGATCAGCACCGACCAGCCGAGCTCGGGCACGTCCATCCAGGGCTGCGGCGCGATCACCGTCGCCGACAGCACGCCGCGCGTCGCCTCGACCTCGCGCAGCAGCGCGATTACCTCGGTCATCGGGCCGGTATTGGTGTCGTGCCCCTCGGCCGAGGTCATCATCCGGACCTTGCGGTGGACCAGCCTCGGCTTTGCCTCGCCGGCCATCGCCTTGGTAAGGATCTCCATCCCCGCCTCGCCGGTCTCGGGATAGTCGACATGCGGGCAGGTCTTGAAGCCGACCGCGCCGTCGAGCCCGCGCGCCATCTCGTGCGTGAAGTTCGCGTGCATGTCGAAGGTGGCGACGATCGGCACCTTGGCGCCGACGATCTCGCGGATGCGCGTGACCAGGTCGCCCTCGGCATCCGGAAAGCTCTTCGCCGCCATCGCGCCATGCAGCGGCAGGTAGATGCCGTCGATCCTTCCGGCCTCGCGGCGGACGCCGGCAAGGATCCTGTCGCGGCAGTAGTGATAGACCTCGTCGTCGAGCAGCGGGCCGGCGCCGCCGAAGGTGATGAAGATCGGCACCAGGTCGATGCCGCGGCGGGCCGCCACCTTGCGGGCGCCCTCGATCTCGTCGCCGTGGCTGGTGGCGAAGACGCCCTCGCCCTCGGCCAGGCGCCGGGTCTTGAAGATCTCCAGCGTGCCGGTGCCGGCGGTGAAGCTGTTGACCTCGTACTGCATCCCGGCCACGAGCACCCGTGGCCGGTTCGTGCCGCTCATCGCCTTAGTAGCCGGCGTCGTAGTCGATGACGTTCCGGAGCTTCCTGCCCGAGAGGTAACGCTTCAGATTGTCGGCGAAGATGTCGAGGCCGCGGTCGACATAGACCGAGCCGTCGTCGACGCCGGCATGCGGGCTGATGATCAGGTTCGGCACGTCCCACAGCGGCGAATCCGCCGGCAGCGGCTCTGGGTCGAAGACGTCGCAGACGGCGCCGGCGAGCGTGCCGGAGCGCAGCCGGTCGACCATCGCGCCGTAGTCCATCACGCGGGCGCGGCCGATGTTGACGACGCCGCAGTGGTTCGGGAGCCGGTTGATCAGCGACCGGTCGATCAGGTTCTCGGTGCCCTTGGTGATCGGCAGGGTCACGACCAGGAAGTCCGCCTTCGGGAAGATCTTGGCCATGTCCTTCGCCTTCACCACGCGGTCGAAGCCTGGGACCTTCTTGCCGGTGGTGTTGACGCCGATGATCGTCATCTTGTGCTTCTTCGCCTGGCGGGCGGTCGCCTGGCCGAGGCCGCCGGTGCCGGCGATCACGACGGTCTTGCCCTCGATCGGCGTTGTGAAGACCGGCTTCCACTCGCGCTTGCGCTGGCTGCCGACGAAGAACTGAACGGCGTTGTTGAGGATCATCATGCTGGCGAGCGCGAACTCGCCGCCCTTCGGCCCGTGCAGGCCGGACGCATTGGTCAGCGTGAAGCTGCGGTCCATCTTCGGCGCCAGCTTCTCGACGCCGGCATTCAGCGACTGGATCCACTTGAGCTTGGGCGCGTCCTTGCGGAGCGTCAGCGGATCGAAGGCGACGCCGAGCACGATCTCGGCCTCGGCCAGGTCCTTCGGCTTCAGCCCCCAGACGATGTCGACCTTGTCGAAGACGCCGGGATGCCGCCTGGCCGCCGCCTTGATCTTCTCGCGGGTGATCGCATGCGCCGGCCCGGTATCGGGCTTGTCCGCAACGTAGACGAGCGGACGACTCGCTTTCTTGGCCATTTCCCGGTCTCCTCCCTTGAATTCGGCCGGGCACCTTATACTGGGATGCAACCGGATTTGAACCAAATCAGCGTCCGACGCGACGGACGGGAAAGGGGAGGGATGGCCGAGGGTGGGCCTGGAAAGCGAGTGGCTGAAGCGGATCTGCGTCACCTCGTGGAGAAGGTGGCCGGAGGTGATCATGTCGCCTTCCGCTGGCTGTTCCGTCGCTTCCAGCGACCCGTGCACGCCTATCTCTCGCGCCTTGTCCGTCTGTCGCACATTGCCGACGAGCTGATGAACGAGACGATGCTGGAACTGTGGAAGGGGGCAGGGCGGTTCGGCGGCCGGTCGACGGTCTCGACCTGGTTGTTCGGCATCGCCCGCCACAAGGCGATCGACTACCTCCGGCGTACCCGCGAGAGCGCGTTCGACGAGGAAGCGATGGCCGAGATCCCGGATCCGTCGCCCGGCCCCGAGGACTCCCTCGGCCGGGCATCGGTCGCCGATCTGGTCGGCAAGCTGATGGAACGTCTGAGCGTCGAGCATCGGGAAGTTCTGCATCTCGCCTATCGCGAGGAGTTGTCGGTCGAGGAGATCGCCGGGGTCGTCGATTGCCCGGTCAACACCGTCAAGACGCGCATGTTCTACGCGCGCAAGCGCCTGAAGACGCTGCTGGCGGAGTCGGGCGTGAAGGAGCCGTGAAGCCATGAAGCAAGAAGTCGATACCCCCGAAGAAGAGCTGCTGCTGCCCTGGTACGTGTCGGGCCAGCTCTCGCCCGAGGAGCGTGCCAAGGTCGACAAGGCGCTCGCGCAGTCGCCGGCTTTGCGACTCGCTCTGGACGAGGAGCGGCGGCTGCAGGCAGCCGTCGCCACGGCACCGCTGCCGATCCCCGCCGATGTCGATCCGGACGAACTGCTGGCGGCTGCGGCGGCGTCCGAGAGGCGGACGGCGAAACCCGCAGGGAACTGGCTCAAACCCGCGCTTGCTGCGGCCGTCCTGGTCGCCGTCGTCGAGGGAGCGGCGCTGGTCTGGCTGGCACCGGTATCGACCTACCGCACGGCCTCGGCGCCCGCGCCCAAGATTGTTGTTGTCTCGACACGGTACGCCGTGCAATTCGTCGAGGACGCCTCTGTCGCGGCGATCCGAGCGGCCCTGTCTGAAGCGGAGCTCGGGATCGTGCGCGGGCCGATGCCGGACGGGGCCTATATCCTGGAGACCTCCCAGGGCGAGCAGGCCTTGGACAGGCTGAAGCGAAGCGGGGTCACGAGGACGATCGCGCGAACGGACTAGACGGAGGCGTCAACTGGTTCGGGTGGGCCTGATCTGTGTCGTAGCCGTCGTGGTTGCGCTGGGCCCGGGCCGGGCTCGAGCCGAAGGCGTCGACGCACGTCCCGACAGCGCTGATGTCGCAGGCTTCGCCGGAGGCCGCAGCGCGCCGCGTCCGGTGACGCCGCCGCGGGCACCCGACCGGGCTCCGCTCCCGACGCCTGGCAAGGCCCCGACAGCACCACCGCCGGTCGCCGCCAATCCCGCACCGCTCCCGACCAACATCGCGCCCGCAGCGCCACGCGTTCCCTTCTTCGTTCCAACCGGGCCGGCACCGGTCGCCTCGACCACCGAGACCGCCGGCGAAGGCGCGGACGGCCGACCGCACGAGACGCGCGGCCGACATCATCGTCACCGCCCCGACGAGGCGTCGGATCCATCACGCCGCGAACGGTGGGAACAGCGCCGTCGCAAGGGCGACCACTCCCCTCGCGGCGACACGCCGCCGGCCGCCGGCGACCGCCCGCCGTCCGGCGACCAGCCGGTCGCTAGCGGCGACAAGCCGACGCCCGCCCCGACGACGCCGACACCGGCGCCCGCAGGTAAGGCCGCTCCCTTGACACCGGCGCCGACGATCTCGGCCGATGTGCCCGCCATCCCGGTCGCCCCGGTCGTCGTCCCCCGCCCCGGCGTGCCGTCGGCGACGATGCTCGGCCTCGGCGCGCGCGAGATGATCGTCAATCAGCTCGTCGCCATCGTTCCGATCCCCCGCGACGGCGATCTCGCCAACGACTATGGCCTCGCGGTCGAGGAAGAGGCGACGATCCGCTCGCTCGGCGTCCGTCTCGTGACCTTCACCGTCCTCAGGCCCCGCGGGCTCGGCGACACCATCGACCTGATGGGCCTCGACTCCCGCGTCCAGGGCGCGCAGCCGAACTTCCGCTATCGCACCTCCGGCACCGTCGGCGGCGTCTATCCGCAGGACCGGCTGCGTCTCCAGCCGGCACTCGGCATGGCATCGGGTGCCGGCGTCACGGTCGCGCTGATCGACACCAAGGTCGCCGAGGTCACGTCGCTGATCGGCCACGTATCGGAGCGCCTCAGCGTGATCTCGAACGGCGGCCGCGGCCGCCACGGCACGGCGCTCGCCGGCCTGATCGCCGACGTGGCGCCATCGGCGCGCCTGCTCTCGATCGAGGCCTTCGCCGACGATTCCGGCGATCCCGATGTCGGCGTCTCGACCA
>CAZDGR010000012.1:0-27499 GCA_964504845.1 uncultured Rhizobium sp. | reverse complement strand
CTGGAAGCCGCCGGCGGGCGGATGGAAACCAAGGAAGGCGGCACGCTGCTCTATGGCAAGCCCGGCTTCCTCAATCACGGCTTCATTGCACGGGGTCGAGCCGCTTGAGGATCTCGGCGGCAAGCGCCGTCATTTCCTGGCCCGCGGCGCCCGCGCCGCCCAGTTCTGAGATCCCCTTGCCCTCGAGCATCGAGGAGGCGAAGGCAACGCGGCTGCCGAGCACCGTGTCGGCGACCGGCGTTCCGAGCTCTGCGTATCTGCTCCGCATCTGATCGGCGAGCTTCCCGCGCGCCGGCATCCGGTTGAGGATCACAAGCGCCGGCCGCTTCTCGGCCTTGGCAAGATCGAGCGTCACCTTGGTCGCCCACAGATCCATCGGGCTCGGCTGCGCCGGCACCAGCACCAGGTCGGCCGAGCGGACCGCGATCTTCGACTCCGTCTCGGCGTGAGGCGGGCTGTCGACGACGACGATGTCGACCAGCTTCGAGAGCTTCTCGACCTCGCCTTGCACGCGCCAGCCGCCGACGCAGCGAAGCTCGATCGCGACAGCGTCCTTCACCCGCGCACGTTCGGCGAACCACTTGGTCAGGCTTGCCTGCGGGTCGATGTCGACGATGCCGACCTTGTGTCCTTGCTTCGCCCATGCGACCGCGAGGTGTGCGGCGAGCGTCGTCTTCCCGGCGCCGCCCTTCTGCTGGGCCACAGTCACGATGCGCGCCATTGGCCCCTCCTCGAATCGCCCCTATTGTGCGGAGCCTGCATCTGGCCCACAAGATGCGCCCTTATTCGATGACGCTTCCCACCGATTCCGCAATAAACGAGGCCGTGGCGGCGCTGGCGCAAGGCAGGCTAGTCGCCTTTCCGACCGAGACCGTCTATGGCCTCGGCGCCGATTCGACGTCGGATGCCGCGGTCGCCCGCGTCTACGAGGCGAAAGGCCGCCCGGTCTTCAATCCGCTGATCGCCCATGTGCCGGGCCTGGCCGAGGCCGAAGCCCTTGTCGTCATGCCCGAATCAGGGCGGAAGCTGGCACGCGTCTTCTGGCCGGGACCGCTGACCTTGGTCCTCAAGCGGCGAGACAGCTGTCCTGTCAGCCTGCTGGCCTCGGCCGGGCTCGACACGCTGGCGGTGCGCGTACCCGACCATCCGGTCGCGCAGAGATTGCTCCGCGCCGCCGGACGCCCGCTGGTGGCGCCCTCGGCCAATCCGTCGGGCCAGCTGAGCCCGACGACGGCGGCGCATGTCCGCGAGGCGCTGGGCGACAAGGTCCAGGTGATCCTCGATGGCGGTGCCTGCCGCGTCGGGGTCGAGTCGACGGTGGTCGATCTTTCCGGCGACCGTCCGGCCTTGCTGCGTCCGGGCGGCGTGACGTCGGAAGCGATCGAGGCCATTGTGGGGCCGCTGACGTCGGCAGGGGAGGGGCCGCTGCGCTCGCCGGGTCAACTCGAGAGCCACTATGCGCCGGTGCTGCCGGTGCGCCTCGGCGCGACCGAGGCACGGCCGGGCGAAGCCTTGCTTGCCTTCGGCCCGACCGCGGGCGGCGTGCGCAATCTCAGCCCGTCAGGCGATCTGACCGAGGCGGCAGCCAATCTCTTCGCCTTCCTGCGCGCCCTCGATCGACCCGAGCATTCCGCGATCGCGGTGATGCCGATCCCGGAACAGGGACTTGGCCGCGCGATCAACGACCGGCTGCGTCGCGCCGCGGCGCCGCGTCCGAGTTCTGGAAAGCCCTGATGCGCCTGATCGGCAATGCCCCCGGCTTCGCCGCCGGAACGCTCAACCTCGCGGTCGCGCTGGCGCTGCCGCTGGCGATCGCGGCACCGCTGGGCCTGGCGCCGCTGCTGCTCGCCGCCGCGCTTTTCATCGTGATCGGCGACGGCTGGCCGACCCGCGTGCACCGGCGCTTCGCGATCGCGACCGCGGTGCTGACCCTGCTCGTGACCTGGGGGGCGGCGAGCGCGCTCTGGTCGATTGATCAGGATCGCAGCCTGTCGATGGCCGGACGCCTCCTGCTGACCTTCCTCGCCGGCGGCATCCTGATCGACAAGGCGATCCGGCTCGACCGCCGCGGCCGCAGGCGGCTGGCGGCATCGGCCGCGATCGGCACCGCGATCGGCGTCGGCCTTCTGTTGAGCGAGGCCCTGACCGGCCAGGCGCTGCTGCGTTTCGGCCGGGCGCTGCTCGATGCCCGCGAGCCGACGCCCGTGATGCTGAACCGCGCGGCGACCGTTCTGGCGCTGATGATCTGGCCGGCTGCCTATGCGCTGTATCGCTTCGGCGGCGCCGTCCTTGCGATCGCTTTCCTGGTCCTCGCCTTCGGCGCGCTGACCTTGCTCGAGAACACGACGGCGTTTCTTGCCGGATTCCTCGGCTTCGCCGCCGGCCTCGCGGCGATGGCGATGCCGACGACGGTGCGGCGAGCGGTGATCGGCGCTTCGATCGTCGGCGTGCTGGCCGCACCCATTGGCGTATCGGTCCTGGCCGGCATGGAGTCGCTTCACCTGCAGATCAAGCCGTCGGCGGTCCATCGGCTGATGATCTGGCAGTTCACCGTCGACCGCATCGACGAGCGGCCGTTACTCGGTTGGGGCCTCGAGACGGCGCGCGAGCTGCCGGGCGGCCAGCGCGACGTCACCTTCAGGACGCGCGAGGGCGAGTGGACGCGCCAGGCGCTGCCGCTGCACACGCACAACGCGGCGCTTCAGCTCCGCGTCGAGCTCGGCATCCTGGGACCCGTCCTGCTGGCGCTTCTGATCGGCGGCATCGGCTTGGCGCTCGGCCGTGTCGAGAGCCGGGTCGCGCACTCGGCACGGCTTGCCTTCCTGGTTTCGGTGCTCGCGGTGTCGATGGCGAGCTACGGCGTCTGGCAGTTCTGGTGGCTCGCGGCGGTCGCGGTATCGCTGGCCGCGCTGATCGGGGTCGGCTTGCCCGACCCTGAGGAAACCGATACATCGGGTTAGCGCCCGCTCACGAGACCCCGATGACCGCTGCCGCTCGCACGCCTGCCTCGTTCCCGCCGGATTTCATCCGGCGCCTGGAAGCGGCCCTGGGGCGGCCGATCGTCGAGCCGAACGACGCCAAGACCTACCTCACCGACTGGCGCGGATTTCTCACCGCCCACAACGCGATCGTCGTCCGTCCGGGATCGACCGGGGAGGTCTCCAGGATCGTCCGGGCCTGCGCCGAGGCGCGCGTGCCGATCGTGCCGCAGGGCGGCAACACCGGCCTCACCGGCGGCTCGATCCCCTACGAGGAAGAAGCCGCGGTCGTCGTCAATCTCGGGCGCATGAACAAGGTGCGCTCGGTCGACGCGCTCAATTACGCGATGACGGTCGATGCCGGCTGCGTACTGCAGACGCTGCAGAAGGTCGCGGAAGACGCCGACCGCCTGTTCCCGCTGAGCCTCGGCGCCGAAGGCAGCTGCCAGATCGGCGGCAACCTCTCGACCAATGCCGGCGGCGTCGCCGTGCTGAAGTACGGCAATGCCCGCGATCTCGTTCTCGGTGTCGAGGTGGTGCTGCCCGACGGCACGATCTGGGACGGCCTCAGGGGCTTGCGGAAGGACAACACCGGCTACGACCTCAAGCAGCTTTTCCTCGGCGCCGAAGGCACGCTCGGAATCATCACCGGCGCCGTCCTGAAGCTGTTCCCGAAGCCGCGCGACAAGCGCACGTCGTACGTGGCACTCCGCGACCTCGATGCGGCGATCGAGCTCCTGGTCCGCATGCGGTCCGCGACCGGCGACCAGGTCGCGAGCTTCGAGTACCTGCCGCGAATCTGCATGCAGATGGCGCTCGACCATATCCACGGCGTCTCCGACCCGATGGAGAAGATCTACGACCACTACGCGCTGATCGAGGTGAGCCGAACAGCCGACGATGACGCCGGCTTCGCCGAGCATGTCGAGACCGCGCTCGGCAAGGCGATCGAGGATGGGCTCGTCATCGACGCCGTCGTCGCGCAGAACCAGGCGCAGGCGGCGATGTTCTGGAAGATCCGGGACTCGATGGCGGAAGCTCAGAAGGAAGAAGGCCCGGCGATCCGGCACGACGTCGCCGTGCCGGTCAGCAGCATCCCGGCCTTCTACAGGGAAGCGAAGAAGCGCGTGCTGGCGCGGGTGCCCGATGCGCGCATCCACGGCTTCGGGCATGTCGGCGACGGCAACCTGCACTACAACATCGCGCCGCCCAGGGGCGCCGACCGGAACGCGTTCCTGGCGTTGATGGGCGAGATCAATGCGATCGTGCATGACTGCGTTGCCGAATACCACGGCTCGATCTCGGCCGAGCACGGCATCGGCCGCATACGCCGCGATGAGCTGCCGCGATACAAGGATCCGGTCGAGCTGGCCTTGATGCGGAAGGTCAAGGCGGCGCTCGATCCGCTGGGCATCATGAATCCGGGCAAGGTGTTCTGACGATGGCCGACTACGCGGCGCCGCTGACGGATCTCGACTTCCAGCTTCGTGCGGTCGCCGGCCTCGATCACGTGCTGTCGCTGCCCCACTACGGCGGCCTGGATGCCGACACCGTGAAGCAGGTGCTCGAGGAGGGCGGCCGTTTCGCCGGGGAGGTGCTGGCACCGCTGAACCGCGGCGGCGACCTGACCCCGGCCAGGCTCGAGAACGGACAGGTCCGCACCTCGCCCGGCTTCGCCGACGCCTACAGGCAGTTCTCGGCCGGCGGCTGGAACGCGGTGCCGTTCGAGGCCGAGTATGGCGGCCAGGGCTTGCCCTGGGTCGTGCAGGCCGCCCTCGGCGAGATGTGGAACGCCGCGAACCTCTCCTTCGCGCTCTGCCCGCTGCTGACCAACGGCGCGATCGAGGCGCTGGCCGCGCATGGCTCGGACGAGCAGAAGCGCACATACCTGCCGAAGATGATTTCCGGCGAATGGACCGGCACGATGAACCTGACCGAGCCGCAGGCGGGCTCCGACCTGGGCCAGGTGCGGACCAAGGCGGTGCCGGCGGGCGACCACTACAAGATCATCGGCCAGAAGATCTTCATCACCTATGGCGATCACGATTTCACCTCGAACATCGTCCATCTGGTGCTGGCTCGGTTGCCCGATGCGCCGGCCGGCACACGCGGCATCTCGCTGTTCGTGGTGCCGAAGTTCCTGGTGAAGGCGGACGGATCGCTTGGGAGCCGCAACGACCTTCGCGCCGCCTCGCTCGAGCACAAGCTCGGCATCCACGGCAGCCCGACCTGCGTCATGGCCTATGGCGACGACGGCGGCGCCACCGGCTACCTGGTCGGCGAGGCCAATCGCGGCCTCGAATACATGTTCACGATGATGAACAACGCCCGCCTCGCGGTTGGATTGCAGGGCGTGGCGATCGCCGAGCGTGCCTATCAGCAGGCCGTCGGCTATGCGAAGCAGCGCGTGCAGAGCCGCGACGTCGCCGGCAGCTCGGGCTCCGTCCCGATCATCCGCCATCCGGACGTGCGGCGGATGCTGATGACGATGAAGGCCGGCACCGAGGCGCTCCGCGGACTGGCGCTGCAGGCGGCGGCGTGGATCGATCGCGCCCGTCATGCGCCCGAGGCCGACGACCGGGCGCGTACCCAGCAGCTCCTCGACCTGATCATCCCCGTGGTCAAGGCGGCATCGACCGACTTCGGCGTCGAGGCTGCCTCGATCGGCATCCAGATTCATGGCGGGATGGGCTTCATCGAGGAGAGTGGTGCCGCGCAGCACTATCGCGACGCCCGCATCCTGCCGATCTACGAAGGCACCAACGGCATCCAGGCGAACGACCTGGTCGGCCGCAAGGTCGCGCGCGACCAGGGGGCCGCCGCGAAGATCTTCATCCAGATGGTCCAGGACACGGTCGACGAGCTCGATCTCTATACCGACGAGGACTTCGCCGCGATGCGGAGCGCGCTTGCCGACGGGCTCGCGGCCCTGTCCCAGGCGACGGACTGGATCGTCCGGACCTTCCCCGAGGATCCCAGGCGCGCGATCGCCGGCGCCGTGCCTTACCTCAAGCTGTTCGGGCTGGTCGCCGGCGGCTGGGTCATGGCCCGGAACGCGACCGCTGCCGAGGCGCATCTCGGGAGCGGGAGCGACGAGACGTTCCTTCGCACCAAGAAGACGACGGCCCGCTTCTACGCCGAGCATCTCCTGGTGCAGGCGCCGTCGCTGGTTTGGCCGGCAACCCAGCCGGCGACGGTCCTGGCGCTGGCGGAAGACCAGTTCTGAACTTCAGGCGGCGGCGAGCGTCCGCGTCGCCGGGAAGATCACCGCGCATCTCGTGCCGACGCCGGGCCGGCTCGTGATCTCGAGCCGGGCGCCGTGCGCCTCGGCCAGCGACTTGGTGATCGGCAGTCCCAGCCCCGTTCCCTCGAAGCGTCGGCTGAAGGCGGATTCGCTGCGATGGAAAGGCGTCAGCGCCTTGGCGATCTCGTCGTCGGTCATGCCGATGCCGGTGTCGGAGGTCATGATCGCGACCCGGCCATCGGCACCCTTGGCGGCCTCCACCGTCACCTTGCCTCCGCGCAGCGTGAACTTGACCGCGTTCGACAGCAGGTTGAGCACGATCTGTTTCACCATGCGCTCGTCGGCATGGAGGCGAAGCGTCGGACGTTCGATCGCGACCTCGACGGTGACGCCCCCGCGCCTGGCGCGCTCGGTCACCAGCCGCACGCAGGACTCGATCGCGACGGCGATGCCGACGGGCTCCTCGTGCAGCGTCAGCCGGCCGGACTCGATCCGCGCCATGTCGAGGATGTCGTTGATCAGCGCGAGAAGGTGTCCGCCGGAATCGCGGATGTCTGCGGCGTACTCCTGGTACTTGGGCAGGCCGATGGGGCCCAGCATCTGGCCCGCCATCATCTCGGCGAAGCCGATGATCGCGTTCAGCGGCGTGCGTAGCTCGTGGCTGACATTGGCGAGGAACTCGGATTTGGAGCGGTTCGCGACCTCGGCCTGGTCCTTGGCGTGGCGCAGGTCGCTCTCGACCTGGCGCGCGCGGGTCACGTCGGTGAACAGATCGACGACGCCGCCGTCGCGGGCCCGCTCCTTCCGGATCTCGAAGATCCGTCCGTCCCTGAGGCGCACCTCGTAGGCGACGCCCGTGGGCTGACGATGGCGCGCTATGCCGGCCTCGATCCAGCCGGCGCGACCGCCGCGGCCGAGGACCACGACGTCGCGGTCGACCGCCGCGCTCAGCAACCGGTCGTAAGAGGTTCCCGGAACCATCAGGCCCGCCAGCGACGGGAGCATGTGCCGGTACGTGTCGTTGCAGAGCGTCAGGCGCTCGTCGGGGCCCCAGATCGCGAAGCCGGCGCCGATATGGGCGATGGCATCGCGAAGGCGCGCATTGGCGGTCTCGAGTTCGGCGTAGGCGTCGTTGACCGCGTCCAGCAGCCGCGCGAGGTCGAGGCCGTGGGCACCCGGCGTGCCGTCCGCCTTCAGCCGCCTGTGGGTTGTGTCATGCACGACACTCGAATCCACAAAGGAATGCATCGGCAGCCCCATCCTCGTTTCGAGGATACGACTCGCACCTATTGGATCCGAACCGGGTTAAGAAATCGTAATCAGCTGCGCGCAGCGCCGCCGTCGGCGATCCCGCGGGTCATCGAGATCGTCGTCGGATAGGGGATAGAGATGCCGCCCGCGTCGAACGCAGCCTTGATCCGCCTGTTGTATTCACGCCCCACCGCCCATTGCTGACTGGGTCTCGTCTTCACCCGGGCGCCGACCCGCATCGCGTAGTCGCCGAACTTGTCGAGGCCGAAGATCTCGATCGGGGCCAGGATCTTCGGCTTCCAGGCGTCGTCGCTGCGGACCTCTTCGTCGACTTTGCGCAAAATATCCTCGACTTGCTTCACATCCTGGTCGTAGCCGACCGAGAGATCGAAGACGTAGTAGCCGTAGTCGCGGGTCATGTTCTTGATCGTGGTGACGGCGCTGAACGGGATGGTGAGCTGGCTGCCCTGGCCGTCGCGAAGCCGGATCGT
Source organism: uncultured Rhizobium sp. (assembly GCA_964504845.1). Taxonomy (GTDB): domain Bacteria; phylum Pseudomonadota; class Alphaproteobacteria; order SHVZ01; family SHVZ01; genus SHVZ01. Next base: position 19,535 of record CAZDGR010000012.1, on the reverse strand, counting down.
GCGGATGGTGATCGCCTCGACCGATCCCGACTTGCCGTCAAGGTCGACCACGTCGCCGACGTTGATCGTGTCCTCGAACAGGATGAACATGCCGGTGATCACGTCCTTGACCAGCGCCTGCGAGCCGAAGCCGATGGCGAGGCCGACGACGCCGGCGCCTGCCAGCAGCGGCGCGATGTTGATCCCGAGCTCCGAGAGCACGGTGAGGCCGACCACCATGATCAGCGTCACGAAGATCACCGTGCGCAGCAACGGCAGGAAGGTGCGGAGCCTGGCGTTCCGCGTGTCCTGACGATCGAGTCGGCGGATCTTGCGCTCGATCAGCGCGCTCGCGATCTCCCAGACGACGACGCCGAGCCCGATGGCGAAGCCGATCGTCACCAGCATGCCGACGAACCGCCGGCCACGCTCGGAGGAGAGCCACACAAGGCTGTCGACGCCCCAGATCTGCAGCAGGAGCACGCCGCCGCCGATCCACAGCACCGCCGAGACGATCTTGCGGAGGATCGGCAGGTAGAGATTGGCGCGGCTCTCGAGCGACGGATATCGGGCGCGCAGCTCGTCGGCGACCGTGAAGGCGCGATCCATCACGAAGCGCAGTCCCGAGGAGAGCACCCAGAGGGCGACGCCGACCGCGATGGTTCCGAGCGTCCGCTGGACGACGAACTCGAAGCCGCCCGGCAGTTCGAGCGCCCAGATGAAGTAGATCACCGCGATATAGAAGATCGCGAGGCCGTGCCAGCAGCCGGCCAGCGTCTGGCGGATCCGATGGATGCGGCGGCGAAGGCCCTGGCCGTTGGCCGCTTCGGCATCGCCGTGCAGCCATCGGGTGACGACGTGGCGGTTCTGCAGGATGAAGATGACCAGAAGCGTCGCGGCGGTCAGGCCGAGGATCCGCATCATCACCCCGTGACCCGCACGCGGCAGACCGAGGGGCACCAGCGCGTCGATCAGGGTGACGCCGTAGATCCAGAGATTGGTCAGGCGGCGGACCCAGATGTGCAGGTACTGCGCCGTCTCGTCGTCGATCGGGGGCACGCGCAGCTTCGGCGCCCGCGGGGCCAGGGCCAGGCGCGCGATCAGCCCGACCGCGCGCGCGAGGACGAAGCCGTTCAGCAAGGTCGCCGCCATCAGCTCGGCGGTCAGGCCGGCGCTGCCGCTCGAGAAGCCCACCGTCATCGGCAGCGTCAGGTTCGCGGTGATCGCAAAGAGGACGAGCGGCACCAGCTCGACGCCGGCAAGCAGGACCAGGTGGCCCGCCTTGGACCAGATATTTCCGGGCACGCGGGTCTCGAGCGACTTTCGGGGCTTCGAGAGCGCGACGCGCGCGACCGCTTCGACCAACAGCGCCGCGCCGAAGACCGCGAGCAGGCGGACCAGGGTCTCCAGCAGCTGGCTCCGCATCACCGGGTCGAAGGTGAGGCGCTGGACCCAGTTGTTGATGCGGCGGCCGGCGCGCTCGAAGTCGAGAGCGTCCCAGAGCTCGACCGAGAAGCGGTTGATGCGGACCGCCAGCGTGTCGATCGCGAGCTGGGAAAGCTCTTCCATCGGGCTTTCGGCCGTCGCCGGCTCGGGCTGCTGCGCCTCGATCATGAGGCGGAGCTGGCGGATCAGCTTCGTCCGCTCGGCTTCGTTCTCGAGCGTGCCGATCAGGGATTCGACCTCGGCCTTGCTCGGCGCCGGGGTCTGGGCGGCCGCAGGCGAGAGCAGGAGGAGGAACAGGGCGAGCGCAAGTCTCAGTCGACGCATGGCCGGCAACCTACAGAGGCGCATTCGGGCTGTCATCTCCGGGCGGTCGGGAAAGGCTGGCAAACCTTGTTAGGTCCGGGCGTTCCATGGATAATTCCCAAAACGCCACGGCCCGCCCCGGGCCGGCTAGAAACCAGACGAAATTTCCCCGAGGGAACGCCCGCGCCATGTCCGATACGAGCCTGTTTCCGGTTTCGCCCAGCGTCGCCAGCCGCGCCTGGATCGACTCGGCCAAGTACGAGTCCCTCTACCAGCGCTCGATCAAGGATCCGGAAGGCTTCTGGGCCGAGCAGGCGAGGCGGATCGACTGGATCAAGCCGTTCTCCAAGGTGAAGGACGTCGACTACACCGGCGACATCCGCATCCGCTGGTACTACGACGGCACGCTCAACGCGTCGGCGAACTGCATCGACCGGCACCTCAAGGCCCGCGGCAACCAGACCGCCATCCTATGGGAGGGCGACAACCCGGCCGAGCACAAGCATGTGACATATCGGGAGCTTCACGAGCACACCTCCCGGCTCGCGAACGTGCTGAAGGCCCGCGGCGTCAAGAAGGGCGACCGCGTCACGATCTACATGCCGATGATCCCCGAGGCCGCCTATGCGATGCTCGCCTGCGCCCGCATCGGCGCGATCCACTCGGTGGTGTTCGGCGGCTTCTCGCCGGATTCGCTGATCAACCGCATCCAGGACTGCGATTCCAACCTGGTGATCACCGCCGACGAGGGGCTTCGCGGCGGCAAGGCGATCCCGCTCAAGGCCAATGTCGACGAGGCGCTGAAGCAGTGCCCGTCGGTCAAGACCGTCGTGGTGGTGAAGCGTACCGGCGGCAAGACCGGCTGGGTCCAGGGCCGTGACATCTGGTACCACGAGGAATGCGCCAAGGTGTCGGCGGACTGCCCGCCGGAGGAGATGGGGGCGGAGGATCCGCTGTTCATCCTCTACACCTCGGGCTCCACCGGTAAGCCCAAGGGCGTGCTGCACACGACCGGCGGCTACATGGTCTATACCTCGATCACGCACCAGTACGTGTTCGACTATCACGACGGCGACATCTACTGGTGCACGGCGGATGTCGGCTGGGTCACCGGCCACAGCTATATCGTCTATGGCCCGCTCTCGAACGGCGCCACGACCCTGATGTTCGAGGGCGTGCCCAACTATCCGGACACCTCGCGTTTCTGGCAGGTGGTCGACAAGCACAAGGTCAACATCTTCTACACCGCGCCGACCGCGATCCGCGCCTTGATGCGCGACGGCGAGGCGCCGGTGAAGAAGACCAGCCGCGCCAGCCTGCGCCTGCTGGGCTCGGTCGGCGAGCCGATCAACCCGGAAGCCTGGCTCTGGTATCACCGCGTCGTCGGCGACAGCCGCGTGCCGATCGTCGACACCTGGTGGCAGACCGAGACCGGCGGCATCCTGATCACGCCGCTGCCGGGCGCGATCGCGACCAAGCCGGGCTCGGCGACCAAGCCTTTCTTCGGCATCCGCCCGGCGATCGTCGATAACGACGGCAAGATCCTGGAGGGCAAGACCGAGGGCAACCTCGTGCTGCTCGATTCCTGGCCGGGCCAGATGCGAACCGTCTATGGCGACCATCCGCGCTTCGGCCAGACCTACTTCGCCACCTTCAAGGGCAAGTACTTCACCGGCGACGGCGCGCGCCGCGACGAGGACGGCTACTACTGGATCACCGGCCGCGTCGACGACGTGATCAACGTCTCCGGCCATCGCCTCGGCACTGCCGAGGTCGAGAGCGCGCTCGTCGCCCACAAGAAGGTCGCGGAAGCCGCGGTCGTGGGCTATCCGCACGACATCAAGGGCCAGGGCATCTACGCCTATGTCACCCTGAAGGCCGGCGAGACGACGTCCGAGGAGCTCCGCAAGGAGCTGGTGCAGTGGGTCAGGAAGGAGATCGGCCCGATCGCCACGCCCGACCTGATCCAGTGGGCGCCGGGCCTGCCGAAGACCCGCTCGGGCAAGATCATGCGCCGCATCCTGCGCAAGATCGCCGCCAACGAGCACGACCAGCTGGGCGACACGTCGACCCTCGCCGATCCGGGCGTTGTGACCGACCTCGTCAACAACCGCATGAACCGCGGCTGATCACGAAAGCCATATCCGGGAAGAAACGCAGCCTTCGCGGCGCTATCTTCCCGGACATGAGCAAGCAGTGCTGGGGCGTTATCGACACGCCCGTCGGGCCTCTCGCCGCCGCGTTGGACGGCGCCGGCAGGCTCACTCACCTCGGCCTCTCCAAGCGCGAGCGTGATTGGATCAAGGCCAATGGCGGCGAGCGCGACGACAAGGCGGTCGCCCCGGTCGCCCGTCAGATCGACGAGTACTTCGCCGGCAAGCGAAAGACCTTCGACTTCCCGCTCGCCGCCAAGGGCACACCGTTCCAGAAGCAGGTCTGGGCGGCGCTCCTGAAGATCCCGTTCGGCAAGACCACGACCTATGCCGCGCTCGCGGCGAAGGTCGGCCGTCCGGGCGCTTTCCGCGCCGTCGGCCGCGCCAACGCCACCAACCCGATCGCGGTGATCGTCCCCTGCCATCGGGTGATCGGCACGGATGGCACGCTGACCGGCTATGCCGGCGGCATCCCGATCAAGCAGAAGCTTCTGGAGCTCGAAGGCGCGCTCTCATAAGCGGCTACGTACCGATGCCAAGGCGCGGCTATATCGGCTGAGGATATCGTCGCGCCGAGTGTGGCGGCCGTCGCGCACCTGCCAGCGCCCGCCGACCATCGCGTGCTTCACCGGGTTGACGTTGCCGGCGAAGACCAGCGCGTCGAGAAGACGGTCCGGCGGGACCTCTGCCAGGGTCGCCGCATCCTGGTCGAGCACGACCATGTCGGCGCGCAGGCCGGGTGCTATCCGCCCGATGGGGCGCCCGGACGCCCGTGCGCCCCCGTCGAGGGCCGCAAGGAAGAGATCCCTTATGCCGTCGGTCCCGGTCAGCCGGTTGCGGCGGCGGGCGATCAACCTCCGGCCGTATTCGAGCCAGCGCAGCTCCTCGATGAAGCTGACCGAGATGTGGCTGTCCGAGCCCAGGCCGAAGGCGCCGCCGGCGGCGCGCCAGTCCTCGGCCGGGAAGAAGCCGTCGCCCAGATTGGCCTCCGTGGTCGGACAGAGTCCGGCGACGGCCCCGGAAGCCGCCGCCGCGCGTACCTCGTCGGCCGTCACGTGGGTCGCATGCACCAGGCACCAGCGCCGGTCGACGGGCGCGTTCGCCAGCAGCCACTCGACCGGGCGCTTGCCCGACCAGGCGAGGCACTGGTCGACCTCGCCGGTCTGCTCGGCGATGTGGATGTGAATAGGCGTTGCAGCATCGACCGCCGCAACAATCGCCGTCAGCGCCTCGGGCGGCACCGCGCGCAACGAGTGAGGGGCGATGCCGAACGCGATGTCGGCGTCGCCTTGGTGCCGAGCCCGAAGCGTCTCGACGAGCTTGAGGAAGCGGTCCTCCGGATTGAGGAAGCGCCGCTGGCCCTCGGTCGCAGGCTTCCCGCCGAAGCCGCCCGCGAGGTACAGCACCGGCAGGTGGGTGATGCCGATGCCGGTCTCCCTGGCGGCGGCGACCACACGTTCGGACAGCTCGGCGGGATCGTCATAGGGGCGGCCGTCCGGCTGGTGATGCAGGTAGTGGAACTCCGCCACCGCCGTGTATCCGGCCTCCAGCATCTCGACGTAGAGCTGGGCCGCGATCGCCTGGATCTCCTCCGGCATGAGCGCGCCGGCGAGCCCGTACATCAGCTTCCGCCAGGACCAGAAATCGTCCTCGGGGTCGCCGCCGCGATGCTCGGCCAAGCCCGCCATGGCGCGCTGGAACGCGTGCGAATGGAGATTGGGAAATCCGGGCAGCACCGGGCCGTCGAGGCGATCGCGCCCTTCGCTCGCGGCGCCGGCCGTCACGCCGGTCAGGTTGCCCGCGTCATCGAGATCGAGGCCGACATCGGTCGCCCAGCCGCCGGGCAGCAACGCCAGCGGAGCGAAGAGGTGCCGAGAGGCTTCCCGAGACATCGCCGGCGAGAGTAACTACGGTCCAGGGCGCCAACAAGGAGACCGTCCCATGTGGGAGTCGTTGTGGCTGGACGCGCGGCTGGCGACGATGGTGCCCGGCAACGTGCCTTACGGTGCGATGGAGGACGGGGCGATCGCGGTCGATCGCGGGCGCATCGCCTGGATCGGCCGGCGCGCCGATCTGCCCGGACCGCCCGAGACCCTCGCCGAGGAGGTCTGGCGTTGCGGCAAGCGCTGGATCACGCCGGGCCTTGTCGACTGCCATACCCATATCGTCCATGGCGGCGACCGCGCGCATGAGTTCGAGCTCAGGCTCAAGGGTGCCTCATACGAGGAGATAGCGCGGGCCGGCGGCGGCATCCGTTCGACCGTGGCGGCGACGCGGGAGGCCTCGGACGACGCGCTTTACCAGAGCGCCCGCCGGCGGCTTGCCGACCTGCAGGCGGAAGGCGTCACCACGGTCGAGATCAAGAGCGGCTATGGCCTCGACCGCGAGACCGAGGCGCGGATGCTTCGGGTCGCGCGTCGTCTCGGCCAGGACCTGCCGCTCACCGTGTCGACGACCTACCTCGGCGCGCATGCGCTGCCGCCGGAGTTCGAAGGCCGGGCCGACGCCTTCATCGAGTTCCTCTGCCACGACAGCCTGCCGAGCGCCGCTTCCGAAGGGCTGGTCGACGCCGTCGACGCGTTCTGCGACCGCATCGGCTTCACCAGGGCGCAGACGCGAAAGATGTTCGAAGCCGCCCGCGGCCTGGGTTTGCCGGTCAAGCTGCATGCCGAGCAGCTCTCCGACCAGGACGGAGCCGCGCTCGCCGCCAGCTACGGCGCCCTCTCGGCCGACCACCTGGAGCATCTGTCCGAAGCCGGCGCCAGCGCGATGGCGAAGGCCGGCACGGTCGCGGTGCTGCTGCCGGGCGCCTTCTACTTCATCCGCGAGACCAAGCTTCCGCCGGTCGACCTGCTCCGCCGCGAAGGGGTTCGGATCGCGCTCGCGACCGACTGCAACCCCGGCACCTCGCCGATGACCTCGCTGCTGCTGGTGCTCAACATGGCGTCGACCCTGTTCCGGCTGACGCCGGAGGAGGCGCTTGCAGGCGTGACGCGCGAAGGCGCTGCGGCGCTGGGGCTCGGCCGCGAACGGGGTACGCTCGAGGTAGGCAAGGCTGCCGACTTCGTGCTCTGGAACATCGCCCGCCCGGCCGAGCTCGCCTATCGGATCGGCGGGAATCCGGCTGCCCAGGTGGTTAAAGACGGTCAGGCGCTTTGGCCGGAGCTCAGGACTTGAAGTAGAGTGCCCCCATGGGGATGTTCGCCGGCTTGCTCTCGGTGACGGTCGTCGGCTCGGCTTTGGCTCAGCAGCCGGCGCCGGTCCGACCCGTGCCGCCACCGCCGGTCCCGCCGGCGAGCGCTGCCGAGTGCTCGCAGCTTCCGGGCGGGAACGCTCCGGTCAACAAGATTGCCGAGCTCGCCCAGCCGCTCTCGCCGAGGAGCCTCGACCTCACCTATTTCAACAAGCGGCTCGCCGACCTGACGGACGAGGACTTCGACAAGATTGCGGACCTCGCCACCCGGTGCAACCGGACCATGGCGCGTGCCGCGGTCGACAAGACCAAGCGGCTCCGCGAGGTCGTCCGCGAATCGCAGTCGGTCCGAGTCAAGTCTCTCGACAAGGTCGACAGCGGCAAGGCCGGCCTCGCCAGGATCCAGACGCCGCGCGAGAAGGTCGAGTGGCTTCACAACGCCTGGGCCGAGCTGTCGCTGATACAGGACACGATCACCAAGACCGACCTCCGCGAGTATGCGGCCTGGATCGCCAGGTCGCTTCAGGCGGTCTACGACAACGCCCCCGGCTATGGCGCGCGCCCGCCGCCGACCCTGGCCCAGGTTCTTTCGACGGTTCCCCCGAGGGGAGACCAGGTCGGCCCGGTGTCGCGCGACACTCCCGACACGAAAGGTCCGTTGCCGGTCCGGCCATGGTGGGTCGCCAAGCGCGAACGAGAGGACGAGTGATGGGTAACGTGACTTTCGCCGAGGCCCGCACCGTCGCCGACCTGATGGCCAAGGGGGAAGCAACGCTGGTGGACGTCCGCGAGCCCCACGAGCATGCGGCCGAACGGATCCCCGGGGCCCGGCTGGTGCCGCTCTCGGCCTTCGACCCGGCCAAGGCGCGGCCGGAGCCCGGCAAGCAGCTGGTGTTCCACTGTGCGGCCGGGGTCCGCTGCGGCGTCGCCTCCCAGATCATGCAGGCCAGCGGCTACAAGGACGACATCCTCAGGGTTGCCGGCGGCATCAAGGCCTGGCGGGCCGAGGGGCTGCCGACCGAGCGCTAAGCATTTGCTTGCCAAGGGCCGGGGGCGCAGAATGCCGGCCTCCCGCCAGTCTCTGCGATTTGCCGCCTGATGCACGTCTATCTCCCGATCGCCGAGCTGTCGGTCAACTGGTTCATCCTTCTTCTCGTCGGCGGCGGGGTAGGGTTCCTCTCCGGAATGTTCGGCGTCGGCGGCGGCTTCCTGATGACGCCGCTGCTGATCTTCCTCGGCGTGCCGGCACCGGTCGCGGTGGGCACCGGTGCGGCCCAGATCCTTGCATCCTCGGTCTCCGGCGTGCTCGCCCATTGGCGGCGGCAGAACGTCGACGTGCAGATGGGCGTGGCGCTTACCGCCGGCGGATTCCTGGGATCCGTGCTCGGCATCTGGATCTTCACCGTGCTCCGGCAAGCGGGCCAGGTCGACCTGGTGATCCGCATCTGCTTCGTGCTGTTCCTCGGCGGCGTCGGCGGGCTGATGCTGATCGAGAGCGCGCGCACGTGGTTTCGCCAGGCAACGGCACCGGGCGTGCGCAAGCGCAAGCTGCACGAGCATCACTGGCTCCATGGATTGCCGCTGAAGCTCCGCTTCCGGCGCTCGAAGCTCTACATCTCGGCGCTGCTCCCGCTCGCCGTCGGCTTCGCGATCGGCGTCCTGACCGCGATCATGGGTGTGGGCGGCGGCTTCATCCTGGTGCCGGCGATGATCTACATCCTCGGCATGCCGACGCAGATGGTCGTCGGCACCTCGCTGTTCCAGACGCTGTTCGTCGCCGCCAACGTCACCATCCTGCAGTCGGTCACCAACCAGACCGTCGACGTGCTGCTGGCGATCCTGCTGATCGTCGGCGGCGTCGTCGGCGCCCAGCTCGGCACGCGCTTCGGGGCCAGGCTTCGCGGCGAGCAGCTCCGCATCCTGCTGGCGCTCCTGGTGCTCGGCGTCGGCTTGAGGCTCGCCTTCGACCTGTTCACGACGCCGGCCGACTTCTACTCCCTTGCCCCGGAGGGGCAGGGATGATGCGCGCGATCCTCCTCGGTGCGCTTGCGATGCTGGCATCGATGCCGCTCAGGGCACAGCCGCTGGTCGCCGATCTTTCGCAGCACCTGGTCGCGATCACCGCGGGCTTCACCGGCGCCGACATCGTCATGTTCGGCGCGACCGACGGTCCCGGCGACGTCGTCGTCGTCGTCACCGGACCGCCGAAGCCGACCATCGTCCGGCGCAAAGGGCGGCTCGCCGGAATCTGGGTCAATCGCGAATCGATGCTGTTTGCCGATGCCCCGACCTTCTATGGCGTCGTCTCGTCGAGGCCGATCGACGAGATATTGTCCCCTCAGCAGCTGGATCGCCACCAGATCGGCGTCGACCACGTCCGGCTGCTGCCGCCCAATCCCGAGGCGAGGCGCGACGACATTCCCGAGTTCCGCGAGGCGCTGGTGCGCGCGCGCCAGCGTGACGGCCTCTTCACCACCGAGCCCGGCAAGGTCACGTTCCTCGGCGAGCGCCTGTTCCGGGCGCGGATGACGCTGCCGGCCAGGGTCACCACCGGCACCTACCGGGTGCAGGTAATTCTCGTTCGCGACGGCCAGGTGGTGACGGTCCAGACCACGCCGCTTCTGGTCTCGAAGATCGGTTTCAGCGCCGACGTATTCGACTTCGCGCACCACGATTCGGCCTTTTACGGGCTGATCGCCATCCTGATCGCGGCTGCAGCGGGCTGGACGGCGGCCGCTGCCTTCCGCAGAATCTGATCCGCATGAGCGACGCGCCGACCGCACAGATCCCCAAGGGCAACCGCACCTTCCTCGTCGTCGTCGACGAAACCGAGGAGATGCGGGTGGCGCTCCGCTACGCCAGCCGCCGGGCCAAGGCGACCGGCGGCCGGGTGGCCCTGCTCTACGTGATCGATCCCTCGGAGTTCGAGCATTTCATGGGCGTCCGCGAGATCATGCGCGAGGAGAAGCGCCAGGAAGCCGAGGAGACGATCAAGAAGCTCGGCGACGTGATCGTCGGCGATTCAGGCCAGATCCCGGTCGTCTACATGCGCGAGGGCAACCGCCGCGACGAGCTTCTGAAGATTCTCGACGAGGAGCCGGCGATCTCGATCCTGGTCCTCGGCGCCGGCACCGGGCCGGAAGGCCCAGGACCGCTGATCAGCCACATGATCGGCAAGGCCGCCGGCAAGGTCCGCGTGCCCATCACCATCGTGCCTGGCCACCTTACCGATGAGCAGCTGAGCGCGGTGACGTGAGTCTTCTCAATCCCCCGGACCGGATCGACTTCTCGGCGCCGACCGCCGACGAGGTCAAGACCACCACGTGCTACATGTGCGCCTGCCGCTGCGGCATCAAGGTGCACCTGAAAGGCGGCGACGTCCGCTGGATCGAAGGCAACAAGGACCACCCGGTCAACAAGGGCGTGCTCTGCGCCAAGGGTTCGGCCGGGATCATGCAGCACAACTCGCCCGCACGGCTGAAGAAGCCGCTGCTCAGGACCGGCGAGCGCGGCACCGGCGAGTTCCGCGAGGTCGAGTGGGACGAGGCGCTGAGACTCGCGACCGGCTGGCTCGGCGACATCCGGAAGACGGACCCTCGGAAGCTCGCCTTCTTCACCGGCCGCGACCAGAGCCAGGCGTTGACCGGCTGGTGGGCATCCGCCTTCGGCACGCCGAACTATGCCGCGCATGGCGGCTTCTGCTCGGTCAACATGGCGGCGGCGGGGCTCTACTCGATCGGCGGATCGTTCTGGGAGTTTGGCGAGCCGGACTGGGAGCACACGCGCTACTTCATCATGTTCGGCGTCGCCGAGGACCATGCCTCGAATCCGATCAAGATCGGGCTCGGCAAGCTAAAGGGGCGCGGCGCCAAGTTCGTCTCGGTCAATCCGGTCCGCACCGGATACTCGGCGATCGCCGACGAATGGATCGGCGTGCGCCCCGGCACCGACGGCATGCTGGTGCTGGCGCTCGTGCACGAGCTGCTGAAGGCCGACAAGATCGATGCCGAGTACCTGGTGCGCTACACCAACGCGCCCTGGCTGGTGATCAAGGCACCGGGCACCGCGAGCGACGGGCTGTTCGCCCGCGACGACAAGGGCCGGCCGCTCTGCTGGGACAAGAAGACCGACGCGATCGGCGACGCGCTGTCGGTCGATGTCGTCCCCGCGATCGCCGGGACCTACAGGCTCGCCGACGGCCGCGAGGCGGTGCCGGCGTTCCAGCTCTTGGCTGAGCGCTATCTGGATCCCGCCTATGCGCCGGAGAAGGCGGAAGCCGTCACCGGCGTTCCGGCAGGCACGATCCGCCGGCTCGCCGCCGAGATGGCGGAAGTCGCGTTCTCCGAGACCGTGACGCTCGACGTGCCGTGGACCGACTGGGCCGGGCGCCGGCATGAGAAGATGATCGGCCGGCCGATCGCGATGCACGCGATGCGTGGCATCTCGGCGCACGCCAACGGCTTCCACACCTGCCGCGCGCTGCATCTTCTGCAGACCCTGCTCGGCACGATCGACGTGCCCGGCGGTTTCCGGTTCAAGCCGCCGTTCCCGAAGCCGGCGCCGCCGGCGGTGAAGCCGGCCGGAAAGCCGGGCACGCTCGGACCGGGCCAGGCGATGAAGGGACCGCCGCTCGGATTTCCGACGGGGCCCGAGGATCTGCTGGTCGAAGCCGATGGCACGGCAGGCCGCATCGACAAGGCCTATTCTTGGGAGGCGCCGGTCGCCGCCCACGGGCTGATGCATCTGGTGATCCGCAACGCCTGGGCCGGCGATCCGTACAAGATCGACACGCTGTTCATGTACATGGCGAACATGAGCTGGAACTCGGCGATGAACGTGCCCGAGACCATGGCCATGCTCACCGACAAGGACGCGTCGGGCGCCTACAAGATCCCGCACATCATCTACTCTGACGCCTATGCTTCGGAGATGGTGTCGTACGCCGACCTGGTGCTCCCGGACACGACCTACCTCGAGCGCTGGGACTGCATCTCGCTGCTCGATCGACCGATCAGCGATGCCGACGGCCCGGCCGACGCGATCCGCCAGCCGATCGTCAAGCCGAACCGCGACGTGCGGCCGTTCCAGGATGTCGTCCTCGATCTCGGCGCGCGCCTCGGGCTGCCGGGCATGGTCGACGAGGACGGCTCGCCGAAGTATCCCGGCGGCTATTCCGACTACCTCGTCCGCCACGAGCGCGCGCCCGGCATCGGGCCGCTCGCCGGATGGCGCGGCGCCGACGGCTCGGGCCAGGGCGCCGGTGCCGTGAATCCGAACCAGCTGGAGCGCTACATCGAGAACGGCTGCTTCTGGCATCACCCGCTGACGCCCGACCAGCGCTACTTCAAGCATGCGAATGCGGGTTATCTCGCCTTCGCCAAGAGCGTCGGCTTCGTCGGATCGACCGATCCGATCATTCTCCAGCTCTATGTCGAGCCGCTGCAGAAGTTCCGCCTCGCGGCGCGGGGTCACGGCCCGGTCCAGCCGCCGGACCGGCTGCGCGCGCGCGTCGAGAAGTTCTTCGACCCGCTGCCGATCTGGTATCCGCCGTTCGAGCACCTGGATGCCGAGGCCTATCCGGTCTCGGCGCTGACTCAGCGGCCGATGGCGATGTACCACTCCTGGGGCTCTCAGAACGCGTGGCTGCGCCAGATCCACGGCGCCAACCGGCTCTATGTCGGCCGCCGCCTCGCCGAGCGCGACGGCATCGCCGACGACGACTGGGTCTGGATCGAGAGCCGTCTCGGCAAGGTCAAGGCGCAGGTGCGCCTGATGGACGGCGTCAACGCCGACACGGTCTGGACCTGGAACGCGATCGGCAAGCGCTCCGGCGCCTGGGGTCTCGCCGCGGATGCGCCTGAGTCGGAGCGCGGCTTCCTGCTCAACCACCTGATCGGGGATGTGCTTGCCGACGGCTCGCCCAACGCCGACCCGGTCACCGGCCAGGCCGCCTGGTACGACCTCCGCGTCAAGATCTCGAAGGCGGACGGCCTGCCGAAGTCCGAGCCGCACTTCCCGACGCTGAAGCGTCCGCCGCAGTCTCCCGAGCCCGCCGGCGTGCTCCGCCACGGCGCCCGCTTCAAGGGTCGCGCATGACCGACCTGCCGGCCGCCGGGACGAAGAAGCTCGGCCTCGTCATCGACCTCGACATCTGCGTCGGCTGTCACGCCTGCGCGGTCAACTGCAAGGAATGGAACGACGGCGGCCATTCGGCGCCGCTGACCGACCTCGATCCCTACGGCAAGGACGTCTCCGGCGTCTGGTTCAACCGGGTGCATTCCTTCGAGGCCGGCGACCACGACTGCGGCCGTACCGTCCATTTCCCGCGCTCGTGCCTGCATTGCGAGACGCCCGATTGCGTCACCGTGTGCCCAACCGGCGCGTCATACAAACGCGAAGAAGACGGCATCGTCCTCGTCAATCCGGACACCTGCATCGGCTGCAAGCTCTGCTCCTGGGCCTGTCCCTACGGTGCGCGAGAGTTCGACGAGGCCGACGGCGTGATGAAGAAATGCACGTTGTGCATCGACCGCATCTACAACGAGACGCTGGACGAGATCGACCGCGTGCCGGCCTGCGTTTCCACATGTCCGGTCTCGGCGCGCCACTTCGGCGATCTCGGCGATCCGGAGAGCAAGGTCTCGAAGCTCGTCGCCGAGCGCGGCGGCTACGACCTCATGCCTGAGATGGGCTACAAGCCGGTGAACAAGTACCTGCCGCCCCGTACGCCGAAGCGGCAGGGTGCGGCTGCGCTGAAGCCCTCCGAGCAGGTCGAGGCCAAGGGCTTCCTCGCCTGGCTCGACCGCATGCTGTCGCGCTGATCCCATGCATCCGGCCTTCTCGATCATCTTCTTCACCACTGCATCGGGCGCCGGCTACGGGCTCCTGGTGCTGCTCGCCTGGGGCGCGCTGGTCGGCCATCTTGGGTCGCAGACGGGATTCGGCATCGCCTCTTTCGCCGTCGCGATCGGCCTGGTCGGCGCCGGCCTGCTTTCTTCGCTCGGCCATCTCGGCCACCCGGAGCGTGCCTGGCGGGCGCTGACCCAATGGCGAAGCTCCTGGCTCAGCCGCGAAGGCGTGATGGCGATCCTGACTTTCCTGCCGGCGCTCGCCTTCGCCTGGAGCTGGGTCGTCGCCGGCGAGGTATCCAGGCTGGCGGCGGCGCTCACCATCGTCGGCGCATTGGTCACCACTGTCTGCACCGCGATGATCTACGCGTCGCTGAAGCCGATCCGCGCTTGGCGGAATCCCTGGACGGTTCCCGTCTACCTGACCCTCGGCTTCTACACGGGCGCGCTGCTGGCCGCGCTGCTACTTCACGTCTACGGGCTTCGCGGACCGTTCGTCACGTTCCTGATCGCCGTCGTCGGGCTCGCCGCGACGGCGCTGAAGATCGGCTACTGGATGTTCCTCGACGGCGGACGCTCGGCCAGCACGGCGGAGACCGCGACCGGCCTGGGATCCATCGGCAAGGTAAGGATGCTCGACCCGCCGCACACCGAGTCCAACTATCTCCTGAAGGAGATGGGGTATCGCGTCGCGCGCAAGCATGCGCGCAAGCTCCGTCTGATCACGCTGCTGTTCGGCTTCGGACTCCCGATCCTGCTGTCGTTCCTCGCGGTCCAAGGATCGGATGCCGTCGCGATCGCCGGCTCGTTGCTGGCGGTCGTCTCCGGCGGCCTTGGTGTCATCGTCGAGCGCTGGCTCTTCTTCGCCGAAGCCAGGCATACCGTGACGCTCTACTATGGATCGTCGACAGCGTGAGGCGCTCGTGAGCGAGAAACCCCGGCACACCTTTCCCGTCTCCTGGGACGAGCTGCACCGCGACTCGCGTGCGCTCGCCTGGCGCCTGCTCGAGAAGGGCCCGTGGACCGGAATCGTCGCAGTCACCCGCGGCGGCCTGGTGCCGGCGACGATCGTCGCCCGCGAGCTCGAGATCCGGCTGATCGACACCGTCTGCATCGCCAGCTACGACGATCGCGCCCAGGGCGAGCTGATGGTGCTGAAGCGCGCCGACGGCGACGGCGAGGGATGGCTGATCGTCGACGATTTGGTCGACACCGGCCTTACCGCCAAGGCGGTGCGCGCCATGCTGCCGAAGGCGCATTTCGCCAGCGTCTACGCCAAGCCCGCCGGCCGGCCTCTGGTCGACACCTTCGTGACCGAGGTCAGCCAGGACACCTGGATCCTCTTCCCCTGGGACATGGAAGCGCAGGCGAGCGAGCCGATCGCCCGGCGCAAGGGGCGCTGACACTCGAAGGAGAGCCGCATGCCCAGGATCGCGTACGCGCTGTCGTTAGGCCTTCTCTCCTTCGCTCTCTCCGTTCCGCTCGCAGCCCAGACGCAGCAGCCGGAAGCCGCGACCGGCCGTGCCGACAAGGTCGCGGTGCATGCGAAACACCAGATGGTGGCCGCCGCCAATCCGCTGGCGGCCGAAGCCGGCCGCAAGACGCTGCGCGCCGGCGGCAGCGCGGTCGATGCGGCGATCGCGACCCAGATGGTGCTGAACCTGGTCGAGCCGCAGTCCTCCGGCATCGGCGGCGGCGCCTTCCTGGTGATCTGGAATGCGAAGAAGAAGGCGCTGACCACCGTCGACGCGCGCGAGACCGCGCCGGCGGCGGCGAAGCCCGATCGCTTCCTCGGATCAGACGGCAAGCCGCTCCGCTTCTACGACGCGGTTGTCGGCGGAAAGTCCGTAGGCGTGCCGGGCGTTCTGCGCGGCCTCGAGCTCGCGCACAAGGCGCACGGGCGCCTCCCCTGGGCGAAGCTGTTCGAGCCGGCGATCGAGCTCGCCGAGAAGGGCTTCCCGATCTCGCCGCGCCTGAACGGCCTGCTCAAGTCGGATCAGCACCTGGCGAAGACGCCGGCAGCGAAGGGCTACTTCTACCAGGCCGACGGAAGCCCGAAGCCGGTCGGAACGATGCTGGCGAACAGGCCACTGGCCGATACGCTGCGTGCGATCGCCCGGAGCGGACCCGATGCCTTCTACTCGGGCGAGATTGCCCGCGACATCGTCGCAGCCGTGCGCGGCGCCGCCAATGCCGGCGACCTGACCGAAGCCGATCTCTCAGGATATCGTGCGAGGGAGCGGCCAGCCGTCTGCGGTCCCTATCGCCGCTACGAGGTCTGCGGCATGGGACCGCCGTCCTCGGGCGGGCTCACCTTGCTGCAGATCCTCGGCATCCTGGAGACCTACGACCTCAAGGCCGAGGCGCCGTGGTCGATCCGCGGCCTGCACCTGATGACCGAGGCCGAGCGGCTCGCCTATGCCGATCGCGGCCTCTACATGGCGGATTCGGATTTCGTGCCGGTGCCGGTGAAGGGCCTCACCGACCGTACGTACCTCAGGTCGCGCGCGGCGCAGATCAAGCCGGATGCATCGCTGAAGACCGCGCAGCCCGGAACGCCGCCGCAGTCGACCGCTGATCTGGGAACCGACGATGCGCTGGAGCTGCCGTCGACGACCCAGATCTCGGTCGTCGACCGCTTCGGCAACGCGGTCTCGATGACGACGACGATCGAGGATGCGTTCGGCTCGCGCCTGATGGTGCGGGGATTCCTGCTCAACAACCAGCTGACCGACTTCTCTTTCTCGCCTGAGGAAAACGGCAAGCCGGTCGCCAACCGGGTCGAGGCCGGCAAGCGGCCGCGCAGCTCGATGGCGCCGACGCTGGTGTTCGACCGGAACCGGAAGCTGGTGATGGTCGTGGGATCGCCCGGCGGCAGCGTCATCATCAACTACGTGGCGAAGGCGATCGTCGCCACGCTCGACTGGGGCCATGACGTGCAGTCGGCGATCTCGTTCCCGAACATCGGCAGCCGCAACGGGCCGACCGAGATCGAAGCCGGGCCCTCGGCCGAGGCCATCGCCGCGTCGCTGAAGGCCTATGGCCACGACACGCGGATCGCCGAGTTCACCTCGGGCATCCAGGGCATCATGGTGACGAGAAAGGGCCTGGTCGGCGGCGCCGACCCGCGCCGCGAGGGCGTGGCGCTCGGCGACTAGGTCCCGTCGTCGAGCTTGTGGCCCTCGTGCGCGCTCTTGGCGCGCGCTTCTTCCAGGCGCTTCCGCTCGGTCTCGGATTTCGGGCGACCGAACTTGAGCCGGTTGGCTTCGGCTTCCTTCTCGCGCTCGGCACGGGCACGGGCCTTCCGCGCCTGTCTCAGGTTCACGATCTCCGCCATGCCCGCGAGTCTACGTCCGGGACGTGGCGTCGAGAATGGCCTCGAGCTGCGCGACGAGGCCGGGCCGTCCCGGCAGGAAGGTGCCGTTGATCGCGGCGGTCCCGATCGTAAAGCCGTCGGCCCCGGCGTCGCGGACCGCCTTGATCCTGTCGGCCGAGTCGATCGAGCCGGCGACGATCAGCTCGCCCTTCAGCGCCTTGCGTGCCGCCCGGGTAAGCGCAATCGGGTCGGCCTCGGTCGCGCGGTAGGCGAGCAGGTCGACGCCCTTGGCCCCCATCGCCTCGAGCCGGCGGCAATCCTCGGCGACGCTCTCGGGCGTGCCGCCGAGCCTGGTCGGATGTCCTTCCGGGCGGCCGGCGAAGGGGTAGCAGGCGACGCCGGGCGCCGCCTTCAGGATCGGCGCCGCATCGGCGCCGCCGAGAAGCTTGTCGACGCCGAGCTTCGCCGCGGCCCTGGCGGAGGCGATAGCGGTCTCGGTCGAGGTCGAGACGACCTCGAGATATGTCGTGGCGCCGAGCGACTTGAGGCTGGCATGCAGAGACTCGAGCGTCTCGAACGGCACGCCGATGTCCTTGAAGCCGATGTGGCGGAGGCCGAGCGGGCGGAGGGTCTCCGCGACGGCGAGACAGTCGGGGATCGTGCGATCCCCGACCGTCAGCATGAAGATGAAGTTCATCCCCCCGGGACGAAGCGCGCGTCAGCTCTTGTAGTCATCCTCGTCCTTGTCGAGGACGCGCATCCAGGCGTTCAGATGCGCCTGCGCCGCCGGCGGGGTCAGGCCCTTGTCGCGGCCGGGAGAATCCTTGAGGATCTTCGGATCCAGGCTATGCACCGGCTGGCCCATCTGGCGGGCGAGCACGGTGTACATGGCCCAGCGCTCGAAGAAGTAGAAGTGATCGAAGGCGTCGGCCACCGTCGGGCCGACGGTGGTGAGACCATGCATCGCGTGCATGATCACGCACTTCGAGCCGACTTCCCTGGCCAGCTTCTGGATCGCGTCCTCGTCGACGGGACCGGTCATCGTGTCTTCGTAATGAACCTGCTTGGCGAGGCCCATGGCGATCGCGTGGCTGTTGTCCATGCGGCCGCCCTTCACGCAGGCGATCGCCGTGGCGTAGGGCGGATGCGCGTGGATGATCGCGGTCGCGCTCGGCAGCAGCGTGTGGAGCCTTGGGTGCAGGTAGAAGGCGACCGTGCGGACCTGGCCCTCGCCCGAGATGATCTCGCCCTTGCCGTTGACGAGCAGCAGGTTGGACGCGGTGATCTCGCGGAAGTGTAGCTCGTATGGGTTCAGCAGGTAGCGATCGGGACCGACCTGGACCGAGAAGTGGTTGGCGATGCCCTCGTTCCAGCCGAGACGGTTGGCGATGCGGAAGGTCGCCGCGAGCTCGACCCGGGCCTTCCACTCGGCGCTGTCGGTCTTCGGCATCTTGATCACGGTCATGACGCGTGGGTCCCCTTCAGTTCTTGTAGTCGGGTTCAAGCGTGTCGAGCCGGCGCTTGATGCCGGCGAAGTGCTTCTCGACGTAGAGATCGCCGCTCTCGAAGATGCGGGTGACCTCGTCGATCATCGGTTGCTGCACCTTCTTCATGGGTCTTCCGGCCTGCATGGCGAGAAGCTGCACCTTGCAGACCTCCTCCAGGAAGTAGAGCCGGTCGAAGGCCTCGGCCATCGTCTTGCCGGCGACCAGCGGCCCGTGGTTGCGCATCATCATCGTGGTGTGGTCGCCCATGAGCTTGGCGACCCGCGTGCCTTCCTCGTAGGAGAGGGCAAGACCGGAATAGTCCTCGTCGTAGGCAGTGCGGTCGATGTAGGGCAGCGCCGACTGGTTCACCGGCTCGATCCGACCGTTCTCGATCAGGCAGAGCGCCGTCGCATAGGGCATATGCGTGTGGAGCACCACCTGGTGCTTCTTGTTGGTGCGATGTATCGGAGCGTGCAGGTAGAACGCCGTCGCCTCGACGGTGTTCGAGCCCTCGACCACCTTGCCGTCGAGATCGCAGACGACCAGGCTCGAGGCTGTTACCTCCGACCAGTAGAGACCTTCCGGATTGACCAGGAACAGCTCGTCCGATCCGGGAACCATCATGCTGAAGTGATTGCAGACGCCGGTCTGCCAGCCGAGCCGATGGGCCCATCGAAGGGCGGCCGCGAGATCGATCCGCGCCTGCCCGATGTCGTTCCGTCGCATTTAAACCCCAGTTTAGACCAAGCCAGCGAAAAATTGCGGCCGGCAGATTGGCTTTTCGTATGCGAAATGGCAAGTCGCGACGGC
>CAZDGR010000011.1:0-28003 GCA_964504845.1 uncultured Rhizobium sp. | reverse complement strand
CCATCGACATGGCCGGGATCGGCGAGAAGCCGATGATCCGGTCGGGACCGTGCGCCTTGACGGTATGGACGTTGGCCGCGGCGATTATTTCCTCGACCTCGTCCCAGCTCGAGCGAACGAATCCGCCCAGGCCGCGCACGCTCTTGTAGGACGCCGACGCCTTGGGGTCGTCGACGATCGACTTCCACGCGAGCACCGGATCGTTGTGACGGGCCTTGGCGTCGCGCCAAAGCCGCAGCAGCCGGCCGCGCACCATCGGGTACTTCACGCGATTGCCGCTGTAGAGGTACCAGGAGTAGCTGGCGCCGCGTGAGCAGCCGCGGGGCTCGTGGTTGGGAAGATCCGGGCGCGTGCGCGGATAGTCGGTCTGCTGGGTTTCCCAGGTGACGATCCCGCCCTTGACGTAGATCTTCCAGCTGCAGGAGCCGGTGCAGTTGGCGCCGTGGGTCGAACGGACCACCCGGTCGTGCGACCAGCGGCCGCGATACGCCTTCTCCCAGGTGCGATCCTCGTTCGTGACCACGCCGTGGCCCGACGAGAATGTATCGACATTCTTCCGGAAGAAGAGCAGGCGATCGAGGAAATGGCTCATAAGCAGTCTCCTTGGTTCATGTCGCTCAGCACGGCGCCTCGGCGCCTCGGCGGGCGTAGAACCACCAGTTGATGACGGTGCAAACGGCGTAGAAGACGGCCGCCCAGTAGAAGAAGCCGTTGAAGGTCCCGAACCAGTCGAACGAGTAGCCGAGCATCAGGCCGCAGGCGAAGGGCCCGTATGCGGCCATCGCACCGGTCCACCCGATCACGCCGCCGGCCTGGCGCGGAGGGAACAGCATCGGCATCTGCTTGAACGTCGAGGCATTGCCGATGCCGGCGAACAGGAAGAGCCCGAGCATGGCGGCGACGAAGTACGGGAAGTCGGCCATCGACGTGGGCGAGGTGAAGAACGTGACCGCGATGGCGCAGGCGACGAGGCCGAGACCGGACCAGTGCGTGACCCGGGCGCCGCCGAGCTTGTCGCTGACGGGGCCGGCGAGGATGCGCACGATCGAGCCGACCAGCGGGCCGAGGAAGGCGAACGCCAGCGGATCGGGAGCTCCCGGCAGCCCGCCATAGATCTGGCGGATTAGGAGCGGAAAGGTCGCCGACAGTCCCGAGAACGAACCGAAGGTCATGATGTAGAGCAGCGTCATGAAGAACGCGTGCTTCATCTTGAAGATGTCGACCTGCTCGCGGAAGTTGGCGCGCACCGGCACGCTTCGCAGCATGAACCAGGCAAGGACGCCGAACACGAGGATGAAGGGGACATAGATCAGCGTCGCGTTCTGCAGCCAGATCGAGCTCTGAACGTTGGCGCGCGTGAAGGTCTGCGGCTCGCCGGCCAGCGAGCCGACCAACACGAAACCGATGATCCACGGCGTCACGAACTGGACGACGCTGACGCCGAAGTTTCCGACGCCGGCCTGGATGGCGAGCGCGGTGCCTTGCAGCCTCTTCGGGAAGAAAAGGCTGGTCGAGGGCATGAACGAGGAGAAGTTGCCGCCACCGAGGCCGGCCAGGAAGGCCAGCGTCATCAGCATCCAATAGGGCGTCGTCGGATCCTGCACAGCGTAGAACCAGCCGACGGCGGGGATGAGCAGCAACAGAGTCGAGATCGCCACGACATGGCGCGTGCCATAGATCGGCACGAGGAACGTGTGGATGATGCGCAGCGTGCCGCCAGCAAGACCGGGCATCGCCGCCAGCCAGAAGAGCTGGTTGCTCGTCAGCTTGAACCCGATGCCAGGCAACCGCACGACGAGCGCGCTGACCACGAACCAGACGATGAAGGCCATGATCAGGTTGGCCGTGGTGATCCAGAGGGTCCGCCAGGCTAACCGGCTGCCCTCGCTCTTCCAGAAGGTCTCGTCCTCGGGCTCCCAGCGGTTGAGCCAGGTGCGGCTCGGCGAGACCGGGGCGGCAGCGGGCATGTCGGTGGCCATGATGGATATCTCCTTTCAGGCGCCGGGACGCCGGGAAGCCGGCATCGCCGACGTGTCGCCGCGCGGCGGCAGCACGGGGCCGAGGATGTCGATCTCGGGCAGGTACTTGGGCCCGGCAAGCTCGGGGACTCGCCGCTTTTCCATGTAGATGATCGAGAGATGCATCCAGATGAGCGACACCGAGACGACGAGGAACAGCAGCATGAAGCAGCTCGTCCATACGCCGATCAGGTCGTTCATCGCGCCGAAGGCGATCGGCAGGACGAAGCCGCCGAGGCCGCCCACGAGGCCGACGATTCCGCCGACGGCACCGACGCGATCCGGATAGTAGACCGGGATGTGCTTGTAGACGGCGGCCTTGCCCAGCGACATGAAGAAGCCAAGGATGAAGGTCAGCACCGTGAAGGGCACGAAGCCGATCGCGATCGTGAAGGAGATGTCGCCCTTGATCCCATGCACGACGTAGTCGGTCGCCGGGTACGACAGAAGGAAGGTGCAGATCACCGACGCGATGAAGGTCCAGTACATGACGCGGCGCGCGCCGTACTTATCCGACAGCACGCCGCCGAGGGCGCGGAACACGCTTCCCGGGATCGAGTATGCAGCCCCGAGCATGCCGGCGGTGATGATGTCGAGGCCGTAGACGCCGACGTAGTAGCGGGGCAGCCAGAGCGCCAGCGCGACGAAGGCGCCGAAGACGAAGAAGTAGTAGAGCGAGAAGCGCCAGACCTGGAGGTTCTTCAGCGGCGCCAGCTGGTCGCGCATCGGCTCCGGCTTCACGCCCTTACGGCGGCGCTCGGCCAAGGCTGGGTCGTCGCCGGTCAGGAACCAGAACGCGGCCGCCATCACGACCAGCGCCACCGCCCAGATCTGGGCGACCATAGTCCAGCCGAAGGCAACCATGACCATCGGCGCCAGGAACTTGGTGACCGCCGAGCCGACATTGCCCATGCCGAAGATGCCGAGGGCGGTGCCCTGCTTCTCCTTGGGATACCAGCGCGAGACATAGGCGATGCCGACCGCGAAGGAACCGCCGGCGATGCCGACGCCGAGCGCGGCCAGAAGGAAGGTCGGGTAGTCGTAGGCGAAAGTCAGGAGCCAGGTCGCAACCGCGGCGGCCAGCATCACGCCCACATAAACGATCCGTCCGCCGTACTGGTCGGTCCAGATGCCGAGGACGAGGCGGATCAGCGAGCCGGTCAGGATCGGGGTCCCGACCAGAAGACCGAACTGCGTGTCGGTGAGGCCGAGGTCCTTCTTTATCTGGACGCCGATGATCGAAAAGATCGTCCAGACGGCGAAACAGACGGTGAAGGCGATCGTGCTCATCGCCAGGGCGCGATCGGCGTCGCGTCGCGTAGAAGTCTCCGTGGTCATCGCTTCCCTTCGACACTTGAGGCGAGTTCTGCTCGCGTGCCCGGGAAAGATCGGGGACGAACGATCTCAGCGCCTTGATGCAAGTCAAAGCCGCCGCCTGACTGTGCATTTGCGAGACAAGTTTGATGTCCGCAGCAAAAGTGGATACGCTATTTTGAGAAACGACTTACGTATAATTAACAAAAGTCAAATTCTGAGTGAGTGAGAATGCAGCCGGCCGATCTCGCGGCGCTAAGTCGGATCAGTCTTTTCTCGCGCATGAGCGCGACGGCAATCGACCGTCTTGCGACCGGAGGTTTGGTACAGCGCCTGCCGGCGGGCGCGATTCTCTTCGAAGAGGGAGAACGACCTGAGTTCCTGCACGTCGTGCTGAGCGGCCGGGTCGCGATGCTCTCGGCACGCGGCAACCTGCGGGAGGCGATCGTCGAAGTCTTCGACTCGGGCGAGGTGATGCTCGCGCCGGCGGTCATACTCGATCTTCCCTACCTCATGACCGCGCGCGTCACGGAGCAGGCGCGCATCGCGCTGATCCAGGCAGCCGCACTCCGCCGGGCAATGGCCGAGGAGGCCTCGATCTCGCTGGCGATGGCAGAAACCCTGGCGCGCCACTGGCGGATCCTTGTGGCGCAGATCAAGGAGCTCAAGCTCAAGTCGGCTACCGAGCGCATCGGCTCGTACCTGCTGGGACATCTCGCGGCCCACGAAGGTCCGCAGACCATCCGGCTCGACGAAGATCGTCGCACGATGGCGAGCCGGCTCGGCATGTCGCCGGAAAGTCTTTCGCGGGCCCTAAGCCAGCTCCGCCGCATCGGCGTGACCGGCCGCGGCCGCACAATCGTCATCGCCGACCCGGCGATGCTTCACGCGCTCTGCCGCGGCGACGATCACTGATCTCCGGCAATCGCGGAAAGCGAATCGGACGATGGTGCCGCATAAGCGACGCCCGGAACCACCGACACCTCGCGCGGGTCCGCCGCGCGTACCGCTGGGTTGTTGCCCCGGCCTAGTGACCGGAGCCGAGCGTCTTGACGATTTCCTCGGTCATCTTCTTGGCGTCGCCGAACAGCATCATCGTGTTCGGGCGGAAGAACAGCTCGTTATCGACGCCAGCATAGCCCGACGCCATCGAGCGCTTGATGAAGAGGACGGTCTTCGACTTCTCGACGTCGAGGATCGGCATGCCGTAGATCGGGCTCTTGGGATCGGTCTTCGCCGCCGGGTTGGTGACGTCGTTGGCGCCGATCACATAGACCACGTCGGTCGAGGCGAAGTCGCGGTTGATGTCCTCGAGCTCGACCACCTCGTCGTAGGGGACATTGGCCTCCGCCAGAAGCACGTTCATGTGGCCAGGCATGCGGCCGGCGACCGGATGGATCGCGTAGCGGACGGTGACGCCTTCCTTCTTCAGGATGTCGGCCATCTCGCGAAGCGCGTGCTGCGCCTGGGCCACCGCCATGCCGTAGCCCGGCACCACGATCACCGAGCTCGCGTTCTTCATGATGAAGGCCGCATCCTCGGCAGAGCCCGACTTGACCGTCTTGTCGCCGCCCGGCCCGCCGCCGGCGGGACCCGCGACCTCGCCGCCGAAACCGCCGAGGATTACGTTGAAGATCGAGCGGTTCATCCCCTTGCACATGATGTAGCTGAGGATGGCGCCGGACGATCCGACAAGCGCGCCGGTGACGATCAGGAGGCTGTTCTCGAGGGTGAAGCCGATTCCGGCCGCGGCCCAGCCGGAATAGCTGTTCAGCATCGAGACGACGACCGGCATGTCGGCACCGCCGATCGGCAGGATCAGGAGGAAGCCGATCAGGAGGGACAGCAGCACGATCAGCCAGAAGGCGGTCGTGGTCTGGTCCATGCAGAACCAGACGATCAGCACCACCAGCAGGATCCCCAGCGCCGCGTTCAGCGGATGCTGCAGCGGGAACACCAGCGGCTTGCCGGTGATGACGCCCTGAAGCTTGCCGAATGCGATGATCGAGCCGGTGAAGGTGATGGCGCCGATGGCGACGCCGAGACTCATCTCGATCAGGCTGGCGACCTTGATCTGGCCCGGCGCGCCGATGTTGTAGGCCTCGGGCGAATAGAAGGCGGCGGCGGCCACAAGCACCGCGGCAAGGCCGACCAGGCTGTGGAAGGCCGCGACCAGCTGCGGCAGCGCCGTCATCTGGATCTTGAGCGCGGTCACCGCACCGATGGCGGCGCCGATCGCGATGCCGACGACGATCAGCCAGTAGGAGACGACGCCGGGCAGCGCGAGCGTGGTGGCGATGGCGATCGCCATGCCGACCATGCCGTAGAGGTTGCCGCCGCGCGAGGTGTCGGGCGACGACAGCCCGCGGAGCGCCATGATGAAGCAGACGGAGGCGGCGAGGTAGAGCAGCGCCGCGAGCGTGGTCGACATGTGCGGCGGCTCCCTAGCTCTTCTTCTTGAACATCTGCAGCATGCGCTGCGTGACGATGAAGCCGCCGAAGATGTTCACCGAGGCGAGGATCACCGCGAGAAAGCCCATCAGCTTGGAGAAGTCCATGCCCCTCGGCCCGGCGGCGATCAGGGCGCCGACGACGATCACCGAGGAGACGGCGTTGGTGACGCTCATCAGCGGCGAGTGCAGCGCCGGCGTCACCCGCCAGACCACGTAGTAGCCCACGAAGCAGGCGAGAACGAAGACGGTAAGGCCAAAGACCGTCGGGTCGATGCCGGCGGAGTGGCTGGTCTGGATCGCAAGCGCCGTCGCCTCGTGCGCGAGGCCCTCGGCCTTGGTCGCGAGCGCCTTGGCGTCGGTTGCGAGCTGGGCCGCGCGTTCGGCGTATTTCGTCGTGTCCATCTGGGCTATCCCCCTCAGCCGGCGAAGGACGGGTGAACCACCGCCCCGCCTTCGGTCAGCAGCGTCGCCGCCACGATCTCGTCGCTGCGGTCGACCTTGAGTGCCTTGGTTTCCTTGTCGATCAGCGGCGTCAGGAAGGTCAGCACGTTGCGGGCATAGAGCGCGCTCGAATCGACCGCGATCCGGCTCGGCACGTTGAGGTGCCCGACCAGCTTGACGCCGTGTTTCTCGACCACCCTGCCCTTCTCGGAGAGCGGACAGTTGCCGCCCTGCTCGACCGCGAGGTCGACGATCACCGAGCCCGGCTTCATGTCCTTGACCATCGCTTCGGTCACGATCACCGGCGCCGGCCGGCCCGGGATCAGCGCGGTGCAGATCACGATGTCCTGCTTTTTCAGCGTCTCGGCCAGCTTCGCCGCCTGCTTCTGCTTGTATTCCTCGGTCATTTCCTTGGCGTAGCCGCCGGCGGTCTCGGCCGCCTTCGACGCTGCCTCGTCGACCTCGATGAAGGTGGCGCCCAGCGACTGCACCTGCTCCTTGACTGCCGCGCGAACGTCGAAGGCGGAGACGATGGCGCCGAGGCGCTTGGCGGTCGCGATCGCCTGAAGTCCGGCGACGCCGGCGCCGATCACGCAGACCCGGGCCGGCGGAACGGTGCCGGCGGCGGTCATCATCATCGGGAAGGCGCGGCCGAACTCGTAGGCCGCGTCCAGCACGGCGCGGTAGCCGGCGAGATTCGACTGGGACGAGAGCACGTCCATGCTCTGGGCGCGGGTGATGCGCGGCACCAGCTCGAGCGAGAAGGCGCGGATCTTCTTCTCGGCGATCGCCTTCAGCTGATCCTTGTCGGCATAGGGCGCCAAAAGGCCGATCAGCACCGCGCCTTCCTTGGCGGAGCCGAGGTCGGCGGCATCGGGACGCTGCACCGCGAGCACCACGTCGGCGCCGCTGAGCGCGGTCGCACGGTCCGAGGCCAGCACGGCGCCGGCATCCTGGAAGGCCTGGTCGGGGATCGAGGCGCCGGCACCGGCGCCGCTCTCGACCACGACGTCGAGGCCGAGTCCCCGCATCTTCCTGACTGTCTCGGGCGAGGCGGCGACGCGTCGCTCGTCGGCCCGGTTTTCCTTGAGCACGGCGACTTTCATCGGCGATCGACACTCCCGGAGGCGTTTGCGGCCGCAACAATGCCCGGGCGATATGCTTTTGTGAAGTCCGCGGAAAATCGGCCGAAACGAGGCCCTGAACGAGAAGGGGCGCCCAAAGGCGCCCCTTCCCCCCAGACGTGATGCCGATCGCCTAGTGCACGACCTCGCCGTGGAGGTTGAGGTCGAGCCCCTCCCGTTCGGTATCGGCATCGACGCGGAGCCCGATCGCCATGTCGATGATCTTGGCGATGACGAAGGTGACGATGGCGTCGTAGGCGACGACCACCGCGACGCCGTAGATCTGGGTGAGAACCTGGCCGGCATTGCCGTCGATCAGGCCGGCCTTGCCGTCGCCACCGATCGCCTGCACGGCGAAGACGCCGGTCAGGATCGCGCCGACGATGCCGCCGATCCCGTGGACGCCGAAGGCATCGAGGGAGTCGTCATAGCCCAGCATGCGCTTGAGCGCCGTCGCCGCCCACCAGCAGACGATGCCGGCAACGAGGCCGATGACCAGCGCGCCACCCGGAGCGACGAAGCCCGAGGCCGGCGTGATCGCCACCAGACCGGCGATCGCGCCGGAGACGATGCCCAGCACCGAGGGCTTACCCTTGGCCGCCCATTCGACGAACATCCAGGAGAGCGCGGCGGCCGCGGCGGCGATCTGGGTGACGGCCATCGCCATGCCGGCGGACGCCCCGGCGGAGACCGCCGAGCCCGCGTTGAAGCCGAACCAGCCGACCCACAGCAGCGAGGCGCCGGTCAGCGTCAGGATCAGGTTGTGCGGCGTGAAGGGCTCCTTGGGATAGCCCATGCGCTTGCCGATCATCAGCGAAAGCACCAGGCCCGCAACACCCGCGTTGATGTGCACGACCGTGCCTCCGGCGTAGTCGAGCACGTTGGCGGCGCCAAGGAAGCCGCCGCCCCAGACCCAGTGCGCCACCGGCGAGTAGACCAGCAGCGACCAGAGCCCCATGAACCACAGCATGGCCGAGAACTTCATGCGATCGACGAAGGCGCCGGCGATCAGCGCCGGGGTGATGATCGCGAAGGTCATCTGGTAGACCATGAAGACCGACTCGGGGATCGTCTTCGCGTTGCCGTGGATCGCGTCCACGCCCATGCCGCGCAGCAATGCGCGGCTCAGGTCGCCGACATAGGCGCCGCCCTCGGTGAAGGCGAGGCTGTATCCGGCGATCATCCAGAGAACGGTCACGAGGCAGCAGGTGGCGAAGGAATGCATCACCGCCGACAGCACGTTCATCTTGCGGACCATGCCGCCGTAGAACAGCGCGAGGCCCGGGATGGTCATCATCAGGACGAGCGCGGTCGAGGTCAGCATCCAGGCGGTGTCGCCGGTGTCGATCTTGGGCGCGGCGTCCTGCGCCACCGCCGCCGTCGGAGCCAGTACCGCCAGCGCGGCCAAGGCCAGGAACCCTCTCTTCACGCTTCCACCCTCCCGGTAGTCATCGTCATGCCGACGCAACAGGCCGCGCCTGTTGCGGTGCAGCAGGAATAACAAGTTCCGTGCCAGGGGAGGCCGGCACGGAATCCCGCAGATTTCCGTCACGAACGCGCGAGAATTGCCTATTTTTTCGGCGACGATATCCACATCGCCGGAATTCTAGGCAATCAGGCGGGAGGATCGAGACCGGCAGCGGCGAAGGCCTTGGCTTGCCGGTCGGCAAGCTGTCCTTCGTCGAAGTCCCCAATCAGGTCCTGGAACAGCCGGTACCAGTTGATCTCGGCCTTGAGGCGGAGGAACACGGCGCCGAGGCCGACGGCGGCGCGATCCATCAGGACGAACTCTCTCGGCGGGGCGATGCCGCCAAGACGCCTGAGCTCGGCATGCACCTTGGTCGCGACCTGCCGACCATAGGCGGTGCCGCCCCCTTCCTGGATCGCCTGGACCCGGTCCTGCATCAGCGGCGCGTAGACGAAGCGGGCCCAGAGGTTGAGAACGTCGATCACCTCGCGATCGAGCGTCTCGAACCCCCAGGTCCGGTAGGCCTCGACCGCGAGATCCTCGTCGCCGTCGCGGAGCGCCTTGTAGAGGTCGATCACGCCGCGGACGAAGGACGGCTTGAAGACGCGGATGCAGCCGAAGTCGAGCAGGTTGAGCGTGCGGTCCTCAGCAAGCGTGTAGTTGCCGAGATGCGGATCGCCGTGGATCACGCCGAAGCGGTAGAACGGCACGTACCAGGCGCGGAACAGCCGGAGCGCCACCGCGTTCCGCTCCTCGACGGGAGCCTCACCGACCTCGCTCAGCCTGACGCCGTCGACCCATGTCATGGTGAGCAGTCGGCCGGTCGAGAGATGGTCGATCGGCTCGGGGACCGCGATCCCTTGCTCGCCCGACAGCATTTTCCGGTAGAGGCGCATGTGCTTCGCTTCGCGCCGGTAGTCGAGCTCCTCGCGCAGGCGCTCGGAGATCTCCTGGTGAATGCGCTCGGTCATGATCGCGCGGTCGAAGCGCTCGTAGATCGAGAAGACCAGCCTGAGCTGGCGCAGGTCCGCCTCGACCGTCGCCGTCATGTCCGGGTACTGCAGCTTGCAGGCGACGACGCGGCCGCCTTTCAGCGTCGCCTTGTGCACCTGGCCGAGCGAGGCTGCGGCCGCCGCCTGGTGCGGGAACTCGTCGAAGCGACTTTGCCAGTCGGGACCGAGCTCGGTCGCCATCCGCCGCTTGACGAACGGCCAGCCCATTGCGGGCGCGTTCGCCTGAAGCTCGGCGAGCTCGCGGACATAGGCGTCCGGCAGCGCGTCCGGCAGCGTCGACATCATCTGCGCCACCTTCATCAGGGGACCTTTAAGCCCCCCGAGCGCCGCCTTCAGCTGGGCGGCGTGGCGCTCCTGGTCGAGCGGAAGGCCGAGCACGCGCCCGCCGGCGAGACGCGCGGCCAAGCCCCCGACGGCGGTGCCGACGCGGGCATAGCGGGCGATGCGGCCGCCGAGCGTGTTCTCGTCGTCGGACACGTCACCTCATCTCTTCGAGCTCGTCGATGAAGCCTTCGATCACGCGAAGCCCCTTCGACCAGAACTCGGGCTTGGAGGCATCGAGGCCGAACGGCGCCAGCAGCTCCTTGTGGCGAAGCGTGCCGCCGGCCTTCAGCATCTCGAGATATCGCCCGGCGAAGCCCTCATGCGCATCCTGGTAGACGGCATAGAGCGAGTTCACCAGGCAGTCGCCGAAGGCATAGGCATACACGTAGAACGGCGAGTGGATGAAGTGCGGAATATAGGCCCAGAAGACGCGATAATCGTCGTCGAAGCGGATCGCCGGGCCAAGCGAGGCCTTCTGCGCTTCCATCCAGATCTCGCCGAGCCGGTCGGGCGTGAGCTCGCCGCCCCTGCGCTCGTCGTGCACGACCGCCTCGAAAGAATGGAGCGCCACCTGACGCACGACCGTGTTCAGCATGTCCTCGACCTTGGAGGCGAGCAGAACGCGCCGGCGCTTCGGGCTCTTCTCGGCATCGAGAAGAGAACGGAAAGTCAGCATCTCGCCGAACACGGACGCGGTCTCGGCCAAGGTGAGCGGCGTGTCGCACATCAGGTGCCCCTGCCCCGCCGCCAGCACCTGGTGCACGCCGTGGCCGAGTTCGTGCGCGAGCGTCATCACGTCGCGCGTGCGCCCCAGATAGTTCAGCAGCAGGTAAGGATGCGCGCTCGGCACGGTCGGATGCGCAAAGGCACCCGACGACTTGCCCGGCTTCGACGGCGCGTCGATCCACGGCTTGTCGAAGAACCTCTGGCCGATGTCGGCCAGCTCCGGCGAGAAGCGGCGATAGGCCGACAGAACGATCGACCGCGCCTCGTCCCAGGGGATCTTGCGGTCGGCGTCGCTGGGGAGCGGCGCGTTGCGATCCCAGTAGTTCAGCTGCTTCACGCCGAACCACTTGGCCTTGAGCATGTAGTAGCGGTGCGACAGCGTCCGGTAGGAACCCTGCACCGCCGAGACCAGCGCCTCGACCACCTCGTCCTCGACCCTGTTGCCGAGGTTGCGCGAGGAGATCGGCCGCTTGTAGCTGCGCCAGCGGTCGGCGATCTCCTTGTCCTTCGCCAGCGTGTTGGTGACCAGGGCGAAGAGCTTGAGCTCGGACTTGAGGCCCTTCGACAGCGCCTTGGCGGCGGCACGGCGCTTCTTGCCGTCCTTGTCGGTCATCCCGGCGAGCACGCCGGCCATCGTGACCTCCTTGCCGCCGAGCCTGAAGCGCATCGCCGCCTGGGTCTCGTCGTAGAGCCTGACCCAGGCCGAATAGGCCGTGACCGACTTCTCGTGCAGCAGCTTCTCCATCTCCTCCGAGAGCTGGTGCGGGCGGAAGACGCGGAGATCGCGGAGCCAGGGCCGGAATTTCGCAACCGAAGGCTCCTTCAGCTTCCCTTCGAGGGCCGCGTCGTCGACCTTGTTGAGCTCGAGCGTGAAGAACAGGAGCTCGGTCGAGATCCTGGTCAGGCGCTCCTGAACGGTCTGATAGAACCGTCCGACCTCGGCGCTCTCCATGTCTGTCGCATGCAGCAGGCCGGCATAGGACCCGGCCTTGGCGAGGATCTCGTCGAGCCGTTCGTAGTCGGCGATGGCCCGCCCGAGATCGGCGCCCGAGAGCGACCCGACCTGGCCGAGATAGCGCTGTCGGAAGGAGCCGGCGTCGGCCTCGGCCCGGTCCAGATCACGATTGAGTGCGGGCGAGTCCGGTCCCGGATAAAGATCGCTCAAATCCCAGGTCGGCAACTTGCCGGCCGCGGCCCGCTTCGCCATCTGCACTCTCCCGTAGGCGTAGAACGCTATTAAGATGGGGTGAAGGCCGACCCTAACAACGGCCGCATGGGGAGTGAATGGATCTCAGCGGAGTTCAGAACCTCCCGCTCCTGTTTTTCCAGCAGGCGCGGAAGTACGGCGACAAGCCGTTCCTGTGGCGGAAGGTCGAAGGGACCTACCAGCCGATCAGCTGGACGGAGGCAGCCCGCCAGGCGAACCTGCTGTCGCGCGCGCTCCGCGCCCGCGGCCTGCAGACCGGGGACCGGGTGTGCCTGATCTCGGAGAACCGGCCGGAATGGCTGATCGCCGACGTGGCGATCATGGCCGCCGGCGGCATCACGGTACCGGCCTACACGACCAACACGGTCGACGACCATCGCTACATCCTCGACAACTCGGGCGCCAAGGCGGTGATCGTCTCGACCGCCAAGCTTGCCCAGCGTTTGGTGCCGGCCGCCTCGCGGGCCCCTTCAGTCGAGTTCCTGGTGGCGATGGAGTCGCTGGGAGAGCCGCCGCGCCCGCCGATCCGCTGGGCGGTCTGGGACCAGATGCTGACGGAGGGCGAGGCCCAGCCCGACGACGTCGAGCAGCTGGCGGCGACCCGCAAGCGCTCGGACACGAGCTGCGTGATCTACACCTCTGGCACCGGCGGCGCGCCCAGAGGCGTGATGCTGAGCCACGGCGCCATCCTCTGCAATTGCCAGGGCGCGATCGAGGTGCTGAAGCCGCTCGGGCTCGAGGACAACATCTTCCTGTCGTTCCTGCCCCTGAGCCACGCCTACGAACATTCCGGCGGCCAGTTCTTCCCGATCACGATCGGCGCGCAGATCTACTACGCCGAGGGCGCCGACACGCTGGTTCAGAACCTGGCCGAGGTGCGGCCGACGATCGTGACCGCGGTGCCGCGGCTCTACGAGGTCATGCATGGCCGCATCGCCAAGGGGCTCGAGAAGATGCCGGCCTTCCGCCGGAAGCTGTTCGAGAAGGCGCTGGCGCTCGGGCGCAAGCAGTACGAGCACCCGGGCACGCTGAGCTTCATGGAGCGCATCGAGAACAAGGTGCTCGACGCGCTGGTCCGGAAGAAGGTGGCGGCTCGCTTCGGCGGCCGGCTCAAGGCCTTCGTCTCCGGCGGCGCGCCGCTCAACTACGAGGTCGGCCTCTTCTTCACCGCGCTTGGCGTCCGCCTGCTGCAGGGTTACGGCCAGACCGAGGCGGCGCCGGTGATCGCGGTCAACCCGGTCGACCGGATCAAGCTACACACCGTCGGTCCGGCGATGCACGGCGTCGAGGTCAAGCTCGCCGAGGATGGAGAGATCCTGGTCCGCGGCGAGCTGGTGATGCAGGGGTACTGGGGCGATCCGGAGGCGACGGCTCGCACCGTCAAGGACGGCTGGCTCTATACAGCCGATATCGGCCGCATGGACGAGGACGGCTATATCGAGATCACCGACCGCAAGCGCGACCTGATCGTGGTGTCCGGCGGCGACAACGTCTCGCCGCAGAAGGTCGAGGGCTTCCTGACCCTCGAGCCCGAGATCGGCCAGGCGACGGTGATCGGCGACAAGCGGCCGTTCATCGTGGCGCTTCTCGTTGCCGACAAGGAATGGGCGCTCGCCTGGGCAAAGGAGAAAGGCAAGCCGGAGGACCTAGGCCAGCTCGTCGGCGACAAGGAGTTCCGTGCCGCGATCTCGTCCGCCGTCGACCGGGTCAACCGCCGCCTGTCGGTGATCGAACGTGTCCGCCAGTTCATCCTTTCGGCCGAGGCGTTCAGCCTGGAGAACGAGATGATGACGCCGACCCTCAAGATCCGCCGGCACGTGATCCGCAAGACCTACGGCGCGAAGCTCGATGCGCTGTATGAGGGCCGCGGCTAGACCTTGTAGAAGCCGCGGTACCAGTCGACGAAGCGGGGCACGCCGATATCGATCGGCGTGGTCGGCTTGAATCCCAGGTCGCGCGTCGAGGCGAGGATGTCGGCGAAGGTCTCCTTCACGTCGCCCTGCTGCATCGGCTTGAGCTCGACGATGGCCTTCCGGCCGGTGGCCTTCTCGATCATCTCGATGAAGCGGAGCAGCGGCTCGGCACGGTTGTTGCCGAGATTGTAGATGCGGTGCGCGCGCACCGGCCGGTCGAGCGCTGCGATCACGCCCTGGACGATGTCGTCGATGTAGGTGAAGTCGCGCCGCATGTCGCCGTTGTTGAAGACCTGGATCGGCCTGCCCTCCAGGATCGCCCTGGTGAACAGGAAGGCCGACATGTCCGGGCGGCCCCAGGGGCCGTAGACCGTGAAGAAGCGGAGCCCGATCGCGCCGAAGCCGTAGAGGCGCGTGTAGGCGGCTGCCATCATCTCACCCGCCTTCTTGGTCGCGGCGTAGAGCGAGATGGGATCGTCGGTGCGGTCCGAGGTCGAGAAGGGCAGCCGGGCATTGGCGCCATAGACCGAGGAGGAGCTCGCGTAGACCAGGTTCTCAAGCTTCGGCAGGCGGCGGCCGAGCTCGAGCATCGTCAGGTGCCCGGTGACGTTCGCATCGACATAGTCGAACGGATGCTCGAGCGAGTGCCGGACGCCGGCCTGGGCCGCAAGATGCACGATGCGGTCGATGTCCGGGTGTTGCCGGCCGAAGGCCGCGACTTCGTCGCGACGGGAAAGGTCGAGCGCCTGGAAGGAGAACCCCTTTCCCTCCAGCCGGGCGAGCCGCGACTTCTTCAACTGGGGGTCGTAGTAGGGGCTGAGGTTGTCGAGCCCGAGTACCTGCTCGCCTCGGTCGAGCAGCGCCCTCGCGACGTGATATCCGATGAAGCCGGCGGCGCCGGTGACGAGGATCGTCATGGCTCCCGGGTATAGCGGGTCGGGACGGGCAAATCACCCGTCGCGGTTGGTATTACGGAATGTTGACCTTGGCGCATGATAGGGTCGCCCGAATGGGTGGGGGACCCACGAATCGCGGGTGAGGAGGCGCGGTTGGCCGCCGTCTCGAAAAGGGAGTCGCTCGAAGCCAGGCTCCAGATGCTCGAGCACGCAGTCGCGCATATGGACCAGGGACTCCTGGTGCTCGACCGCGAACTCCGCGTCGTGTTCTGGAACAAGCGCTACGAGGCGCTCTGGGACTTTCCGCCCGGCTTCATCAACGTCGGCAAGCCGCTGGTCGATCTCATCCGGTTCGACATAGCGCGGCGCAACCTGCCGCCCGCCGAAGAGGAACGGCTGCTCCGACAGCGGCTCGCGCGCGGCATCGCGCCCGAGGACCCGGGCGAGGTCGCGCTCCCCCACCTCGACCGCATCCTCCGCGTCGACCTGCTGCAGCTGCCCGAGGGTGGCAGCGTCGCCACCTTCACGGACGTGACCGTGGCCCGCCGCCAGGCCGAGGCGCTCGCCGCCAGCGAGGCACGCTTCGCAATCTTCGTCGGCATGTCGGCCGACTGGATCTGGGAGCAGGATGCCGATCTCCGCTTCACCTTCGTCTCGCGGCCGAAAGGCGTCGAGCTTGACGTCTTTCCGGGCGACAACGTCGGCAAGCGCCGCGACGAGCTCGACATCATCATCACCGACGACGAGGCGTGGCGGCAGCATCTGGAAGACATCGCGGCACACCGGCCGTTCCGCAAACTCACCTATGCGCGGTACGACCACGACGGGGCCATTCATCACATCCGCATCAGCGGCGACCCGATCTTCGGCGCTGGCGGCGCGTTCCTCGGATATCGCGGTACCGGCGCCGACGTGACCGCCGAGATTCACGCGCTCGAGCGCGCCAGGTCGGCGGAGGTAAAGGCCGAGAACGTGCATGCCCGGCTGATCACCGCGCTGGAGACGATCACCCAGGGCTTCGCGCTGTTCGACGCCGAGGACCGCCTGGTCATGTGCAACCGGCAGTACCTCGACAAGACCGCGGCGGCGAGCATCGGCTGGGCGATCGGCCAGCGCTTCGAGGACCTGGTCCGCGCCAATCTCGCCTCGGGCTGGCGCGGCCACCTGCCCGGCAGCGACACGGAGGCCGGGCATGACGAATGGATCGCCTGGCGCCTTGCAATGCATCGCGATCCGCCGCCCCGCCCCTACATCTACAAAGGCAGCGACGACCGCTGGCTCATGATCAGCGAGAAGCGGACGGCCGAAGGCGGCACCGTCGCGATCCGCGTCGACGTGACCGACCTCAAGAGGGCCGAGGAGGACCTCCGCATCGCCCGCGATCAGGCCGAGGCCGCCGGGCGGGCCAAGAACGAGTTCCTGGCGTCGATGAGCCATGAACTCCGGACGCCGCTCAACGCGATCATGGGCTTCGCCGAGATCCTCAAGGGCGAGATGTTCGGGCCGATCGGCGTCCCGCGCTATCGCAACTACGCCGACGACATCCACGCCAGCGCGACATACCTGATGGAGCTGGTCCGCGACGTGCTGGACATGTCCCGCATCGAGGCCGGGCGCGTGGACCTGACCATCGAGTCGATCGACGTGACGCCCGAGATCGGCCGCTGCCTCGGCATGGTGGGAGGATCCGCCCGCTCGGCCGGCCTTGCCGTCAGGACCGAGATCGTCGAGCCGGCACCGGTGATCCGCGCCGATTCCCGTGCTTTCCGCCAGATCCTGCTCAACCTGCTTTCGAACTCGGTCAAGTTCACGCCATCCGGCGGCCAGGTGAGCATCCCGGTCACCATCGACGGGGGCCGGGCCCGCATCGTCGTCGCGGATACCGGGATCGGCATCCCGGCCTGGGCGCTGCCGCGCCTCGGCCGGCCCTTCGAGCAGGTCGACAACGTGCTGCAACGCAAGAAGCCAGGCTCGGGCCTCGGCCTCGCCCTCTCGCGCTCGCTGGCCGAGCTGATGGGCGGCACCATCGTGATTGAATCGGCCGAGGGAAAAGGCACCCAGGTGACCTTGTCGCTGCCGCTCGCGCGCGCAACGGAATGACCGTCCGCGGCGTTTCCGAGCAACGTCGCGACCCTCTCAAATTAGGTCAGAGTTCCTTCCTTGCGTTGCGCCAAGCTCGGATTACGCGGCCATTTTCGCGTGTTAGGCTCGGACCCAAGTAAAGGCGTCCACGCGCGCTCAAAATAGGCAGGGAACATGGCCCTCGCGAAAGTCAGCCTCACCGACAAGTACGAGCTGGATCGCGGCCGGGTTTATCTGACGGGCGTGCAGGCGCTGGTGCGCCTGCCGATCATGCAGCGCCAGCGGGATGCCGCCGCCGGCCTCAATACCGGCTGCTTCATCTCGGGATACCGGGGCTCGCCGCTCGGCAGCTATGACCAGCAGCTGTGGCAGGCGAAGCGCTTCCTCAAGCGCAACAACATCCATTTCCAGCCAGGCGTGAACGAGGACATGGCCGCGACTGCGCTCTGGGGCAGCCAGCAGGTCAATCTGTTCAAGGGCGCCACGGTCGATGGCGTCTTCGGCGTCTGGTACGGCAAGGGCCCGGGCGTCGACCGCTCAGGCGACGTCCTCAAGCACGCCAACAACGCCGGCACCTCGCCCCATGGCGGCGTCCTGGCGCTCGCCGGCGACGACCACACCTGCAAGTCGTCCACGCTGGCGCACCAGTCCGAATACGCGTTCATGGACGCGTCCATCCCGGTGCTCCACCCGTCAGGCGTCCAGGAGATCCTCGACTACGGCCTCTACGGCTGGGCGATGAGCCGTTACTCGGGGCTATGGGTGGCGCTGAAGGCGATCGCCGAGACCATGGATTCCTCGGCCTCGGTCCAGGTCGACCCCGAGCGCGTCAAGATCGTGCTGCCGGCCGATTTCGAGATGCCGCCGGGCGGCCTCAACATCCGCTGGCCGGACCCGCCGCTCGAGCAGGAGATGCGGCTCCACAAGTACAAGCTCTATGCCGCGCTCGCCTTCGCCCGCGCCAACAAGCTCGACCGCACCGTGATCGACTCGCCGAAGCCGCGCTTCGGCATCGTCACCACCGGCAAGTCCTACCTCGACGTGATGCAGGCGCTCGAAGACCTCGGTATCGACGAGGCGCATGCCTCGGAGATCGGGCTTCGCGTCTACAAGGTCGGCATGGTCTGGCCGCTCGAGCGCGAAGGCATCCGCCACTTCGCCGAGGGGCTGGAAGAAATTCTGGTCGTCGAGGAAAAACGCGCCGTCATCGAGAACCAGATGAAGGAGCAGCTCTACAACTGGCGCGAGGACGTGCGGCCGCGCGTCATCGGCAAGTTCGACGAGCAGCGGAACTGGATCCTGCCCTCGGCCGACGAGCTGACCCCGGCGCGCATCGCGCGCGTGATCGCCGCCCGTATCGCCCGCTTCTACACCTCCGAGCGCATCAGGCAGCGCCTGGCGTTCCTGGAAGCCAAGGAAGCCGCGCTGGCGAAGCCGAAGACCGATTTCAAGCGCACGCCGTGGTTCTGCTCGGGCTGCCCGCACAACACCTCGACCAAGGTGCCGGAAGGAAGCCGCGCGGTCGCCGGCATCGGCTGCCACTACATGGCGGTCTGGATGGACCGCAAGACCGACACCTTCACCCAGATGGGCGGCGAAGGCGCCTCGTGGATCGGCCAGGCGCCGTTCACCGAGACCCAGCACATCTTCGCCAACCTGGGCGACGGCACCTACAACCACTCCGGTATCCTGGCGATCCGCGCCGCGGTCGCCGCCGACGTCAACATAACGTACAAGCTGCTCTACAACGACGCGGTGGCGATGACCGGCGGCCAGCCGGCCGACAACGGCTTCGACGTGCCGCAGCTGAGCCGCCAGCTCGCCGCCGAGGGCGTGAAGAAGGTGGTCGTCGTCGCCGACGATCCCGAGAAGTATCCGCTCGGCACCGACTTCGCGCCCGGCGTCACTGTCCACCACCGCGACGAGCTCGACGCGGTTCAGCGCGATCTCCGCGAGGTCCCGGGCGTCACCGCGCTGATCTACGACCAGACCTGCGCCGCCGAGAAGCGCCGCCGCAGGAAGCGCGGCACCTTCCCCGATCCCGACCGCCGCGTCGTCATCAACGAGCTGGTCTGCGAGGGCTGCGGCGATTGCGGCGTGAAATCGAACTGCGTCTCGGTGGTGCCGGTCGAGACCGAGTTCGGCCGCAAGCGCGCGCTCGACCAGTCCTCGTGCAACAAGGACTTCTCCTGCGTCAACGGCTTCTGCCCGAGCTTCGTCTCGGTCGAAGGCGGCAATCTCAAGAAGCGCCGCGGCAAGGGCGACATGCCGTTCCCGGTGCTGCCCGAGCCGACGTTGCCGTCGGTCGAAACCCCTTACGGCATCCTGGTGACCGGAATCGGCGGCACCGGCGTCGTGACCATCGGCGCTCTGCTCGGCATGGCGGCCCATATCGAGGGAAAGGGCATCGC
This sequence comes from uncultured Rhizobium sp., assembly GCA_964504845.1. Classification (GTDB taxonomy): domain Bacteria; phylum Pseudomonadota; class Alphaproteobacteria; order SHVZ01; family SHVZ01; genus SHVZ01. The sequence goes on along the minus strand of CAZDGR010000011.1, from coordinate 8,613 downwards.
CGTCCTCGACCAGATCGGCCTCGCCCAGAAGGGCGGCGCGGTCACCACCCATGTGCGGATCGCCGAGAAGGCCGAGGACATCCACGCCGTCCGCATCGCCGCCGGCGGTGCCCGCGCGGTGATCGGCTGCGACCTCGTCGTCACCGGCGGCTTCGACTCGCTGGCGAAAATGGAGGCCGGCAAGACCAACGTCGTCGTCAACAGCCACGAGACGCCGACCGGCGACTTCGCGAGCAAGCCCGACCTCGCATTCCCCTCGAAGAGCTTCCTCGACAGCCTCGCCGAGGCGGTCGGCCAGGGCGGTCTCGACGCGCTCGACGCCAGCCGCATCGCGACGGCGTTGCTCGGCGACTCGATCGCCGCCAACTCCTTCATGATGGGCTATGCGTGGCAGAAGGGGCTGATCCCGTTAAGCCGCGAGGCGATCGAACAGGCGATCGAGCTCAACGCGGTCGCCGTCGACTTCAACAAGCAGGCCTTCCTCTGGGGCCGCCGGGCCGCCCACGATCTGCCCCTGGTGCTGCGCGCCGCCGGCCTCGACGGTTCGGCGCCGGTCACGGTTCCGCCGCTGACGCTCGAAGAGATGATCGCCAAGCGCGTAGCGTTCCTGACCGATTACCAGGACGCGGCCTATGCGAGGCGCTACGAGACTCTGGTCCGGCGCGTCGCCGAAGCTGAGAAGTCGCGCGCACCCGGCCGTGACGAGTTCGCCCGCGCCGTCGCCCGCTACTACTTCAAGCTCCTGGCCTACAAGGACGAGTACGAAGTCGCGCGGCTCTATACCGACGGCAGCTTCGAGAAGCAGCTCGCCGAGACCTTCGAGAGCTACGAGAAGCTGACCTTCCATCTGGCCCCGCCGATGGTCGCCGAGCGCGACCCGGTGTCGGGCCACCTCAAGAAGCGGACATTCGGCCCCTGGATGCGCCAGGCCTTCAAGGTCCTGGCGAAGCTCAAGGGCCTGCGCGGCACCCGCTGGGACGTCTTCGGGCGCACCGACGAGCGGAAGATGGAGCGCCAGCTGATCGTGGACTACGATCGGCTGATCGATGACCTGATCGCGAAGCTCGCACCGGATCGCCACGCGGTCATCGTCGACCTCGCGAGCCTGCCGGAGCGGATCCGCGGCTACGGCCACGTCAAGGAGAAGTCGATCGCCGAAGCCAAGATCCGCGAGGCCGAGCTGATGGCGCGGCTTCTGGAGCCGGCAGCCAAGGCCAGCGCCGCGGACTGAGCATCATGGCGGGGGGAAGGAAGCCGGGACGCGACCTGAGACTCGACGTCGCACGCGGGCTCGCTCTCTTCTTCATCTTCATCGACCACATCCCCGAGAACAGGTTCTCGGCCGTCACCATGCAGGCGCTCGGCTTCTTCGATGCCGCCGAGGCCTTCATCTTCCTTTCGGGCTATACCGCCGCGCTCGTCTATGGTCGCTCGCTGAGGCGCGACGGGATTCTCGTGATGTCGGCCCGCGTCTATCGCCGGGTCTGGACGCTTTACGTCGCGCATCTGTTTCTCTTCGTCGTGCTTTCGGCGATCGTCTCCTATGTGATCGAAAGCTTCGGCTCGCCGGTCTACGCCGAGGAGTCCCGCGTCGGCGACTTCCTGAGCGAGCCCCATATCGCGCTGGTGCGCGCGCTCACCCTCGAGTTCCAGCCGACCTTCCTCGACATCCTGCCGCTCTACATCGTGCTGCTCGCGGTCTTCCCGCTGATCCTGGTCCTGCTCGACCGCAGCCCGTGGGCGGCACTGGTCCCCTCGCTGGCGCTCTACGGCCTCGTCCATGCCTTCGACATCCGATTCCACGGCTATCCGGAAGGCAACCCGTGGTTCTTCAATCCGCTGGCCTGGCAGCTGCTGTTCGTCATCGGCGCCGCAGCGGGCTTAGGCCGCGTCAAGGGACGCTCGCTGGTCGAGGACGCGAGATGGCTGATCGGCCCGGCGATCGCGCTGGCCGTCGTCGCCTTTGCGATCGACCTCTCCTGGACCGGGCACCGGTTCGTCGACCGCATTCCGGCGCTGCTGGCCGAGCAGATCTGGCCGATCAACAAGACCGACCTATCTCCCTACCGGCTCGTTAACTTTCTGGCAGTGGCTTTCGTGGCAGCCTGGCTGGTGCGCCCGGACGCTCCCTGGTTGGCTTCTCCATGGTTGCGACCGGTAGCGCTGGCCGGAAAATTCTCACTTCATGTGTTCTGCTTCGGCATCATCCTTTCCCTGGTCGGCCACTTCGTGCTCGTCGAGATCTCCCGATCCCTTCTCGTCCAGGCGGCGGTCACCGTGACCGGGATCGCCGCGATGATCGGACTCGCCTCGCTGCTCGCCTGGTACGCGAGGGTCGAGGCAAAGGAGGCAGGTGCCGGATGAGATGCTTGCTTGTCCTTCTTCTGCTGCTGGCCTCGACCGCGGCCGTCGCCGACGACCAGTGCGCCGTGCCTGCCGAGCTCGCCCCCGAGATCCGTCCGCTGCGGCGCGTGCAGGCGACCATCGCTCAACGCCAGCCGCTGACCGTCATTGCGCTCGGCGGCGCCTCGACCGGGGGTGCTGCCGCCGGGACGCCGGACGCCGCATATCCGGCCCGGCTCCAGGCCCTGCTCGGCCAGCGCTTTCCCAACGCGCCGGTCGAGGTCATCAATGCCAGCCGGCCGCGCGAGACCACGCGCCTGCTGGTCGAGCGCCTGCAAGGGCTTCTGATCGCGCACCGGCCCCAGCTCGTCATCTGGGAGACGGGCACCGCTGACGCGGTCCGGCGCGTCGATCCCGGCGAGTTCGGCCAATACCTCCAGGCCGGGGTCGATTTCGCCCGTTCGCGCAGCGCCGACATCATCCTGATGGATTTCCAGTACGGGCGCGGCGCCAGTGCCTTGATCGACTTCGAGCCCTATCTCGAGCGCCTCGACTGGGCTTCGACGATGAAGGAGGTGGCGCTTTTCCGGCGCCATGACATGATGCGCTTCTGGAGCGACTCGGGCCTTCTGGATCTGACCGAGCGGCAAGGAGACAGACAGCGCAAGATGGCGGCCGTGCTTTACGACTGCATCGCCCGCAGGCTCGACGAGATGATCGGCCGGGCGGTGAAATGAGGCTTCTGTTGTCGCTCGTCCTCGGGCTGGCCTGGATGGGCTCGGCGCTCGCCGAGCCGGCATGCCGCGCGTCGAAGGACCTGACCGATCTCGGTGTCCGGCTACCGCGCCTGGCGTCGGCCCTCGCCGCCGGCAGGGAGCCGGTCGTCGTGGCGCTCGGCTCGTCCTCGACCCAGGGCATCGGCGCCACCGACTCAAGCCGCGCCTATCCGGAACGCCTCGCCGCCGAGATGCAGGCGCGTCACGGCCTCGCTGTGACCGTCCTCAACAAGGGCGTCGGCGGCGAGGTCACCACCGACATGCTTCGCCGCTTCAAGGAGGACGTGCTGGCGCACCGACCGGCGCTGGTGATCTGGCAGACCGGCAGCAACACGGCGCTCCGCGGCGTCGACCCCAGCGAGCATCGCTGGGCGGTCGCCGAGGGGCTGGCGGTGCTGGCGGCCGAGGGCATCGACGTCGTGCTGATGGATCTCCAATACGCGCCCCGCGTGATCGAGGCGGCGCGCCACGAGCAGATCGTAGCCCAGCTCCAGGACGAGGCCGATCGCGCCGGCGCCGGCGTGTTCCACCGCTTCGGGATCATGCGTGCCTGGCACGAAGCCGGCATCGGCTTCGACGAGACGCTGACCAACGACGGCGTGCACATGAACGACTGGAGCTATGGCTGCATCGCCAAGCTCCTTGCCGACGGGCTGGCCGAGGCCATCGGCCGGCCGGCGATCCCGCCGACCGCGATGGCGGCCGACTGAAGCGTCAGCGCCGCCTGGCTTCGCGATAGAGGATGTAGAGGCCGCTGCCGCAGATGACGACGGCGCCGATCAGCGTGGTCGCCGACGGAATCTCGTCCCAGAAGAAGAATCCGGCGGCGGTCATCCAGATCAGCGAGAAGTAGCCCAGCGGCGCGATCAGCGCCGACGGGGCATGGCGAAGCGACATCGTATACCAGTACTGCGCGACGCCGCCGCCGAGGCCGAGGCCGGCCAGGATCAGGAAGTCGCCGAATGTCGGCGTCACCCACGAGAACAGCAGCGAGATGGTGAAGACCACTGTCGACATGCCGGTATACATGAAGGTGGTCGACGCCGCGGTCTCGGTCGCTCCCAGCTTCCGCATGGTCAGGTTGACGAAGGTACTGCAGAAGGCGCCGCCGAGCGCCACGAGAACGCCCCACTCGAGCGCTCCCTGGCCCGGCTGCATCATGATGACGACGCCGAGGAAACCGATCAGCACCGCCGACCAGCGATGGATGCCTACACGTTCGCCGAGCAGCGGCACCGACAGCGCGGTGACCAGCAGCGGCGAGACGAAGCCGTAGACGACGGCGTCCGCCAGCGGGATCAGCAGAAGCGCATAGAAGCCCAGGATCATCGAGCTCATGCCGGCGGCCATGCGGGCCAGATGCATCGGGAAGCGGCCGGTCCTGAGCGTCCTCAAGCCGCCCTGGTGCATCACCATCGCGATCGCCGGGATCAGGGCGAAGGCGTGGCGGAAGAAGACGACCTCGTTCATGGGATAGCGGTCGCCGACCAGCTTCACGACCAGCGACTGGGCGGAGAACAGTGCGACCGAGGCGAGCCCGAAGGCGATGCCGAGGAGGTTGTCGCGGCGGTTTTCGGAGGAGGGCATTCAGGCGGAGACGGGAGGATCACGCATGATCGCACGACGGACCCGGCCCCGCCACGCTTCCCTTCCTCGCCGGATGCGACGACGCTGCGTGCCCTTGGGCTCAAGGAGGCGCGACGCCGAAGGACGTGGAGGCGTCGTGGGTGGAGGGACGGCGGCGCCGTGGTGCGCGACATGATTGCGCTCGGCAAGCTCGTAAGAGACGACATTCGTCGCCGGGCGCGATAGCGCCCGGACGGCGTCACTCCATCATGCCGAGCGCCTGCTTGTAGAGATCGAGCAGCGTCTCCTGCTCGTCGACGTCGTCCTTGTCCATTTTCCGGAGCTTCAGGATCTGGCGCATGATCTTGGTGTCGAAGCCGTTGCCCTTGGCTTCGGCGAAGACGTCCTTGATGTCGGCGGCGAGTGCCGCCTTCTCTTCTTCCAGTCGCTCGATCCGCTCGATGAATGACTTGAGGCGCTCGCCCGAAATGCCGCCGACGTCGGCCATGCCCGATCTTCCGCTTAAGCTTGAGGTGATGGAAAGCGGCGGACCTTAACGGCTCGGGTTTCGGCGTTCAACCGTGCTTGTGCTGCGCCTGGGCGAAGGCCTTGACCTGGTCGGGCGAGGCTTCCTTCTGGTGCTTCGCCTTCCACTCCGAATAGGGCATGCCGTAGACGATCTCACGCGCCTTGTCGTCGGAGATATCCACACCCTTCTCCGCCGCCGCGGCCCGGTACCACTTGGAGAGGCAGTTGCGGCAGAAGCCCGCCAGGTTCATCAGGTCGATGTTCTGGACGTCGGTGCGCTTGCGCAGGTGCTCGACCAGCGTCCGGAACGCCGCCGCCTCGAGCTCGGTCTGTGTCTGCTTGTCCATGCTTGGTCTCCGCAATCTAACGCGATGTCAGCTTCAGCTCGATCCGCCGGTTGCGCCGCCGATTGGCCTCGTCGAGCCCTTCCTCGAGCGGCTGGAACTCGCCGTAGCCGGCGGCGGCCAGCCGGTGCGCCGGCAGGCCCTGGCTGATCAGGAACTTGACCACCGACGTCGCCCGCGCCGTCGACAGCTCCCAGTTAGATGGGAACTGCGGCGTCGCGATGCGAACGGTGTCGGTATGGCCGTCGACCTGGAGCACCCAGCTTATGTCGACCGGGATCGTCTGGATGATGTCGCGGAGCGTGCGGGCCAGCTGCCAGAGCTGCTCCTGGCCTTCGAGCCCGATAGTTGCCGAGCCCGAGGCGAACAGCACTTCCGACTGGAAGACGAAGCGGTCGCCGACGACGCGGATGTCCTGCCGGTCGCCAAGCGCCTCGCGCAGCCGGCCGAAGAACTCCGAACGATAGCGGGCCAGCTCCTCGACCTTGCTGGCAAGTGCCAGGTTTAGCCGGCGGCCGAGATCGGCGATCTGGACCTGCTGCTCCTTCGACTTCTCCTCGGAGACGTCGAGCGCCGACTGGATACGGGCGAGCTGCTGGCGGAGCGCCAGCAGCTGGCGGTTCAGGAGCTCGACCTGTTCCTGGGCCTGCGCCGTCAGCTTCTCCTGCTCGGTCAGCTTGGTCGCGGTCTCCTCGCGCTCGCGCTGGACCAGCAGCGTGCGCTCCTCGGCGCCGACGCGCTTGGCCTCCTCGGCCTTCCTCAGCTCCTCGGATGTCGCGAGCCTGGCCTCCAGCTCCTTCGAGCGGTCGCGGATCGCGCCGAGCTCGCGCTCGTTCGCTTCCAGGCGGGCGGCGAGCTGGCCGACGCGCGCCTCAAGATCGTCGCGCACCTTCCGCAACGCTTCGATGTCGCGGCCGAGCTGGGCTGCCTCTGCTTCCTTGGAGGTGATCGTCGCCAGCGCCTGCGTCCGCCCCTGCTCGGACTGGGTGAGACGCGCCTGCAATGAGTCGCGCTCGCGCGAGAGATCGGTGACACGGAGCTGAAGCTGGTCGCGCGCCGCGGTCGAGGCCTGAAGCTCGGCCGCGAGCTGGGCGATGTTGAGACGCAGCTCGGCCGACGTCTCCTTCTCGATCGACAGCATCTGCGAAAGCTCGGAGAGCTGCCGGTTAAGCCGGCTCAGGGTCTCGTCGCGTCCGGACAGCGCCGCCGACAGGTAGAACTGCGACAGCACGAACACGAGCAGCACGAAGATGATGACCATGAGCAGCGTGGCCAGCGCATCAACGAAGCCCGGCCAGATGTCGAAGCCGGGACGGCTCCGGGACGGCGTGCTCACGACCGGGTCCGAGCCGGCTTAGGCGCAGGGGCAGGAGGTGACGGCGCTGGCCGCGACTGCTCGTCGGCAAGCGCTGCGATCGTGCGGGCCAGCAGACGTATTTCGCTTCGCACTTCCTCGGAGGTCTGCTGACGGCCGCTCGCAAGCTCGTCGACCAGGCGCGAGAGGTAGACCTCGATGTTGCGGATATGAGAGCGCGTCGCCTCGTCGCCGCCGAGCCCGCCGCCGCCGATCGCGTCCGCCATGCGCGAGAGGATCGGCTTCAGCTCCATCTGGCTTTCGGCCAGCCTCAGCATCAGCTGCTGCTCGGCCTTCATCTGGTCGGTCAGCACCGAGAGCTTCTCGGTCAGCTGCATCAGCTGGTTGCCGGCGCCGCGCCTGGAGTCCTCGCCGCGGGCGACGGTGCGCTGCAGGTTGTCCATGCTGTCGGCGGTCTTCTCGATCAGCGCCTGCAGGAAGGCCGGCACGCTGGTGACCTCGCCGGTGTCGGCGATGGCATGGCCGGCCCCGATCTTGGTCATGCCGGCCAGCCACTCCTCGAGCTCGTTGTAGAAGCGGTTCTGCGCCTGGCTCGCCTGCAGGTCGAGGAAGCCCAGCACCAGCGATCCGGCAAGGCCCAGCATCGAGGAGCTGAACGCCGTGCCCATGCCGCCCAACGGCGCCTGCAGCCCGGACTTGAGGTCGTTGAAGAACTGGTTGATGTCGCCGCCGATCGTGCCGAGGTTCGCGATCACGCCGGCGATCGACGCCACGGTCTCGAGCAGGCCCCAGAAGGTACCGAGCAGCCCCAAGAACACCAGAAGCCCGATCATGTAGCGCGAGATGTCGCGGCCTTCGTCGAGGCGCGAGCGGATCGAGTCCAGCAGCGAGCGCGTGGCGATCGCCGAGAGCGTGATCCGGCTGCCGGCTTGGCGGTCGCCGAGCATCGCCGAGAGCGGCGCCAGCAGGCGCGGCGCACGCTGCACGGAGAGGCCGGGAGCGTTGCGGCGATAGGTGTCGAGCCAACGCGCCTCGGGCTGGAGCTGGAGCACCTGGCGGAAGATGTAGAGGATGCCGATGATCAGCACGCCGACGATGCTGGCGTTCAGCGCCACGTTCGCCATGAAGGCGTGGACGAGCGCCGGGAACAGGGCCGCCACCAGCGCCGCCACCGCCACCACGAAAAGCAGCATGCGGGTGAGATAACGCCCAGGTCCGGTCATGGCCTTGTCCTCGCGCGACGACGGTCGTGATCCGGCTAGGCTAGCGGTCCCCGATCAGGAGGTCGACCCGATCCGCCGGCCCGTCGCTGGCCCTGGCGCCAAGCGCGCGCACGTCGATGCGGGTCGAGCGCACACCCTGCGAAATCAGGTAGGAGCGGACTGTGAGCGCCCGCGACAGCGAGAGGCGCCGGGCCTGGCTCGCCTGGTCGGCGGTGCCTTCGGCATAGGCCACGACCTGAAGGCGGAGCGACTCGTCGGCGTTCATCCGCTGAGCCATGTCCTTGAGCGTCGCGTCGGCGCCCGCCGGCAGCTCGGCCGAGCCGGCACCGAAGACGAGCCTCGGGCCGGCGCCGCCGATCGCCGCGGGCGGCAAGGCTGCAGGCGGGCGGGCGGCGGTCGGGGCGGGCGGCGGAGGCGGAGCAGGCGCGGCGGCGACACGGGGTGCCGGTGGCGGAGAAGCGGCGGGCGCGGGTGCAGGCGGAGGCGGCGCGGCTGCCTGGGCCGGCGCCGGTGCCGGA
>CAZDGR010000010.1:0-28029 GCA_964504845.1 uncultured Rhizobium sp. | reverse complement strand
GTACGACGCGGGAGAGGGTTCTAAGAGGGGTGCGTGATCACTCCCACCACCTCCACGTCGCGCCAGCTCCTCCTCGCCAATCTCGCGCTGATGGTGACCGCGACGTTCTGGGGGACGCACATCCCGGCGTCGTGGTTCGTGCTGCAGCGTTTCACGCCGTTCGAGGTGATCGTCGGGCGCTATGTGCTGGCGGTGCCGCTGCTGGTGATGCTGCTCGCGATCGAGACGCGTGCGACGGATGCGAAGCCGGAGCCGAAGCCGCTCTGGCAGCTCTGGGCGCTGGGCGGCGTCGGCATCCTGGGATTCGCGACGTCGTACACGATCGGCATCTCGATCGCGGGCCAGCTTCAGGGGTCGCTGATCTCCGCCTGCTCGCCGGTGGTCGGCGTGCTCGTCGCCTGGGCGCTGCGCGGCGCGCGTCCCGACGGCGCGATGCAGCTCGCGCTGGCGATGGCGCTGGCGGGTGCGGTCATCGGCATCGCCGGCAGCCAGGACCTGTCGCGCGTCGGGCTTCCGGGCCTCGGCGAGGCGTTGATGCTGTTCGGCAACGTGATGTGGAGCTGGTACTCACTGGCGGCGCTCGACTGGCTCAGGGGCTGGTCGCAGATCCGGGTCGCCACCTGGTCGATCGCGATGGCGGCGGCGACCGCGTTCGTCCTCGTCGGCGGTGCGATCGTGCTGGGCTACGCCCGCGTGCCGCCGCTGCCGGACCTTCTGGACTTCCTGATCCTGCTCCACCTCGTCATCCCGGTGACGATCCTGGGATTGCTCGGATGGAACTACGGCGTCCGCCACCTGGGTCTTTCGGTGTCGTCGCTCTACCTGAACCTGGTGCCGGTGACGGCGGTGCTGACCGCGGTCCTGCTCGGCGACACGCCCAATATGTGGCAGCTGGCCGGCGGCCTCGTGATCATCGCCGGCATCGCCCAGGCGCAGATCCGTCGCCTCAAGAAAAGCTAGGCCGGGATCTCCGGCTCGTCGATCGGCACGCCGGGTGCGTACTTCGAGAGGCGTACGGTCGGCAGCGACTTCACATGGCTGACGTTCTTCGCCGCCGTGAGCTTGGTGGTGAGGAAGCGCTGATAGGCGTCCCAGTCCTCGGCCACGACCTTGAGCAGGAAGTCGGCCTCGCCGGCCAGCATGTGGCACTCGCGCACCTGCGGCCAGCTCTTCACCAGCGCCTCGAAAGCGCTGAGGTCCGGCTCGGCCTGGCTCGACAATCCGACCAGCGCGAAGCCGGTGAAGCCGAAACCGAGCTTCTCGGGCGCGAGATCGGCGTGGTATCCGCGTATGAAGCCGGCTTCCTCCAGCGCGCGGACGCGGCGTAGGCAGGGCGGCGCCGAGATGCCGGCGCGCTTGGCCAGGTCCACATTGGTCATGCGGCCGTTGGACTGGAGATCGCGAAGGATTCGCCGGTCGATCCGGTCTACCTTGACCCGTCGCATGCCACGTCCTTCCCCGCCGGAATTCCGAGCAATTTTATAACAACACCCTCGAAGTCGAGCAAGAATGTTACAGCAAACGGTCCCCACGGGTCCGAAACCGGCTGAAATCACGGCCTGGGTCATCAGCGACGGCACGATCGGCATGGAGATCCAAAGCATCGGCCTGGCGCGCACCGTCGGCATCGAGCCGGTGGTGAAGCGCGTGGCCCCGAGGCTTCCCTGGCGGGCGCTGCCGGCCCGCCTCTGGGCCTTCCCCTTTTTGTCGCTGGGTCCCGACAGCGATCCTCTGGAGCCGCCCTGGCCGGACCTGGTGATCGGCACCGGGCGGGTCGCGGCCGCGCTCTCCTCGGCCGTCCGCAAGGCCAGCGGCGGCAAGACCTTCACCGTGCAGATGCAGGCTCCGCACCTGCCGCCCGATCGCTTCGACCTGATCGTCGTGCCCGAGCATGACGGCTACACGGCGCCGAACGCGGTCGCGACCCTGGGCTCGATGCACCGCATCACCGAGGAGCGCCTCGACGAGGCGCGCGCGACCTGGGCGCCCAGCTTCGCGCATCTCAGGCGGCCGCTGGTGGTGGCGGTGATCGGCGGATCCAACCGCCGTTATCGTCTCGAGGTCGAGGATGCGACGGCGCTTGGGCGCCGGCTTGCGGCGCTCACAGGCCACCACGGTCTCGCGGTGACGCCGTCGCGCCGCACCGGCAAGCCGCAGGAACAGGCGATCGCCAGGGCGCTCGCGATGACCGACGCCTATGTCTGGGACGGCAGCGGCGACAATCCTTACATCGGCCTGCTGTCGCTCGCGGACGCGATCGTCGTCACCTCGGACTCGACCAACATGGCGACCGAGGCGCTGGCGACCGGCAAGCCGGTGCATATCGCCCACCTGCCCGGCACGCCCGGCAAGTTCGGCGTGTTCCACAAGCTGCTCGAGAGCCGCGGCTACACGCGGCCGTTCCAGGGACGCATCGAGTCCTGGACCTACACGCCGCCCAACGACACCGAGCGGGTGGCGGAGATCGTCCGCGAGCGGTTGCTCCAGCGTGCCGCGGGCCGTATGTAGGCGACCCATGGCGCTCAAGATCGAGACCTTCTCCAACGTCACCGGCAGCTCGGCCCTGTTCAAGGCGCTGGGCCATCCGCTGGCCCAGCCCGGCCTCGCCCGGATGATCGCGAAGCTCGCGGCAAGGCCGAAGGTCGCGCTCTACGATCCGCTGGGATTCGCCCAGACCTTGGCCGAGCTTTCCGATCTCTCGCAGGTCCGCTTCACCGGCGCCTACGTCCAGGACGTGACTCACATCGGCCGCGACATCGTCGGCTGCAAGACCGAGCCCGTCTCCTCGCTGATCGGCTCGGATGCCAGGGCGGTGCTGATCTGCGCCTTCGATGCCGAGCGCATCGCAGCCCAGATCCGCCATCTGATTCCGGCCGGCTGCGAGGTCGTGACGCTGGACGCAGTGCGGCTGCCGTCGTCGATGCTGACCAACGCGCGCGTCTATCTCGACCCGCTGAACTTCGCGACCAACCTCGTCTTCTTCCGCGACGACGAGGAGGAAGGCGGGCACCACACGCGCCTCGTCACCGCCAACTACTGGTCGGGCTACGGCGCCAAGAAGACCACGCTGTGGCTCCGCCTCTACGACGCCGCCGGCAAGGCGCTCGCCGAGTGGAGCGAGGACCTGGTGCCGGGCACCACCTCGGTCGTCATCGACTCGCGCGAGGTGCGGCGGCGCTTCGGCCTCAAGCCGTTCCTCGGCCAGATATTCCTGCACGCGGTCGGCGTCGCCGGCCACGACGTGATCAAGTACGCGCTCGACACCTACGGCGACAGCGCCTCGGTGCTGTCGTGCACGCACGACGCCAATTCCTTTCCCGCCGACTTCTACGCGGGCCTGCCGGCGCCCGACAAAGGCGAGCGCGTCGTGCTCTGGGTGCAGAACGCGCATCCGATCCCGATTCCGGCCAGGGCCGTCGGCATCAACGCGATGGGCCGGCCGGAAGTCGCCTGGCTGGACGAGGAGGTGCCGCCCTTCGGCACCGCGGCGATGGACGTGGCGCATCTGCTGCCGTCATTGGCATGGCCCGACCAGATCGAGGTCCGCTCCGGCCGTCACATCGTGCGCCCGCGCTACGAGATCACGCGCGAGCACAGGACGCGCATCGCGCATGTGAACGTCGAGCGCACCGATCTCAAGCCCGATCCCAAGATCGCCGAGCTCGGCAACCTGTTCGGCAAGGGCTTCATCCTGCCGGCGCCGATCCTGCCCAGGCAGCGCTACCGCTCGATCGTGCAGCCGACGCCGATGGCGACGACGCAGTCGGAGCTTCCGGTGCAGCTCGTCGCCTACGACCCGGACGGAAACGAGGTCGCTCGCCGTCCGCTCGGCCGGCTGCGCCGCGCCGAGTCCGTCGCCGTCGAGGTCGACGAGATGCTGAGCGAGGCCAGCCGCGAGATCGACACCGGCCATGTCGAGATGCTCTACGACTTCGCCCGCGGCGGCGACGCGGACGGCTGGCCGCACGCGCTTTTCCGCTTCATCGACCGCACCACGGGCCATGGCGCCGACACCAGCTTCGGCGGACACATCTTCAATACGGTGATGACGTACAAGGGCGAGCCGCAGAGCTATACCGGCAAGCCGCCGGGACTCTCGACGCGGCTCTTCCTCAGGCTCGGCTCCGATCCGCTCGACACCTATTGCCACCTGATCTACCCGGCCTCGACGCCGTGGCACGCGCAATCCTCGACCGAGCTCGTGCTCCATCGCGGCGACGGTGAGCGGATCGCGTCCCGGCACATCGCGATCCCCTGCGGCGGCAGCCGCGCCTTCAGGAGCCGCGAGACCTTCTCGCCCGAGGAGCGCCACCGCGCCGGCGCCAATGCCTATGTCGTCGTGCGCGACCTCACCTGCCGCCTCTTCGGCTATCACGGCCTGATCTCGACCGAGGCCTTCTCGCTCGACCACATGTTCGGGTTCTGAGTTGCCAGAGATCGGCGTCGTCGTCCTCGTCCTCGCCGGCGCCTTCTCGGCCGGATTCGTCTCAGGTCTCTCCGGCTTCGCCTTCGCGATGGTGTCGCTGGGATTCTGGGCGCATACGCTGGCGCCGACGGTGGCCGCCCCGCTGATCGTCGCCTGCGCCGCCTGCGCGCAGATATATGCGATGCGTCAGCTCCGCAGCGGGTTGCGCCTCGATCTCGCCCTTCCGTTCATCATCGGCGGCTTCGTCGGCATCCCGCTCGGTGCATGGCTGCTCACCTGGATCGACCGCGAGTCCTTCCGCTTCGCCGTCGGGATCTTTCTCGTGAGCTACGCCGTCGTCATGCTGGCGCTCGGCAAGACGCCGCCGTTCCACTGGGGCGGCAAGCTCGCCGACGCCTTCATCGGCTGGACCGGCGGCGTCATGGGCGGAATCGCCGGACTGACCGGCGCCACGCCGACCCTCTGGTGCTCGCTTCGCGGCTGGAGCCGCGAGGACCAGCGCGGCGCCATGCAACCCTTCAACTTCGCCCTTCAGCTCGCCGCGATCGCCGCCTACGGTTGGCAAGGCCTGCTCACCGAAGAGGTCGGGCTGCTCTTCGCCATCGCACTGCCGATCATGGTGCTCGGCGTGGCACTCGGCGTGGCGCTCTACAGGCGCATCGACGACGCGTGGTTCCGTCGCATCGTTCTTTGGCTGCTGCTGGCGTCGGGCGTGACGCTCGTCCTCTAGGCGCGCGAGAGCGCGCTATAGGTCGATCCGGAAGCGCAGACCTTCGGTGCCACCATAGGAGACCTTGGCGAAGCGCTCGATCATGCGACCGCCGCAAGCGACGATCACCTTCTGCGAGACGAGGTTCTCGGCGTCGGTGGTGAGCTCGACATAGGCGAGGCCGAGCGCCTTCGCTTCCGGCAGCAGCAGCCTCAGCGCCTTCGTCGCATAGCCGCGATTGCGCTTCCACGGCACCACCGAATAGCCGATGTGTCCCAGCACGTAGGGCGGCAGCGCCGAGGTTCCCTTCTGCCAGCGGAAGCCGATCGAGCCCGCGAACTCGCTGTCCCACATCCAGCGCCGGAAGCCCGGCAGCCGATTCACCGTCGATCCGTCCGGCAGCCGGATCGGATCGCCCTTCGCGTCGGGATCGTCGAGGCCCGTGAGGAAAGCGTCCGCATCGGCCGCGATCTTCTCCAGCTCCTCCTTCGCCGCCGCGCCGAGACGGATGTTGTCGGGCGACCAGCCGCGTTCGAGGGCGGCCTTGTACTGGGGAAGCTCGGCTCGCGACGGCTTGAGGAGGCGGAGGTCGGTCATGGCGGGCGGACGACAGTAAGCGAAAAGCGGCGCGTGGTCGCTGTCCCGGCCTTGACGTTGCCGAGCGGCCGGGCGCTCTCGCTCGCTCCCATAGGCGAGCCCCCGCGCCTTGGCTTCGGGCAGCAGCAGCGTGAGCACTCGGGTCGCGTGCGCGAGGCCTCGCTTCGAGGGGGCGACCGCATAGCCGATATCCCCCGGCACGCGCGGCGGCAGGGTCGAGGTCCCTTTCTGCCGGCGAAACCCGATCGAGCCGCAGAACGCGCCGTCCCACGTCCAACGCCGGTAGCCTGGAAACCGCGGCACCAGCGAGCCGTCCGGCCGGGGACGGCTTCACAAGGCGGAGATCGGCCATGCCGATACTAGCGAACAGTCGGGCGTCCGAAGGGGTTTCCCGGTGCCCGCTTCCGTCGCCGCACCATTGCCTGAGCGCGGCCCGAGACCTATGTTCTGTTTCCGTCTCTCTCGCCTTTCCGAGCCATGGCCCAGCATCATTCCAAGGTCCTGATCATCGGCGCCGGCGCCGCCGGCTACACCGCCGCGATCTACGCCGCCCGCGCCAACCTGCATCCGATCGTGGTCCAGGGTCTGCAGCCCGGCGGCCAGATGACGATCACGACCGACGTCGAGAACTATCCGGGATTCGCCGACGTGATCCAGGGCCCGTGGCTGATGGAGCAGATGGGCAAGCAGGCCGAGCATGTCGGCGCCAAGCTGATCTTCGACACAATCACCTCCTGCGACCTGTCCAAGCGACCGTTCAAGGCGATCGGCGATTCGGGCGATACCTATACCGGCGACACGGTGATCGTCGCGACCGGAGCTTCCGCGCGCTGGCTCGGCATTCCGTCGGAAGAGAAGTATCGCGGCTTCGGCGTCTCGGCCTGCGCCACCTGCGACGGCTTCTTCTTCCGCGGCAAGGAGGTCGCGATCGTCGGCGGCGGCAACACCGCGGTCGAGGAGGCGATCTATCTCACCAATCACGCGACCAAGGTCACGATGATCCACCGGCGCGACCGCTTCCGCGCCGAGAAGATCATGCAGGACCGGCTGTTCGCGAACCCGAAGATCAAGGTCATCTGGAACTCGGCGGTCGACGAGATCCTGGGTCCTACCGACCCGCCGGGCGTGACCGGCCTGAAGATCCGCAACGTCCAGACCGGCGTGACGAGCGAGCTCGCGGTCGACGGCCTGTTCGTCGCGATCGGCCACGACCCGGCGACGAGCCTGTTCAAGGGCCAGCTCAAGATCGACGACGGCGGCTACATCGTGACCAGGCCGGACTCGACCGCGACCGACGTCCCCGGCGTCTTCGCCGCCGGCGACGTCAAGGACAAGGTCTTCCGCCAGGCGATCACCGCCGCCGGCATGGGCTGCATGGCCGCGCTCGAGGCCGAGCGCTTCATCGCCGCCGAAGAGTTCGCGCACGTCCAGACCGCCGCGCAATAGACCGCAGCCGGAGCTGTCTCGAGCCATGATGGCCCCTCGACCATGATGGACTGGGACAAGCTCCGGGTCTTCCACGCGGTCGCCGAGGCCGGCAGCCTGACGCATGCGGGCGAGAGCCTGAACCTCTCGCAGTCGGCGGTCAGCCGCCAGATCAGCGCGCTCGAGGAGAGCCTGGGCGTGCCGCTTTTCCACCGCCACGCCCGCGGCCTTATGCTGACCGAACAGGGCGAGCAGCTCTACCAGACCGCCAAGGAGATCTTCGCCAAGCTGGCGATGGCGGAGGCGATGCTGGTCGAGGGCCGCGAAACGCCGAAAGGGCCGCTCAAGGTCACGACCACGGTCGCCTTCGGCAGCCAGTGGCTGACCCCGCGGCTCAAGAGCTTCCTCGATCTCTATCCCGAGATCACGCTGACGCTGATCCTCGACGACGACGATCTCGACCTCTCGATGCGCGAGGCCGACGTCGCGATCCGCATGTCGCCGGAGCGCCAGCCCGACCTGATCCAGCGCCATCTGACGACGATCTCGACCTCGCTCTACGCAGCACCGTCGTATCTGAAGGAGCACGGACTCCCGGGCTCGGTCGAGGATCTCGCCAATCATCGGCTCGTCGTCTACGGCGAGGAGAGCCATCCGCCGTTCCCGGACGTGAACTGGCTGCTGCGCCTCGCCAATTCCGCCGGCGTCACGCGCCAGACGCTGACGATCAACAACACCAACGGCATCTTCCGCGCGATCTGCGACGGGCTCGGCATCGGCTCGCTTCCCGACTACATCGTGCCGCCTGACGGGTCGCTGTTGCGCGTGCTGACCGAGATCGAAGGGCCGAAGGTGCCGGCCTACTTCCTCTATCCCGAGGAGCTTCGGCATTCGAAGCGCATCGCGGTGCTGCGCGACTTCCTCCTGAAGCAGGTCGAGGCCTAGCGTTCTTCGCGCCGAGGTGTGCGGTATTTTCCGCGCAACGCAGAAAGCGAGTCGCATCCGGGCGATGATGTGACGGTTGTCACGAGACGGCGCGTCGTCGATCGCTAGCGTTGTCCCCGACTTGGGGGGACTTGATGCTCAGCGCCACGCCGTCGTCCGAGCGCGTCGCACTCAACCGGATGGCATTCGGCGCACGGCCGGGCGACGAGGAGCTGGTTCGCCAGATCGGGCTCCGCGCCTACGTCGACGTGCAGCTCCATCCGCCCACCGGCATGGACGATCCGATGACGCATGCGCGCCTCGCGCAGGCGAAGCTTCGGATCAACTACGGCGCCGGCACCAATTATCCGGCGGTCGACGAGGAGCGCGGCCTCGCCCTCCTCTACAAGCCGATGCCGGACCTGTGGTCGGTCCAGCAGAAGGCCGCCGCCGGCACGCTGCCTTTCGCCGAGGTCAACCGCGCGGTCGAGGAGCTGCGCTGCGCCACCTGGATCCGCGCGGTCCATTCGAGCTGGCAGCTGCGCGAGGTGATGACCGGGTTCTGGCACGATCACTTCAACGTCAACGCCGCCGCCGACAACCGCATCCTGGTGTCGATGCCGGCCTATGACCGCGTCATCCGCAGCCAGGCGCTCGGCAACTTCCGCAAGCTGATCGAAGGGGTCGCCACATCGACGGCGATGCTGCTCTACCTCGACAACGCCAAGAGCCAGGCGTCGCGGCCCAACGAAAACTATGCGCGCGAGGCGATGGAGCTGCACAGCCTCGGGCGCCCGGCCTATCTCGGCCACGCCTACGATGCCTGGCATCAGGTTCCCGGGGCCGCCGAAGGAAGGCCGTCGGGATTCCTCGACGACGACGTCTTCGGCGCGGCCAAGGCGTTCAGCGGCTGGACGGTGGCGATGGGCCAGCGCCTCAACGGCCGCACCATGCTCGCCAACGACGGCACCTTCGTCTATGCGCCGCAGCTGCATTCGAGCGCGCCGGCGCGCGTGCTCGCGGTCGACCTGGCACCCTACGCCGAGCCGATGGCGGCGGGACGGAAGGTGCTGGACCTGATCGCGGCGCATCCGGCGACGGCCAGCCATGTCGCCACCAAGATCGTCCGCCGGCTGATCGGGCCGCGCGCGAGCCAGCCGCTGATCGATCGCGCCGCCGCGGCCTTCTCCGCCAATTTCCATGCGCCCGACCAGATCGCACGCACGCTTCGCGTCGTCCTCCTCGACCCCGAGTTCACCAGCTATCCGGGACAGAAGCTGAGGCGCCCCTTCGAGCGGATCGTGGCGCTGCTGCGCGCCGTCCATGCCGAGGTGAAGCCGACCGCGACCCTGTTCCGCGCGCTCGAGCAGGCCGGTCAGAAGCCGTTCGCCTGGCCGACGCCCGATGGGCACCCGGACGACGACGAGAGCTGGCTCGGCAGCAACCAGGAGCTCAAGACCTGGAACATGCAGTTCGGCCTCTTCGCCGCCAGCATGGGGACCAACGCCTTCCTGCTGCCGCAGATCGAGGGGGTGAGCAGCGTCGATGCCGCGCTCGAACTGCTGAGCAGCCGGCTTGTCGGCCATCAGCTCTCGGCACAGACCTACTCGGCGCTGCTCGACGACGCGCTCCTCCCGGGTGGCCTGCGAGACGGGCTGATCGCCAAAGGCTCTCGCGGCGAGGCCGCGCTGCAGCGGATGGCCGGCCTGATGGCCGCCGCCGACGAATTCGCCTATCGCTGAGAAGGAGGTCGACGATGCTGACCCGCCGCCTCCTTCTGGGCGCCACCGCCGGCTCGGTCGCGCTCGCCGGTCTACCCGCCGGAACGAGACTCGCCTTCGGCGCGACCGGCGCGCCGCTGGTCGTCGTCGTCTTTCTTCGCGGCGCCGCCGACCTGCTGAGCCTGGTGGCGCCCTCGGGCAATGCCGAGTACCAGGCGGCGAGGCCGACCCTGGCGATCCCTTCGACCGGCACCGGCGCCGGCATTCCGCTCGCAGGCGCGCTCAACGGCCAGAGCTTCACGCTGCACCCGGCGGCAGCCGGCCTCGCCGAGCTCTACGGCGCCGGCAGGCTCGCGATCGTGCATGCGACCGGTCTCGTCTCGACCAATCGCAGCCATTTCCAGAGCCAGGAGATGATGGAGCGGGGATACGCCGACGCCGAGACGCCGCCATCGGGCGGCTGGCTGGCGCGTCACCTCGCGACGGTCGCGGTCGCGGGCCAGCTGCCGATCGTCGCCGCCGCCGGCGAGACGCCGATGGCCCTCCAGGGCGAGATCCGCGCGGTGTCGATGACGACGCCGGCGAGCTTCCGCGTCCGCGGCGGCCAGCGGAACGCGCAGGTCCTTGGTCGGCTCGCGGCCCGCGGAGGCCCTCGCGCGCTCGTCATGCGCAACACGCTGGACGCGGTCGCGCGCGTCAGCGCCGCCGCCGCGGCGAGCGTGGCCAAGGCCGCCGCCGACGACGACGCGGCGGCGGACGACGGGATGACGGACTCCGGCGCCATGTCGATGAACATGATGACGGGGGGCATGATGGCGCCGCTGGCGATGGCCGAGACGCCGGTCGCCGCCGCGGCCGAGACGGTCAGCTACGGCTCGGGCGAGCTGGCGACGGCGCTCAGGACCATCGCCGACCTCGCCAAGGCCGAGATCGGCCTCACGGTCGCGACCGCCGATTTCGGCGGCTGGGACACCCATGACGGCCAGGCCGGCCGTTTCCAGACCCAGGTGGCCCGGCTGTCCCAGGCGCTGGCGGCGCTCCATGCCGACCTCGCCGGTCTCGGCGACCGGCTCACCGTCGTGGTGATGAGCGAGTTCGGCCGCCGCCTGACCGAGAACCAGAACCGCGGCACCGACCATGGTCATGGCAGCGTCGTCCTGGTCTCCGGCGTCGGCATCAAAGGCGGCCTCTACGGCGCCTGGCCCGGCCTCAAGGCGGCGGCGCTCGACCAGGGCCTCGACCTCGCGGTCACCACCGACCATCGCCACGTGCTTGCCGAGGTGCTGGTCAAGCGCGCCGGGCAGACCCGTATCGCCGAGGTGTTTCCGACCCTCGGCAGCGGCGCGCCGCTGGGATTAGCTTAGTCTCCGCTCAGCAGGCGTTTCGCGTGGTGATTCGCCTGTTTCAGGGCGACACCCCATGTCGGTTTCGGATCGGAAAGTCGATCGCTCCGGCGACGATGGCCGCGCGCGGTTGCACAGCCCCCGTGGCGCAGGTTGTAAATGGCGGAAACTACAGAGAATTTTGGGAGAACATCCGAATGCCCAGAGCCATGCAAAATTTGCATAGCGGCTTTGAGAAGTCGTTCATTGTTTCTTTAGCTGTAGCGCTTACGTTTACCTACGTTGGATGTTCGAGTTTTCGATCATCTCAGCCCCTGGGCTCCCTGCCCAGGGAAGGGTCCTTCGGGATCCTACGTCTCCCAGACGTGAAGCCTCCCTGTTCAACTGGCCGGGTCCTCGGACCCGGCCATTTTTTTGCTTGTGAGAAAACCGTGGCGGCGGCCGGAGCGGGCTGCCCGGACCTCACGCCCAGAGGCGTTCCTTCTCGAGTCCCTTGTAGAGGTCGGCGACCTGCTCGCCATAGCCGTTGAACAGCTTGGTCGGCACCCGTTCGTTGGTCCCCAGCACCCGCTCGAACTCCTGGCTCCAGCGCGGATGCGCCACGTTCGGGTTCACGTTGGCCCAGAATCCGTACTCGCTCTCCTGGAGCCCCTCCCAGAACGTCTTCGGCCGCTTGTCCGAGAATTCCAGCGACACGATGGACTTCACCGACTTGAAGCCATACTTCCACGGCACCACGAGGCGCAGCGGCGCACCGTTCTGCTTCGGCATCGGCTTGCCGTAGATGCCCGTCCCGATGAAGGCAAGATCATTGCCGGCTTCTGCGATGGTCAGGCCTTCGGTGTAGGGCCAGGGATAGAAGAACGCCTTCTGCCCCGACGCCATCGACGGGTCGTTGAACGTCTTCATCACCACGTATTTCGCCGATCCGAGCGGCTTCGCGAGATCCACCAGCGCCCTCAGCGCGAAGCCCGACCACGGCACCGCCATCGACCACGCCTCGACGCAGCGATGGCGATAGAGCCGCTCTTCCAGCGGCATCTTGGCGAGGAGATCGTCGACGCCGATCTCGAACGGCTTCTCGACCATGCCCGAGATCTTCAGCGTCCAGGGGCGGATCTTCAGCTGCTCGGCCGCCTTCACGATCGATTTCGAGGTGCCGTACTCATAGAAGTTGTTGTAGGTCGTCGCCTCCTTCTCGTCGGTCAGCGCCCGGTCGAGAACGAAGGCTTCGTTGCGCTTGAACGGATAGAGCTTGGCCGACGGATCGTCGGACATGCGCTGGGCCTGGGCGGTGCCCGAGGCGGCGAGGATCGAGCCTGCGGCAAGGCCGGCGATCAGCTCGCGCCGATTGAGGTAGGCCGCCTCGTCGGTGGCCGCGCTCTCCTTCAGATGCCAGCTCGCCCTGCGATGAACCCACATGAGACTGCTCCGGAACTATGAGGCCCTGCCCCCGTCTGTTCGGACGCTAGGCCCGGCCGGTTACAGGGTCAACGTCACGACAGCGCGAGCTTCATGCCGACATGGCTCGCGGCGAAGCCGAGGCGTTCGTAGAAGCGCCGCGCGTCCGGCCGCGAGGCATCGGTGGTGAGCTGGACCAGGCCGCAGCCTGCTCTCCGCGCCCGCTCGATCGCGTCAAGGAACAGCTTCTCGCCGATCTTCTCGCCGCGCCGGCTCTCGTCGACCCGCACGCTCTCGATCTGGGCGCGCAGCATGCCGAGGCGCGAGAGGCCGGGGATCATCGTCAGCTGCAGGCAGCCGATCACCCGGCCTTCGGCCTCGGCAACCAGGATCTCGTTGCCCTTCTGCGCCTCGACCTCGGCGAAGGCCTGGACATAGGCTTCCGGCAGCGGCTCCGCATACCGTTCTCGCGTCTTGCCCAACGGATCGTTCGCCAGCATGCGGACGATCGCCGGAAGGTCGGCCGGGGTCGCCCTCCGGATGGTCAGCTCGTCGCTCATCGGGGACTCTCCACCCAGAAGCAAAACGGCGCCGGATCCGTGGACCCGGCGCCGCCTCGCACTCCGTAAGTCTAGGGCCGTTCGGGGGGGAAGAACTCAGCCCTTGTCGATGCGGAGCGCAATGAACCGCATCTCGCCCTGGCGATCGACCAGCAGCAGGACCGACTTGCGCCCGGCCTGCCGGGCCTTGTCGACCTTCGCCCTTATGTCGGCGGGGGACTTGACCTCCTCCTGCCCGACCTCGACGATGATGTCGCCCGGCCGCACGCCCTTCTCGGCGGCGGGCCCGTTCTGGTCGACCTCGGTCACGACCACGCCCTGGCTCGTATTCTGATCAATGTCGAACTTCTGCCGGAGTTCCGGAGAGATCGGCGCCAGCATCACGCCGAGCGCGTCGACCTTGGACTGCCCGCCGCGCTGGTTGGTATTGGGGTCCGCCTTGGCCGGGACCGCGGCGACCTGCTCGTTCTCGTCGAGCTCGCCGACGCGCACCGTGACCGTCAGCGGCTTGCCGTCGCGCCAGATCTGGACCGACACGTCCTTGTTGACGCCGGTCTCCATGACGATGCGCGGCAGGCGCCGCATCTCGGTCACGTCCTTGCCGTCGAAGGTCAGGATCACGTCGCCCTGGCGGATCTTCGCCTTCTCGGCCGGGCCGTTCTCGGTCACCGACGCGATCATCGCGCCCCGCGCCTTGCCGAGACCGAGCGATTCCGCGATCTCCTCGGTCACGCCCTGGATCTTGACGCCGAGCCAGCCGCGCTTGGTGCGGCCGAACTCGCGCAGCTGCTCGACCACCGGCTTGGCGAGGTTCGCCGGCACCGCGAAGCCGATGCCGATCGAGCCGCCGGTCGGCGAGTAGATCGCCGTGTTCACGCCGATCACGTCGCCCGCCATGTTGAACAGCGGGCCGCCAGAGTTGCCCTTGTTGATCGAGGCGTCGGTCTGGATGAAGTCGTCGTAGGGGCCCGAGTTGATGTCGCGGGCGCGGGCCGAGACGATGCCGGCGGTGACCGAGCCGCCGAGGCCGAACGGGTTGCCGATCGCCAGCACCCAGTCGCCGACGCGCGACTTGGCGGAGTCGCCGAACTTCACCACGCTCAGCTTCTTGTTGCCCGGCTCGATCTTGAGCAGCGCCAGGTCGGTCTTGGAGTCCTTGCCGATCAGCTTGGCCTTGAACTCGGTGTCGTCCTGAAGCTTGACGGTGATGCCGTCGGCATCCGCGCCGTCGATGACGTGGTTGTTGGTGACGACGTAGCCGGCGGCGTCGATGACGAAGCCCGAGCCCAGCGAGGTCGCGCGCCTGGGCGCCTGGTCGGGACGCTGGCCGCGGTCGAAGAAGTCCTTGAAGAACTCCTCGAACGGCGAGCCCGGCGGGAACTGCGGCACGTCGGGTCCGCGGCGCTGTCCTTCGCGCTGCTGGCCCTGGCCGCTGCGCTCCTGGCGCTGCACGGTCTGGGTGGTCGAGATGTTGACCACCGCCGGCAGCAGCTGCTCGGCGAGATCGGCGAAGCTGTCGGGCGGCGTGCGCGCCTCGAGGCCGGCGACCGGAGCCGCCAGCAGGGCAGCGCCGAGCGCCGCCGCCACGCGCCAGGAGGATCTGGTGCGCCGGGTATCAGATGTGCCGCGAACGAGAAGGGCTGCGACCACGAGGAACTCCTTTGACCGACGAATTCGGTGTCGACCGGATATGCCGAGAGGGCCCGGGCCACCCGGCCGGGACCTTTCGGACCGTCACTCAACAACCGTCATGTGGTCGAATTATGGCACGCCCGCAGGGTGCCCGGGGAGCGGCTTCACAGGCTCGTGAGAGCCTCAGCCGCGGATCAGCCAGACGATCCCGACGCCGATCACGGCGGCGGCCAGGCCGGCGAATCGGAGTTGGTCCGGCGGCAGCGACACGGCCATCGCGAGGGCCCGCCGCATGCCGTCCGGGAAAAGCGCGTAGAGGACGCCTTCCAGCGCCAGCACGAGGCCGACGGCGAGAAGAGCGTCCTCCACGGAGGGGGTCGCTTTAGGGCTTCTGTCCGCGTCCGGTGACGTCGTTGAAGAAGCGGAAGAACTCGCTGTCCGGCGTCAGGACCAGGGTGGTCGAGCCGTCGCCAAGCGACTGCTTGTAGGCTTCCATCGAGCGGTAGAAGGCGAAGAACTGCGGATCCTGGCCGAAGGCGTCGGCATAGATCTGGATCGCCTGGGCGTCGCCCTGGCCGCGCAGCGTCTGGGCCTGCTGCTGGGCGGTGGCGACGGTGACCACGCGCTGGCGGTCGGCGTCGGCGCGGATCTGCTGGGCGACCTCCGAGCCCTCGCCGCGGAACTCGCGCGCCTCGCGGTCGCGCTCCGACTTCATCCGGGCGTAGATCGCCTGGCTGGTCTGGTCGGGATAGTCGGCGCGCTTGATGCGGACGTCGACCATCTCGATGCCGAGCGAGGTCGCCGCCTGGCTCACTTCCTGGAAGATCGCCTGGGTGATCTGGCCGCGACGGGTCGAGAGCAGGTTCGCCAGGGACTCGTTGCCGAGCACGCGGCGCATCGCCGAGTTGATGATCGCGCCGAGGCGGGCGCGCGCGCCGGCCTCGTTGTTGACCGTCTGGTAGAAGCGGAGCGGGTTGACGATCCGGTAGCGGCCATAGGCGTCGACGTCGAGACGCTTCTGGTCGATCAGGATCACCTGCTGCTTCGGCGGATCGATGTCGAGGATCCGTTTCTCGAAGTACTGCACGTCCTGGATGAACGGCAGCTTGACCTTGAGGCCCGGCTCCTGGATCGAGCGCTTGGGATCGCCGAACTGCAGCACCAGCGCCTGCTGCTGCTGCGGCACGGTGAACAGCGAGCCCCAGGCGACGACGATGAGCGCGACGACGGCGGCGCCGAGAGCGCCCAGAAACTGGCGGCTCATGGCTTCTTCTCCTCGGCCTTCTTCCTCAGCTCGGGCAGCGGCAGGTACGGCAGCACGCCGCCGGCACCGCCGGCCTTGTTCTCGATCACCACCTTCTGCGCGCCGCGCAGGATCTCCTCCATCGTCTCGAGGTAGATACGCTGCGTGGTCACATCCTTGTTGACCTTGTACGCCTCGTAGATCGACTTGAAGCGCTGCGCGTCGCCGGTGGCGCGCGCCACAACCTCCTCGCGATAGGCGCGGGCTTCCTGGATCAGCTTCTCGGCCTCGCCTCGGGCACGCGGCACCACGTCGTTGCGGTAGGCATCGGCCTCGTTGCGCAGCCTCTCCTTGTCGGCGCGGGCGCGCTGCACCTCGTTGAAGGCGTCGACCACCTGGCTCGGCGGATCGACTTCGAGCAGCTGCACCTGGCGGATCTCGATGCCGGCCTTGTAGTCGTCGAGGAGACGCTGCAGCAGCTCGACCGTCTGCTGCTCGATCTGGGCGCGTCCTTCGGTGAACACCGACTGAATCGGCTTCTGGCCGACGGACTCGCGCAGCGCCGACTCGGCGGCGGCCTTCACGGTGGTCTCCGGCTGGCGCACGTTGAACACGTACTGGCCCGCATCCTTGACGCGCCAGAACACGACGAACTTGATGTCGACGATGTTCTCGTCGCCGGTCAGCATCAGCGCCTCGTCCTGCACCTCGCGGCGCGGACCCTGGCGGCTGGAGCCGTCGGAGGAGCGGAAGCCGATCTCGATCCGGTTCTCGCGCGTGACGTTCGGCGTCAGCACGGATTCGATCGGCTTCGGCAGATGATAGTTGAGGCCGGGGGTCGCGGTGCGCACCCACTGGCCGAAGCGGAGCACGACGCCCTGCTCGTCGGGCGCCACCCGGTAGAAGCCGCTGGCGAGCCACAGCACGAGGCCGATCAGGACGGCGAAGCCGACGCCCCGGGCGCCGCCGACGCCGCCCGGGAAGATCCGGCGCATGCGGTCCTGGCCCTTGCGGAGGATGTCCTCCAGGTCCGGCGGCTGGATGCCGCCCGGGCCGCGGCCGCCCCACGGGCTCTTGGGCCCGCCGCCGCCGCTGCCTGAGCCCCAGGGACCGCCGCCGCCGCTATTGCCGCCGCCGCCACCCCAGGGACCACCGCCCCCCGAATTCTGCCAAGGCATTGCCCCTGCTCCTCTTCCACCCGGCTTATTGAAGTGTGTGGTATTGCCGGGGGCCACACGCATATTGTGATAACCCCCCTCTATTCAAGCGCAAACGGCCAGACCAGACCGATGACCCAGGTGACCGAAGCCGCCGTCCTCGACGCCCTGAAGCAGGTCCAGGACCCGGATCGCGGCCAGGACGTGGTCTCGCTCGGCCTCGTCCAGGGCGTCGCGATCAAGGGCGGATACGTGCATTTCACGCTCCAGGTCGAGCCTGAGCGGGGGCCCAGGCTGGAGCCGCTCCGCAAGGCCGCCGAGAAGGCGGTCGAGGCCGTTCCCGGCGTGCTCTCCGTCACCGCCGTGCTGACGGCCGACAAGCCCGGCCGCGCCGCCCCGCAGCAGGCCGGCCACCAGCACGCGCCCGGACATGGCCATGCCCACGGACACGGCCACGCTCAGGGCGGCCAGCAGCAGCCGAACAAGCCGCTGATCCCCGGCGTGAAGACGATCGTCGCGGTCGCCTCGGGCAAGGGCGGCGTCGGCAAGTCGACGACGGCGGTGAACCTCGCCCTCGCGCTCAAGCAGAAGGGCCTCAAGGTCGGCATCCTCGAC
The DNA here is from genome assembly GCA_964504845.1 of uncultured Rhizobium sp. GTDB lineage: Bacteria > Pseudomonadota > Alphaproteobacteria > SHVZ01 > SHVZ01 > SHVZ01. The sequence continues at coordinate 10,276 of CAZDGR010000010.1, read as the reverse complement.
GCCGACATCTACGGGCCTTCGCTGCCGCGGATGATGGCGATCACCGGCAAGCCCGACACCAAGGACGGCAAGGTGCTGGAGCCGAAGGAGGGCTACGGCGTCAAGACGATGTCGATCGGCTACCTGATCGCCGAGGACACGCCGATGATCTGGCGCGGGCCCATGGTGATGAGCGCGATCGAGCAGATGCTCCGCGACGTCAACTGGGGCGAGCTCGACATAATGGTGGTCGATCTTCCGCCGGGAACCGGCGACGCGCAGCTGACCATGGCGCAGCGCGTGCCGCTCTCGGGTGCGGTGATCGTCTCGACGCCGCAGGACATAGCGCTCCTGGATGCGCGCAAGGGCCTCGGCATGTTCCGCAAGGTCGACGTGCCGGTCCTCGGCATCGTCGAGAACATGAGCTACTTCCTCTGCCCGCATTGCGGCGAGCGCAGCGACATCTTCGCCCATGGCGGTGCCCGCCGCGAGGCCGACCGCCTCGGCTGCGAGTTCCTCGGCGAGGTTCCGCTCGACATCGCGATCCGCGAGACCTCCGACCAGGGCTATCCGATCGTGATCTCGAAACCCGACCATCCGCAGGCGAAGATCTACCGCCAGATCGCCGACCGGGTGTGGGCCAAGCTCACCGGCGAGGCGCCGACCAACCGCCCGGCGCCGAGGATCGTCGTGAGCTGAGGGCGCCACCGCTCCTCCGATGACCGCCATTCAACGCAAGCTGACGGCCATCTTCGCCGCCGACGTCTACCAGTTCTCGGCGCTGATGGGCGTCGACGAGGTCGGCACGCTGGCGAGCCTGCGTGCCTGCCGCGAAATCGTCGACGGCCTGATCGTCGAGCATGGCGGCCGCGTCTTCGGCTCGGCCGGGGATTCGGTGCTGGCCGAGTTCGCGAGCGTCGTCTCGGCCGTGCTGTGCGCGGTCGAATGCCAGCGCGCTATCGGCGAGCGCAACGCGCTGCCCGTTCCCCGGCCTCTGCAATTCCGCATCGGCGTCAATCTCGGCGACGTCATCGTCGAGGGCGACAATCTCTATGGCGACGGCGTCAACGTCGCGGCTCGGCTGGAATCGATCGCCAAGCCCGGCTCGATCTGCGTCTCCGCCAAGGTCCATGACGAGGTGCGGCGCCGGCTCTCCGACGTCCGCTTCATCGACGGCGGCACCCAGAAGCTGAAGAACATCGAGGACCCGGTCGCGATCTATCACATCGGCCCCGCGCCGATCGAAGCCGAGGCGCCGACCGAAGCCGAGGCGCCGGTCGCCCCGCCGCCGGCGCAGCCGGAGAAGCCCGTGATTGCCGTGCAGGCAATCCGCGTCATCAGCGGCGACGACGAGATCAAGGCGTTGGCGGAAGGGATGAACGACGCCCTTCGCGATGCGCTGGCGAATCACACCGCGCTGTCGGTGATGCTCGGCGATGCGGCAAAGGCCGATTTTCATCTCAAGGGCACGCTCCAGGCGTCGGGGAAGCGACTCCGCCTCTCCTTCGCGCTCGAGGACAGCACGACACGTCAGGTCTGGAATCAGCGCTACGATCGCCAGCTCGACGACGTCTTCGGACTGCAGGACGAAATCGTCCTTCACGTTGCCGCCGCCATCCGCTTTCACGTCAAGAACCAGCTGTTCGAGCGCCTGCGCAGCAGCGACAACGCGACGCTCGCGGTGCCGCAGCTGCTCGACAAGGCGGCCGGGTTCTTCATGCGCGGCCTCGACAGCGGTGGCGTCGCCGTGTCGACTCTCAGGCTCGCTGTCGAGCGGGCGCCGGACAATTCCATGGCACGCGCCATGCTGGCCTTCTCGCTGTTCCGTGTCGCGGAGTACGAGGCGGGCACGCTCGACCCTCGGACCCGCGACGAGATCGTCACCCTGCTCGATCGCGCCGTGGCTATCGACGGCCGCAGCTACTTCGCCCGCACCATCAAGGCCCTTGCCCTGCACGATCTGCTGGGCAACGCGCTCGCCGCGCGCGACCAGGCCAGCGAGGCGCTCGAGCGCAACGGCAACTTCATTGCGGCGCGCGCCATGCTGGGCATCGCCGAGATCCATCTCGGCGACGTCGAAGGCGGTCGCCGCCGCTTGCAGGAAGCGATGGCGGCGAGCCCGGAGGACGCCAGCCATCACCGGCACCGCCGCGAGCTCGCGCTCGCGCATCTTCTCGCCGGCGAGATCGCGGAAGCCGTGCGCACCGCCGCCAAGCTGGTCGAGGACGCTCCCGATATGAAGCGAAATGCCCTGGTGCTCGCTGGCCTGCTGGCCGCCGCCGGGAACCTCGGCGAGGCACGCCGGCGCGTCGCCGAGGCTAAGGCGGCCACGCCCGGCCTGACGCTGGACAATGCCCGGCTGCCGTATTTCGGCGACGGAGCCGCCGGCACCCGGTTCCGCTCCCTGCTGCACGAAGCCGGGCTTTAGGCCTTAAGATGCCGCGCCGGAGGTAACCGCCGCCTATGGATACGACCGACACCATCGACTGGCGCCTTCAAGTCCATCCGCTTCTTCGGGCGGCGAGCATCCGTCAGGTGGCTTACGTGCCGGACGCGGGCCACACGGCGCTGATCGAGGCGTGCCATGCCGATCCGTCGATGAAGGCGATCGTGCTGACCAACGAGGCCGAGGGCATGGGTGTGCTCGCCGGCGCCTGGCTCGGCGGGCAGCGGGGCGCGATGCTGATGCAGTCCTCGGGCGTGGGCAACTGCATCAATGCGCTGAGCCTGATCCAGCTCTGCCGCTTCCCGTTCCTGGCGCTGATCACGATGCGCGGCGAATGGGGCGAGTTCAACGGCTGGCAGGTGCCGATGGGCCAGAACACCGAGGCGTCGCTGAAGGGCGCCGGCGTGATCGTGCAGCGCTGCGATCGGCCCGACGAGGTGGCGCCGACGGTCGAGGCCGCCGCCCATCTCGCCTTCGACAGCGAGGTCGCGGTCGCGGTCCTGCTCTCGCAGCGGCTCATCGGAAGAAAGAAATTCTGATGGCATTGGATCGCAGGCAGGCGGTGCAGCGCCTCCTCGCCGACCGCGGCGAGATGCTGGTGGTCTCAGGCCTGGGATCGCCGACCTACGACGTCGCGGCGGCCGGCGAGGACGACCGCAACTTCTATCTCTGGGGCGCGATGGGCTCCGCCGCCCCCATCGGCCTCGGCCTGGCGCTGGCGCAGCCGGGCAAGCGCGTGGTGGTCGTCACCGGCGACGGCGAGCTGCTGATGGGCTTGGGATCCCTCGCCTCGATCGCGGCCCAGCGGCCGGCGAACCTCGCGATCGTCGTGCTCGACAACGAGCGCTTCGGCGAGACCGGCATGCAGAAGAGCCACACCGCCCACGGCACCGATCTCGCCGCGATCGCTCAAGGGTGCGGATTCCCGATCGCCGCCACGATCACCGACGAATCCGATCTGGACCGCATCGTCCGCGAGATCCGCTCCGGCCAGGGTCCGATGCTGGTGGTGATCAAGATCACCGCCGGCGAGGCGCCGCGCGTGCTGCCGAGCCGCGACGGCGTCGACGTCAAGAACCGGTTCCGCCGCGCGATCGGCGCTTAACCAAGACGACTTGCCCGCGCGCCGTGCCGAATTGCGATGACGTAGACGACATCATCCCTCTCAATCCGATAGAGTAGAAGGTAGCGGGTGCCCAGAACCGGGCGCTCGCGGATCTCACCGTGGTGCCGGATCGGATTTCTCGCAGGGAAAGTTTTCAGGGCGTTTCCGGAAGCAATGATCGTCTCGACGAGGTCGATCGCAGCAATTGGATTGTGCTGCCCGATCTCGTCCAGAATGTCATCGATGTCGCCGAGTGCCCTAGCAGTCCAGCGAACGACCGCCATCGTCAACGCGGCTTGCGTACGCGCTCGGCGATTTCCGCGGCTCGTTTACGAAGACGAACCGCCACGTCGTCGTGGTCATATACGCGTCCGGCCTTGATATCCTCTTCGCCTTGTTTGATCGCGGCCTTCTCGGCGAGCGTCAGCGGGGACGGCTTGCTTTCCGAGGCATCGATCACGAAGCGGGCCTGATTCTTAGCCATAGCAGCATTATAGCATCAAACATGGGAAAAAGTTCCGATCACGCCGGCTGCAGCTTCGGCTCGGCCGGCTGGCGGCTCTCGCGGATGGTGAAGACCATCAGGCCGGCGGCGACCGCGACGCCGATCGAGGCGAGCCAGACCGCGTCGTATTGCGCATAGAGGTCATAGAGGATGCCGGCCATGAAGGCGCCGGCGGCGCCGCCCAGCGCATGGCCGGCCGAGAGCAGGCCCATCGCCAGGCCCATGATCCGCTTGCCGAGGTGCGACGCCACCAGGCTCGCGGTCGGCGGCACGGTCGAGTAGTCGAAGATGCCGAAGGCGACGGCGAAGATGAACAGCATCTGGATGTCGCCGGCGATCCGCATCAGCAGCAGGAAGCAGAGCCCGCGGCCGATGTAGATGATGCCCAGGAGCAGCGGCCGGTGCATGCGGTCGGTGAGGTAGCCCGACAGCATCATCGCCACCATGTTGACGCCGGCGAGCACGCCATAGGCGGTGGCGCTGGTCAGCGGCGGGAAGCCGCAGGAGATCGCGTAAGGGATCAGGTGCACCTCGACCGTGCCCGAGGTGGTGAAGCCGCAGATCACGAAGCTCCAGAACAGCGCGTGGAACACCGGGCTCGTGAACAGGAACCTGAGACGTTCGCCGAGCGGCGCGTCGGGCTCCTGCGGCGTCTTCGACTGCGCCATGATCGCGTCGCGGCCGGGGATCAGGAAGAACAGGATCGGCGCCACGACCAGTGCCGCGAGCGCGAGATACAGGTAGCCGATGCGCCAGCCCGACGACTGCAGCAGGAGCGCCAGCAGCGGCACGATGATGAGCTGGCCCGCGGTCAGGCCCGCGGTCGCGATGCCGGTGGCGAGGCCGCGGTTCTTCTCGAAGAACCAGGCCAGCGTCGGCGCGATCGTGTGGTTGCCGAAGAAGCCGAATCCCAGCGCCGTGACGATGCCGAAGGTGACGAAGAACGCCGCCTGCGATTCGATCATCGCGGTCAGCGCCGTGCCGATGGTGATCAGCAGCATGCCGGCGACCAGCAGCGGGCGCGGCCCGAAGCGGTCCTGGAAGTTGCCGGCGAGCGGCGCCACGGTCGCGACCGAGATCAGCATCATCGCGCCGACGAAGGAGACGAATCCCCGCGTCCATCCGAGCTCGGTCTCCCAGGTCGGCATCACCAGGCCGATGGTGCCGCGCGCCGACGCGGTCAGCGCCAACCCGAAGAAGCAGAGGACGACGATGGTCCAGCCGCGGCGGTCGCGGTCGGTCATGGGAGGAACTTTCGGTCGCTTGGAGCCTGGACGGGCCTGGGGGAGGCGGATGGGACACCGCCGGCCCCGGCCCCGCAAGCGAGTTTTCGGCATGGGCGGCATGAGCGGGGCTAATGGGTAGCGCCGTCCCTACTCCGCCGGGCCGAACGGCCTTATCGGCGGGGCCAGCTCCCGGAAGTCGGTCGAGCCCTCGTCGCCGTGGATCACGTAGCTCTTGCCGAGATCGGGATAGTCGATGATGTCCATGTCCGGCCGGCTGCCGCCGACCAGATAGGTGCAGGTCCTCTCGAATGGATTCTTCAGCAGGTGCGCGACTGACGGCACCGGGAATCCTGCGAAGTCGCCGGCATCGAGGCGCGTGTCGGTGCCGTCGATCCTGCAGACCGCCGACCCGTCGAGGATGTAGATCCACTCCTCCTCGGCGCGATGGGCGTGATAGGCGAAGGACTGCTTGCCCGGCGCCAGCTTCACGATGCTGATGCCGGCTTGCTTCAAGCCTGAGCGGAGCCCGAGCCGGAAGATCGAGAAAGCCGAGCCGGGGTTGAGGCGCTGGGTGAAGGCCTGCGCCTTCTCCTGCATCTCGGGCGGGCGGAAGATCACCGCCGGCTTGCGTTCCAGCGTCATCGATAGAGCGCCGGCGACAGCACGCGGTCGGAGGCGATCAGGTCGTCGGCGACCGTCTTCACCGCCGGGCGCGATCCCGTCCGCGCGTACCACGCCGCCAGCTTCGGATGGCCGTCGAGACGCGGGCCCTTGAGGCGCTGCGCGAAGACCAGAGCCATGAACACGCCGATATCGGCATAGGAGAAATCGCCCATGAGGTAGGCACCGTCGCCGATGCGGTTCTCCAGCGTCCGGTAATGCTCGAGCAGCACCAGCTCGCCGCGCTTGCCGGCCTCCTCTTCCTTGGCACGCGCCTCGGCCGAGGCCGGCGGTACGCTCCGGTGCATGATCGGGCGCACCGCCGGCAGCAGGATCTCGTCGGCGAACAGCTCCAGCATCCGCGCGCGGGCGCGATCCTTCGGATCCTTCGGCCACAGCGCCGGGACGGGATAGGCCTCTTCGAGGTATTCGAAGATCAGCGTCGAGTCGAACATCGTGAGGTCGCCGTCGACCAGCACCGGAACCTGGGCCTTCGGGTTGGCGGCGAGCACGTTCGGGTGCTTCGGCGAGTACCCGGCGGCCTGCGTGAACGGCACCATGATGCGCTCGAACTCGAGGCCCTTCTCGCCGAGCGCGATCTCGGCCTTGCGCGCGAACATGCTGATGGGGCCGGAATAGAGCGTGATCGTCACTTGGTTCTCCGTTTCCAGCCGGGCGGATAGTCGACGACCAGGCCGTCGTCATCGAAGTCGACCTCGGCGGTGAAGCCCGGGCTCGTGTAGCGGAACCGCCTGGGCGGCTCGCCCGGATCGAGGCGCGTGTAGTCCTGGCTCATCGCCGCCACGGCGAGCGACGGCAGCTTCACATAGGCGATGCGGAAGGACTTGGTCTTGCAGGACTTGAGGCCGAGCTGCTTGATCGCCTGCGTGTTGGTCAGCGGCGTTCCGGAAATGTCGATGTCGTCGGCGCCGGCGAGATCCGAGCGCGCGGCACCATCGACCTTCCAGCCGCCGCCGTCGCGCGCGATCTCGAGCGTGCGCCGCGTCCGCCCTTGAGCGAGATCGAAAGCGGCCAGGTACGTGCGCCAGTCCTTCGTCATGACGAGGCGATAGCGGAGCTTGATCAGCCCGCTCTCGTCGTCCAGAAGAAGCAGGCTCTCGGCGCTTATGCCGTCTGTCCCGGTCTCGAGCACCAGGTGCTCGAGGCCAGGGCGGTCGAGCCGTTCCCAGACGATGTCGCGTCTCATCGCCGGCGGATCTCCTTCCAGAACGGCCGCACCGTCTCGACGCCGATCTCTTCCGCCGTGAGGCCGATGTCGCGGGCGAAGCGCGGATCGGCCGCAAGGCAGTCGCGAAGCAGGCGCCGGGCGGCACGCGCCTCGCGCCACCGGGCGAGCCACGCCCGCCAGCCGCGCATCGGGAGAACACGCGACTGCGGGACAAGGCTGCCGTCGAACGGCATCGCTACTCCGCGGCGCTGCAATGCGCCTCGATCCGGTAGCCGTCCGGATCGATGACGAAGGCCGCGTAGTAGGTCGGGCCGTAGTTCGGCCGGATGCCGGGCTTGCCGTTGTCGCGGCCGCCGGCCTTGAGGCCCGCGGCGTGGAAGTCGTCGACCGACTTCCGCGTCGGCGCGACGAAGCAGAAGTGGAGGCCGGACGCCATGTCCTCCTTCACCGGCTTGTCGGTCTGGCCGAGCCAGAGCTGGATCGCATCCTTGCCGTAGCCGGCGTCGGTGCCCTTGGCGTATTTCGAGACGTAACCCAGCGGCTTCAGCGTCGCGTCGTAGAAGCGCTTGGACGCCTCGATGTCCTTCACGCCGATCGAAACATGGTCGAGCATTCTCTTGTTCTCCTTTGGTTTGAAGTCAGGCGCGCCAGATGGATTTCCGGGATTCGCGGAGCGCGTCGCTCCGGCTGATGCCGAGATCCTTCAGCATGTGGTCGGACATCTCGGCCAGCTTCCGGCGCTCGCGGGCGCGGCGTTCCCAGGTCGCGAGCAGGTCGAGCAGGTGCGACACCACCTGCACGGGGCTGACGAGCGATGGCCGCTGGCCCAAGCGGATGCGTCGGCCGAGGCCGATCGAAAGACGATCAGGCATGGTTCTCTCCGTTCTTTCGAAAGACGTCAGATGTCGGCGTCGAATCGGCGCCCGAGATAGAGATCGAGGTCTGGCCCGGCGGGGTTCGCCAGCACGTCCTCGAGCCAGGCGCGGCGCTCGAAGTCGACGATGCCGAGCTCGTAGACGCAGCCGGCACCGGGCTCGGCAAGCTTCGCCATCTGCCTCGGGTCGTGCTTGGGCCCGACGAACACGCGCTGGTGCAGCTCGTTCACCGATGCCCACCAGTAGACGATGCCGATCGAGGCGGTCAGCGCGTCATGCACGATGACGAAGCCGATGCCGGTGCGCTCGTCGCCGGTCGCGTCCTTGGGCAGCACGTTTCGGGCGATGTCCATCGTCGCCTCGACGAGCGCGGGCCGGACGGTCTGGCCGAGCAGCGAGATGCCGTAGACCTTCATCCGCCAGGCGCCGATGTCCTGGCGGCGGACGAAACGCAGATGGCGCGGCCGGTAGGGGCGCTGCGCCAGCATCTCGACGCCCTGCGCTGGAATAGGGGCGGCGGGCGGTCGGGAGGCGGTGGCCGTCATCGTCTGTCTCCTTCGATGGCGGCCACTCTACGCTCTGTCTCCTGACAGCGTCATGTCAGGTATCGCCAAAAAAATTTCCGATTGCTTGGGATTTTTATGGATATCTCTGTCATCATTCAGGAATGACGAGGATCGAGCGGGGCTTCGCCATTCTGCTGATCTTGAGCGACGGCCGCCTGGTCACGGCGCCGGAGCTGGCGGAGCGTTTCGAGGTGTCGGTCAGGACCATCTACCGGGACATGGAGATGCTGAGCGCGACCGGCGTCCCGGTCTATGCCGAGCGCGGCGTCGAGGGCGGATTCCGCCTGATGGAGGGGTTCTTCCTGCCGCCGGTGTCGTTCGCGCGCGACGAGGCGGTGGCCGTGCTGATGGGGCTCGCGCTAGCACGCGGGCTCCGCGTTCCGCCCTTCCCGGAGAAGCTCGAGAGCGCCGAGCAGAAGCTGGTCGCGGTCCTCCCTGAGCGGATGCGCGCGCTCCTGACCGAGACGCGCCGGCTGATTGGATTCGAAGGAAGGCCGCTCGATGCCTTCCATCCGGAAGAATCGCCGAAGGGCGATCCCGAGGCGGCGCATGCGACCGAGACCCGCGCGGTCGAGACCTTCCTGAAGGCCGTGCTCGACGGCACCCAGGTGCGCTTCACCTATCGCTCCACATACCGGCGCGGCAACAACGAGCCTCCGGTCGAGGCCGAGCCGCAGGGGCTCCTCTGGGACCGCGACCGCTGGTACCTGATCGGCAACAAGATCGGCGGCACGCGCTCCGGCGGCCAGCGCTTCTGGCGCGCCGACCGCGTCGTCGACATGGAATCGACGACGCTGAGGACGAAGCCGACGCCAGACTTCGACGTCCGCCGGCACCTGGGGAGGCGCTGGCTCGCCGACGCGATGAAAGCCTGGGCGAAATCATCACCGGTGCGGATCAGGATGACGCCGGCTCAGGCCGAGCGCCTGAAGCTCGACTGGTTCTTCGGCTTCGGCCTGTTCGAGAAGACCGGCGACGAGGTGGTGATGACCTACGGCGAGGTCGATGCGGAGAAGGCGCTCGAGCTGGTCCGCTGGCTCGGTCCGGGATGCGAGGTGATCGACCCGCCCGAGTGGCGCGACCAGATGAAGGACGAGCTGAAGGCGATGCTGGCGGCGTATGCTTAATCCCCCTCCCCCGGCTCCGCCGGGGGAGGGGGTTACGACTCCGCCCGTCCCAGCAGCGCCATCAGCTCGCGCCATTCGCGCTTGGAGAGGCCGGAGGCTTCCTGCGTGGTCTGGCGGCCGTCGATCAGGCCCTTCACCACGTCCCAGCCCTTGGCCGACAGGCTCACGCCCTTGAGCCGGTACTGCTCGAAGGCCTCGTAGGTCCAGGGGACCCAGCGCTTGACGATGTCGAGCATCGCCTCGGCATAGACCCGGATCTCGTACTGCGCATGCGGGTCGGCGCGGAGCGAGAGGAAGTTGAGCAGGTTCAGGAGATCGGTCTTCCAGTACCACTGCGTGTAGTAGTTCAGCGTCAGGTTCATCCGCGCCAGCTCCCGCGCCAGGCCCTTCCGCTGCTCGTCCAGCACCGCGCCCGTCTCGTCGACGTTCAGCATCTTCTGGTAATGCGCGTAGACCTGCTCGGAATCATCCTTCAGCAGCTTCATCACCTCGGCCGCTTCGGAGCCCTCCAGCACCTCGCCGCGGCCCTGGCGGTTGGTCGGCGACTGCACGCCGAGCTGGGCCGGGGCCGGCACGTAGAACTCGCGATCGAGGATCG
>CAZDGR010000009.1:0-28197 GCA_964504845.1 uncultured Rhizobium sp. | reverse complement strand
GTGCCGTAGGCGAAGCCGCCCTTGGCGATGCGGGCCTTGATCGGATTGTCGCGCAACGGCAGGTCCCCTCTGCGAAATTTCCCTCACGCTAGCATGGGTAACAGAGGCGGCGAGAAGCGTCGTCCCATGAGACGGAACGAGGCGCCGGGCCGCGATTTCGTGCTATAGGGCTCGGCCAAATTCGAGAGACCGGAGACGATCCATGGAAGCGCTTGAGAACCTGATGAGCCGCCGCTCGCCGAACAAGCTGGCGGAGCCGGCGCCTTCCAAGGAGGCGCTCGACAAGGCGATGGCCGCCGCCGTCCGCGCACCCGACCACGGCAAGCTCAAGCCCTGGCGCTTCATCGTCATCGACAGCGAGGCGCGGTCGGCCTTCGGCGACGTGATGGCGCGCTGCCTCAAGCGCCAGCAGCCGGACGCCAACGACGAGTTGCTGAAGCGCGAGCTGGAGAAGGCGTTCCGCGCGCCGACCATCGTCGTCGCCGTCGCCAAGATCCAGCCACGGCACCCGAAGATCCCGGAGGTCGAGCAGCTTCTGGCCGCCGGCGCCGCAACCCAGAATTTCTGGCTGGCGCTCCATGCCCAGGGCTACGGCGTCTACTGGAAGACCGGCGCTGCGGCCTACGACGCGCAGGTGAAGCGCGAGCTCGGCCTCGCCGAGTCCGACCAGATCGTCGGATTCATGTATGTCGGAACGATCGCGGCGCCGGCGCCGGATGCCAAGCGCCCCGAGGCCGAAGGCTTCGTCGAGCGCTGGACGCGGCCCGCGGCCTAGAGATCCTTCGCCAGGACGGGCCGCACCGGATCGTCCTTCGCCGTCGTGAAGCCGTACGCTCTGAACAGCGCCTCCGGACCGTTCCAGAGCTCGCCGGCGTCGCCGGCCGTTCGCTTCGGATAGGCCTCCACGCGCTTCGCGCCGCGCGACGGAAGGTCGTCGAGGATCGTCGTCAGCAGATGGCGTGCGATTCCGCGGCGGCGATGCGCCGGATGGATGAAGAAGCATCCGATCGCCCAGGTTCGGGCATCGGCGGCGAGATCGAACTGGCGCCCGATCTTGACCAGGCGGTCGCGGGGCAACGCCTGGCACCAGCCTACCGCCTCCGCCTCCGAGAAGGCGAGATAGCCGTCGAAGACGCCGTTCTTCGTCAGGCCATCGCGTAGCCCCCTGTTCTCTTCGGCGCTGCGCCTGCCCCAGCCGTCCCAGGTTTCGACCCACCAGGCGACGCAGGAGCACCAGCCGGATGCGGCATGCAGCGCGTGAAATGCGTCGACGTGCTCGCGGGAGAAGCGCTCGACCCGGATCACAGGTCGTGGCCCGCGTAGGAGCCGTTGAAGCTCTTATTGATGAGCGGGAAGTCGGCGACGATGTTGCCTTCGACCGCGGCTTCCAGCAGCGGCCATTGGAACCACGACGGATCGCGCGGGTGATATCGCGCGACACGGCCGGCGTCGTCGAGGCGCACATAGGCGAAGACGTCGCCGCGGAAGGACTCGACCATCGCGGTGCCCTCGCCGCGGCCGACCGGAAGCTCGACGCGGACCTCGCCGTCGGGCAGGCGCTCGAGGATCTGTCGGATCAGCCGGAAGGACTGCCGCATCTCCTGGACGCGGATCGTCAGACGGGCATGGACGTCGGCTTCCAGCGAAAGCGGGACGTCGAACTCGAGGCCGTCATAGGGCGGGTAGCCGGGACTCTTGCGGGCGTCGACGGCGCGGCCGGCGGCGCGGCCGACGAAGCCGCCGGCACCGAAGCGGTGCACCAGCTCGCTCAAGGTGACGCCGGTCGAGACCGTGCGGTCGAGCAGCGACGGCTTGCTTTCGTAGATCCGGTAGAGGTGGGCGAGGGTTCGTTCGCTGTCGTCGATCAGGCGGGCGATGCGAGCCGGCGCGTCGGGCGGGAGATCCGCCGAGACGCCGCCTGGGACGACGCGGTCCATCATCAGCCGGTGGCCGAAGCTGGTCTCGCAGGCCTGCAGCACGCGCTCGCGAGCCGTCGTCGCATGGGCGTGGATGAGCGTGAAGGTCGCGTCGTTGCAGATCGCGGCGAAGTCGCCGAAGTGATTGGCGATGCGTTCGAGCTCGGCCATCAGCGCGCGAAGCCAGGCCGCGCGCGCCGGTGCCGCCGTCGCCAGCGCCTGCTCGACCGCGCGGGCGAAGGCGAGCGAGTGCGCGACGGTCGAGTCGCCGGAGACTCGGGCAGCGAGCCTTGCCGCCTCGATCGGCGTGCGCCCGATCGCGAGTGCCTCGATCCCCTTGTGGGTATAGCCCAGCCGCTCCTCGAGCCGGACGATCAGCTCGCCGTTCGCGTGGAAGCGGAAATGACCGGGCTCGATGATCCCGGCATGGACCGGCCCTACCGGGATCTGGTGCACGCCCTCGCCCTCGACCGGCAGGAAGGTGTAGGCGCCGCCGTGATCGAGCCAGGGGCGGAGATCCGGTGCCTCCTCGGCCTCGATGCCGTGGATGTCGCGGATCGCGCGTTCGAGCCGGATCGCGCCGGGGCGGACCCGGCCGACCGAGGGAAAGCGCCGGCTCGGTGCCGCGTAGCGCGCGAGTCCCTGGGTGCCGTCGCTCTCGTCGCGAAGGGCGAGGTGGATGTCGGTGCCGTCGGCGAACAGCGCGACCAGCGTCCAATCCTCCTGCGCCAGCATCGCCAGCAGGCCCAGCCAGCCGCGGCCATCCAGTCGATGGCGCGGCCAGGGAAGCTCGGCTTCCCTGGGCCCGAGCGTGGCGAGCGCGGGGAGGAGCTGGGTCATCCGACCATCTCCGCGACCGACTGGAACCAGGCGACCAGCGGACCCGGCAGGAAGATGCCGGCGATCAGGATCAGGATCAGGTGCGCGTAGACCGGCAGGAGCGAGCCGGCCAGCGGGCGACGGTCGCGCTCGGCCTCGCCGAAGGCGATGCCGTGGAGGCGCAGCATCAGCCCGCCGAAGGCGATCAGCAGGCCGAGGAGAAGCAGCACGCCGAGGATCGGCGCCCTCGGGAAGGTCGAGGTGATCAGCAGGAACTCGCTCATGAACAGGCCGAAGGGCGGCAATCCCGAAATCGCGACGGTGCCGGCGACGAGGCACCATCCGAGCGCCGGGTGGCTCGCGGTCAGGCCCCTGATCTGGTCGATCTGCTGGGTCCCGCGCGCCTGGGAGGCGAGGCCGACGGCGTAGAAGATCGCCGACTTGGTCAGGCTGTGCAGCGCCATGTGCAGGAGGCCGGCGAAGTTGGCGAGCGGCCCGCCCATGCCGAAGGCGAAGGTGATGACGCCCATGTGCTCGATCGAGGAGTAGGCGAAGAGCCGCTTGATGTCGCGGCGGCGGTAGAGCATCAGAGCTGCCGTGAACAGCGAGGCGAGGCCCATCGCGACCAGGAGCGGTCCCGGCGCCAGCGCGTCGCCATTGGCCGAAAGCAGCATCTTGAAGCGGACGATCGCGTAGAGCGCGACGTTGAGGAGCAGTCCCGAGAGCACCGCCGAGATCGGCGTCGGGCCTTCGGCATGGGCGTCGGGAAGCCAGGCATGCAGCGGCACGAGCCCGGTCTTGGTGCCGTAGCCGATAAGCAAGAAGACGAAGGCGAGGTTGAGCAGCTCGGGCTCGAAATTCGGCGCCTCGGCGTAGAGCTGGGACCAGGTCAGCGCATCCATGCCCGGCCCCATCGCCTTCTGCGCGGCGAGGTAGACGAGGATGGTGCCGAAGAGCGCCAGCGCGATGCCGACGGAGCCCAGGATGAAGTACTTCCACGCCGCCTCGAGCGCAGCCCGCGAGCGATAGAGGCTGACCATGACCACGGTGGTGAGCGTGGCCAGCTCGATCGCCGCCCACATGACGCCGATGTTGTTGGCGATCAGCGCCAGCAGCATGGCGAAGCTCAGGACCTGGTACATCGCATGATAGAAGCGGAGATAGGCCGGCGTCAGCCGCCCGCTTCCGACCTCGTGCGCGATGTAGCCGGCCGAGAACCAGGCGGCGGTGAAGGCGACGAACGAGGTCAGCACGATCAGGTAGATGTTGAAGTCGTCGACGAGGGCGAACGGCGTCGGATCGGGCGCCTCGAACGGCAGCAGCAGAAGCGAGGCGATCAGCGTCGCCAGGGACACGCCGGCGTTGATCCAGCCGCCGAGGCGGTGATCGGGGACGAAGGCGAGCACGGCCGCGCCCGCCAGCGGAATCCCGAGAATCAGGAACAGCGCGTTCATCGCCGCTCCCCGCGAAAGCTCTCGATCGACTGCAGGTCGAGCGTGTCGAAGCGCTCGCGGATGCGGAAGAAGAAGATCCCGAACAGGATGAAGGCGATCAGGAGCGAGAAGGCGACGCTCATCTCGACCACCAGCGGCATGCCCTTGACCCCGACCGCGGCCAGCACGAGGCCGTTCTCCAGCGACATGAACCCGACCACCTGGGTGATCGCGTTCCGCCGCGTGATCATCACCAGGAAGCCGATCAGCACGACCGATAGTGCGATCGCCAGCGTCTCGCGGGTGAGCGCCGCCGAGCTCACGGTTACCGGGAGGACCAGCAGCGTCGCCAGCACGACCAGGCCGACGCCGGCGAGCATGGTCGGGCCGATGCCGACCGCGGTCTCCACGGTGCGATGGATGTCGAGGCGCCGGACGATCCAGCTGAGCGCGACCGGTGCGGCGAGGCCCTTCAGGAGGAAAGCGATCGCCGCGGTCACGTAGAGATGCGGCGCGTCCTGGCTGTAGGCCTGCCAGGCGGCGGCGGCGGCGACCGCCAGCGACTGGAGCGCGAAGGCGCGGAAGACGCCGAGCAGGCGGCGCTGGTAGAGCACGACGAAGCCCGCCAGCAGAACCGTGGCGCCGGCCAGGTGCGAGAGATCGTAGGCGATGGTCGAGAACATCAGGAGGCTTCCGTCACGAAGCGGAAGACCACGGCCAGGACCGCCAGGATGAAGGCGGCGCCGAGGAACTCGACGACACGGAAGACGCGCATCTTGGCGATGGCGAGCTCGACTGCCGCGATCAGGATCGCCGCAACCAGAAGATGGAGCCCGAAGATGGCGATGCCGGTGAAGACCTCCAGGAAGTCGAGCCCGTCCTCGGCGCTGGCGACACCCCAGGGCGCGAACAGGGTCGAGACCAGCGAGACGAAGACCAGCAGCTTCAGCATCTGGGCGGCTTCGATCAGCGCCAGGTTGCGCCCCGAATACTCGAGGATCATCGCCTCGTGGACCATGGTCAGCTCGAGGTGGGTCGCCGGGTTGTCGACCGGCACGCGGCCGTTCTCGGCGATCGCGACGATCAGGAGCGCGATCAATGCCAGGGCCAGCGACACCTCGACGCCGACGCCGCCGGAGAGCACGAAGCGGGCGATCGCCGGCAGCGCGGTGGTGCCGGCGACCAGCGCCAGGGCGAAGGCGACCATCAGCACGGCGGGCTCCGCCAGCGAGCCGATCAGCGCCTCGCGACTGGCGCCGATGCCGCCGAAGGCGGTGCCGATGTCGAGTCCGGCGAGCGACTGGAGGAACCTTGCGGTCGCGATCAGCGCCACGATCGCGATCAGGTCGCCGGTCCGGGCCAAGGGCAGGTCGAGCACGAACATCGGCACCATGGCCGCCGCGACCGTCATGATCGAGAAGACCAGGTAGGGAGTGACGCGGAAGATCCACGAGGCGTCGTGGGCGAGCACCGTCTCCTTGCGGAGCAGGCGCAGCAGGTCGCGATAGGGCTGGATCGGCGAGGGGCCGCGCCGCCCCTGAAGCCGCGACTTGGCAAAGCGGGTCGATCCCACCAGCAGCGGTGCCGCCGCCAGCGCCAGCGCGACGTGCAGGAGCTGCAGCAGCATGGCGGAGATCGCGGCCGGGATCATTGCTGGGTCGCCGCGACGACGAGCAGGAGCGTGACCAGCGCCGCGAACATCAGCGAGAGATAGCGGCGGATCGACAGGAACTGGAGCGCGTTGAGGCGCAGCGTGGCCGCGTCGATCGCGCGCCGGATAGGCTCGGCGCCCCAGGTCCAGGCGGGATCGACCAGCCTGACCTCGAGACGCGCCGGCCGCGCGTCCCCGGGCGGCGGCATGTCGACCGTCTCGCGCGCCCGGAACACCGAGGTCGCGAAGACGCGGCGGAGCGGCTGCGAGAAGCTGGAGGCGGTGTATTGCGTCGCCGGGTTCGTATCGGGGAAGCCGCAGTCCCAGGCGGCGGCACGCCGCCGCCGTTCGGGCCAGATGCGGCCAAGAAGCGCCCGAATGCCGAGGGCCAGACCCAGGATCGCCAGGAAGACGAAGAACCCGGCATAGGCCGCCCCGCCGCTTCCCAGCGGCGAGACGAAGAGCCAGCCGATCGCGCCGGCCGGAAGATCGACGCCGACCACGCCATGCGCCGCCGACTCCGCGAGCTTGAGGCCGATCACCGGGAACACGCCGAGGACGAGGCAGGATCCTGCGAGCAGTGCCAGGCCGGTCAGCATCGAGCCGGTCGGCTCGACTGCCTTCGCCGCCGCCTCCGAGCGCGGCCGGCCGAGGAATGCGATGCCGAAGGCGCGGACGAATCCCGCGGCGGCCAGCGCTGCGGTCAGCGCCAGCGCCGCGCCGGTCAGCGGCACGATCAGCCGGGGCAGGTTGTCCTGGAGCGATGAGGAGGCGAAGACCGCCTGGAGGATCAGCCATTCCGAGACGAAGCCGTTGAGCGGCGGCAATCCCGCGGCGGCGAGCGAGCCCATCAGCATGAACAGGCTCGTGTAGGGCATCCGGCGGACGAGCCCGCCCAGCCTCTCGATGTCGCGCTCGTGCGTGGCTTCGTGGATCACGCCCGCGCCGCAGAACAACAGGCTCTTGAAGAAGGCGTGGTTGAGCACGTGGGCAAGTGCCGCTGCGAGCGCGAGTGCCGAGAGGTCGAACAGCTCGTTGGCGCGGAACGAGAGCGAAAGCCCGAGCGCGAAGACGACCAGACCGACGTTCTCGATGGTCGAGTAGGCGAGGAGGCGCTTCAGGTCGCGTTGCATCAGCGCGTAGAGGATGCCGAGCAGCGCCGAGAACCCACCCGCGACGACCAGCGTCACGCCCCACCACCAGACCGGCGGGCCGACCAGGTCGAAGAGGATGCGCGCGAGCCCGTAAAGCGCGATCTTGACCATGACGCCGGAGAGCAGCGCCGAGACATGGCTGGGCGCCGCCGGATGGGCGAGCGGAAGCCAGATGTGAAGCGGCACCAGCCCTGCCTTGACGCCGCATCCGAGCATTGCCAGCAGCACTGCGACGGTCGCCAGCGCCGGGCGCTCGGTCGCTTCCCGCATCGCCGAGAAACGGAAGTCGCCGTCGCCGCCGGCGACTGCACCGAACGCCAGCAGCAGCAGGAGCAGGCTCAGGCTTGCCATCGCCAGGTAGACGAAGGCGGCGTTCCGGCTCTCGGCGTCGCGATGGTTGGCCAGCACCAGGAGCCAGGTGGCGACCGATATCAGCTCCCAGGCCAGCAGGAAGACGAAGGCGTCGTTGGCGACGAGAACCAGATTGCACGCGGCAAGAAAGACCGGCAGCGGCGCCAGCGCGCGGGCGGGCTCGACCTGGCGGCGCGCATAGCCGTCGGCGAAGACCATCACCATCGCCGAGGCGACGTTGATCGCTGCCATGAAGAAGCAGGACAGGTCGTCGAGGCGGAAATGCACGCCGGTCCATGGCAGGCCGAACGGCAGATCGAGCTCGCTGACGTCGCCGCCGGCAAGGAGACGGATCGCGGCCGTGACGCCGAGCGCGAGCGCCATCGCGCCGGTAAGGCCGTGGACCAGCCGGGACGCCAGGCGGTGCGGGCGAATGAAGGGCGCGGCGAGGCCGAGAGCGACGAGGAAGAGGAGACCAAAGAGTGTCAGCGTCAGCATTCTCTGGGGCCGATGCGCTCGCGCCGTTTCACTCGAAGCGTGAGGTTATCGTGGGGGAACGGGCCTTAGCAATCGCGGCCTTGCGCAGGCCGTTAAGGACGGCGATGCTCCCGGTTCGCGAAGGGGCATTCAGCCCCCGAGAACCCGAATGAAGAAGCGAGGATGCCATGGCTGTGAAGGTCGGTGACAAGATCCCGGCGGTGAAGGTGAAGCGCAAGACCGCCGACGGCGTAAAGGATGTCGACATGAGCGAGCTGTTCGCCGGCAAGAAGGCGGTGCTGTTCGCGCTTCCCGGCGCGTTCACGCCGACCTGCTCGGCCAAGCATCTGCCGGGTTTCGTCGACAAGAACGCCGATCTCAGGAACAAGGGCGTCGATCTCGTCGCCTGTCTTTCGGTCAACGACGCCTTCGTCATGGAAGCCTGGGGCTCGTCCCAGAACGTCGGCGACAAGGTGGTCATGCTGGCCGACGGCAACGGCGAGTTCACCCGCGCCATGGGCCTCGAGATGGACGGCACCGGTTTCGGCATGGGCCAGCGCTCGAAGCGCTACGCGAT
Source organism: uncultured Rhizobium sp. (assembly GCA_964504845.1). Classification (GTDB taxonomy): domain Bacteria; phylum Pseudomonadota; class Alphaproteobacteria; order SHVZ01; family SHVZ01; genus SHVZ01. The sequence continues at coordinate 19,819 of CAZDGR010000009.1, read as the reverse complement.
GGTCGTCGACAACGGCGTGGTCAAGTCGCTGGACGTCGAGCAGCCGGGCAAGTTCGAGGTCTCGAGCGTCGAGGCCGTCCTCGGCAAGCTCTAGCCTGAGCGAGGCGGCGGCATGTTGCGGCTGATCGGACGGGCGCTCGCCGACGGTCCGGTCACGCTGCCGCCGCCGCCGCCGTCGTCCGACGCGCTCGCCGAGCTTGCGGGCCGCGTCGCCGAGGCGGCGCGCGCCCGGCTCGGCCGCAGCCTGGTGATCCGCGAGATCGATGCCGGCTCGTGCAACGGCTGCGAGCTCGAGATCCACGCTCTCAGCAATCCGGTCTACGACGTCGAGCGCTTCGGCATCCGCTTCGCCGCGAGCCCGCGCCATGCCGACGTGCTGCTGGTCACCGGCCCCGTCACCCTGAACATGGCCGAAGCGGTCAGACGCACCTATGAGGCGACGCCGGCGCCGAAGTGGGTGGTCGCAGTCGGCGATTGCGGGGTCGACGGCGGCTGCTTCAAGGGCGGCGCAGGGGTCGTCGGCGGGGTGGACCAGCTGATCCCGGTCGACCTTCACATTCCCGGCTGCCCTCCCAGCCCGGCTCAGCTCCTCGCCGGGCTCCTGGCCCTCCTGCAGAGCGTCGAGCGACCCCTTCCGTAAGGAATACCAAGGAATTAGGAAAGTGTGACGTACGTCACATGAATTTGCGTAAAAAGCTATCTATTGTGACCTCGGGTGGCGCCGGCTCGGGGGACCAGAATGGTCGCGGACTGCGGATCGGGAAGCGTTGGGCATGAGGACGGATCCGCCGTCGCTCCGATGGAGCTGATCTCGCTTCATGTTCCGAAGGCCTTCGGGACGTCCCTGTCGGAAGTCCTCACCCGTCACTACGGCGGTCACCGCGTCCTCGGCGACTACGGGAGCTCCCTCGAGACCTGTACGGGCGATCGGCGGATGTGCCGCCCGGTGATCGCTCCGTCGACGACCGTGATCCACGGCCACTTCCCCGCCGTCCGTTACGCCGGCATGCCCGCGCGCCGTCGTATCGCCTTCCTTCGCGATCCGGTCGCCAGGACGATCTCGCATTTCTTTTTCTGGCAGGTGGAGCCGCGGCACGGCAACGCGCTGCACGAGCGCGTGCTCGACGAACGCCTCGGCCTCCTGGAATTCGCCAAGCTGCCTGAGATCCGGCGCTTCTACAGCGATACTGTCTTCGGCGGCTGCGACATGGTCTCGTTCGACCTGGTCGGCATCGTCGAGGATCTCGAACGCGACTGGCCGCGCTTCCAGCGGGTGACCGGCATCCGTGCCGTCCTGCCGCACCTAAACCGGAACCGCTACCCTGGCTATGGCGAGATCGCGGCGCGAGTGATGGCTGACCAGGCTCTGATGCGCGAGCTTCGCCGGATCCTCGCCGAGGACATCCAGTTCTACGCCCGCTTCCTCTAGGGCATTTCCCGGCCGACGCGCTCGGCTGGACTTCGGCCGCGATCCTCGGGCACGCTTCCGCCCTTTCTGCGGAGGCTGATTTTGCGCCTTTTCACTGCCATGCTGGGCACCGAGACCCACTCGTTCTCCCCGGTACCGGCCGGATTCAAGCTGTACAGGGATTTCTATCTCGTCCGCGGCGGCAAGCATAAGGAGCCGCCCGACTTCTGCGCCGAGCCGCTGGTGCATTTCAGGAATCGCGCGAAGGCAAAGGGCTGGGAGGTGGTGGAAAGCCTCGCGACATTCGCCCAGCCGGCGGCGCCGACGCTCCGCCACGTCTACGAGACCTTCCGCGACGAGATCCTGGCGGACCTGAAGAAGGCGATGCCGGTCGACGCGGTGCTGCTCAACCTGCACGGCGCGATGATCGCCGACGGCTACGAGGACTGCGAAGGCGACCTGATGCAGCACATCAGGAAGATCGTGGGGCCGAAGGTGCCGATGGGCGTCGAGCTCGACCTCCACTGCCACCTGACCGACGAGATGCTCCAGGCCTCGACCGCGATGGTGATCTACAAGGAGTATCCGCACGTCGACATCCTGGAATGCGCGGACAAGCTCTTCGACATCATCGCCGATGCGGTCGAAGGCAAGACCAGGCCGCACCAGGCTCTGTTCGACTGCCGCACCATCGGCCTCTATCCGACGACCTACGAGCCGATGAAGGGCTTCGTCGCCCGCATGCGCGCGATGGAGGGAAAGAACGGGATCCTCTCGCTCTCGCTCGGCCACGGCTTTCCCTGGGGCGACGTGAAAGAGACCGGCACCAAGATGCTGGTCGTGACCGACAACAGGCCGGAAGAGGGCGCGCGCCTCGCCGAGAAGCTCGGGCGCGAGGTCTATGCGATGCGGAAGGAGATCGAGCCGCCCTGGCTCGACCTCGAGCCCGCGATCGACCATGCGCTCGCGATCTCCTCCGGCAAGGCCAAGGACGGCACGCTGGCGATGGCGTCCGGCAACGGGCCGGTGGTGATCGGCGATGTCGCCGACAATGCCGGCGGCGGTGCGCCGTCGGACTCCACCTTCGTGCTCAGGAGCCTCCTGAAGCGCGGCGTGAAGAGTGCGGCGGTCGGCTGCTTCTGGGATGCCGGCGCGGTGGCGCTGGCCGAGGAGGTCGGCGTCGGCGGCAAGCTCAAGCTCCGGCTCGGCGGCAAGGTCGGCCGCGTCTCCGGCGATCCGCTCGACATCGACGTCACGGTGCTGGGCCTGACCGACGAGCTGGTCGACGTGATGGGCACCGGCCGCATGCCCTTGGGCCGCGCCGCCGCCTTCCGCATCGACGGAACCGAGATCGACGTGGTCGCCAATACCTCCCGCTGCCAGACCTTCTCGCCCAAGGTGTTCGAGGCCTTCGGCATCGATCCGATGGCGAAGCAGCTCGTAGTCGTGAAGTCGATGAACCACTTCCGCTCGGGCTTCGAGCCGATCGCGCGCGGCATCGTCTATGCGGCCTCTCCCGCCTGCATCGACACCAACTACCGCCGCATCCCGTACAGGAACGTCCGCCGGCCGATCTGGCCGCTCGACGAGAATCCTTGGGGCTGACGCCCGATGCGCCTCTTCACCGCGATGCTGGGAACCGAGACCAACACGTTCTCGCCGATCCCGGCGGGCTTCAAGCTCTACAAGGACTTCTACCTGGTGCGCGGCGGCAGGCACACCCAGCCCTACGGCTTCTTCGCGCTGCCCCTGGTACGCTTTCGCGAGCGCGCCAAGGCACTCGGGTGGGAGGTGGTCGAGAGCCTCGCCACCTTCGCGCCGCCGGCGACCCGAACCCTCCGCCACGTCTACGAGACCTATCGCGACGAGATCCTCGCCGACCTGACCCGTGCGATGCCGGTCGACGTCGTGCTGCTCAACCTTCACGGCGCCATGGTCGCGGACGGCTACGACGACTGCGAGGGCGACCTGCTGCAGCGTATCCGCGGCATCGTCGGGCCCAGGGTTCCGGTCGGCGCCGAGCTCGACCTCCATTGCCACCTGACGCAGGAGATGATCGACGCTTCCGACGCCTTGGTCATCTACAAGGAATATCCGCACACCGACATGGTGCCGCGCGCCGACGAGCTCTTCGACATCATCCTTGGCAAGCTCGAAGGCCGGCTCAAGCCGCACCAGGCGCTGTTCGACTGCCGAACCATCGGCCTCTACCCGACGCCATTGGAACCGATGGCGAGCTTCGTGAAGCGCATGACGTCGTTCGAGGGCAAGGACGGCGTGCTCTCGGTCTCCCTCGCACACGGCTTTCCCTGGGCGGACGTGCCTGAGGTCGGATCCAAGGTGCTGGTGATCACCGACGACCGGCCGGCCGAAGGTGCGAGGCTCGCCGAGAAGCTCGGCCGCGAGGCCTACGACCTTCGCCTGAAGTTCGAGCCGCCGTGGATGGACCTCGAGCCCGGCATCGATCGCGCGCTCGCGATCTCTGCCGGCAAGGAGAAGGACGCCTCGCTGCCGCAGGCGACGGGCAACGGCCCGGTGGTGATCGGCGACGTCACCGACAATGCCTTCGGCGGCGCGCCCTCGGACTCGACCTGGGTTCTGCGGGCGCTGCTCGCCCGCGGCCTCACGAGCGCGGCTGTCGGCTGCATCTGGGATGCGGGAGCCGTGGCGCTGGCCGAGGATGTCGGCATCGGCGGCCGGCTTCAGCTCCGTCTCGGCGGCAAGATCGGCCCGATCTCAGGATCGCCGCTCGATCTCCAGGTCACCGTCACCGGCCTCAATCCCGATCTCCGAGACATGCTGGGCGGCGGCGAGCTGCCGCTCGGCCGCGCCGCCGCCTTCCGCATCGAAGGCACCGAGATCGACGTGGTCGCCAACAGCCTGCGTTCGCCCACGTCCTCGCCTCTCGCCTTCACCCGGCTCGGCATCGATCCGATGGCGAAGCAGCTGGTGGTGGTGAAGGCGATGAACCATTTCCGCGACGGCTTCGCGCCGATCGCGCGCGGCATCGTCTATGCGGCCTCGCCCGGATGCATCGACGTGAACTATCGCCGATTGCCGTATACCAAGGTCCGGCGGCCGATCTGGCCGCTGGACGAGAATCCCTGGACCTGAGGAGCCTCTAAGTGACGCGCCTGTTCACCGCCATGGTGGCGACCGAGACCCACACGTTTTCGCCGCTGCCCGCCGGCTTCAAGCTCTACGAGGAATGCTACATGGTCCGCGGCGGCCAGCACGGCGACCCGCCGAGCGTCTTCGCCGTTCCGCTCTGCATCTTCCGCGACCGCGCCAAGGCCAAGGGCTGGGAAGTGGTCGAGAGCCTCGCCTGCTTCGCCCAGCCGGCGAACCGCACCTTGAAGCACGTCTACGAATCCTTCCGCGACGAGGTCCTGACGGATCTGAAGAAGGCGATGCCGGTCGATGTCGTGATCCTCAACCTGCACGGCGCGATGGTCGCCGAGGGCTACGACGACTGCGAAGGCGACCTGCTGCAGAGCATCAGGAAGATCGTGGGACCCAAGGTGCCGATCGGCGCCGAGCTCGACCTCCACTGCCACATCACCGACGAGATGATCCAGGCCGCGACCGCTCTCGTCATCTACAAGGAATATCCGCACACCGACATCGGCGAGCGCGCCGAGGAGCTGTTCAAGATCATCGCCGACACGGTCGACGGCAAGGTCAAGCCGGTAATGTCGCTGTTCGATTGCCGCACGATCGGGCTCTACCCGACGACGGTCGAGCCGATGGCGACCTTCGTCAAGAAGATGCAGTCGCTCGAAGGCAAGGACGGCGTGCTCTCGGTCTCGCTCGGCCATGGCTTCCCCTGGGCCGACGTCCGCGAGGTCGGCACCAAGATGCTGATCGTGACCGACGACAGGAAGGAGCACGGCGACAAGCTCGCCGAGAAGCTCGGCCGCGAGGTCTATGCGATGCGGAAGGAGATCGAGCCGCCGTGGCTCGACCTCGAGCCCGCGATCGATCGTTCGCTGAACATCTCCGCCGGCAAGGAGAAGGACTCCTCGCTCGGCATCGCCGGCGGCAACGGCCCGGTGGTGATCGCCGATATCGGCGACAATGCCGGCGGCGGCGCGCCGTCGGACTCCACCTTCATCCTGCGCTCGCTGCTCAAGCGCGGCATCGCCTCGGCGGCGGTCGGCTGCTTCTGGGATCCGGGCGCGGTGGCGCTGGCCGAGGATGTCGGCGTCGGCGGCAAGCTCGATCTGCGCATCGGCGGCAAGATCGGCCCGGTCTCGGGCGACCCGCTCGACGTCAAGGTGACGGTGACGGCGCTCGTCGACGAGCTGACCGACAGCCTCGGCACCGGCCTCACCTCGCTCGGCCGCGCCGCGGCGTTCCGCATCGACGGCACCGAGATCGACGTGGTCGCCAACACCGGCCGCTCGCAGACGCTGTCGCCGGACTCGTTCCGCCAGATGGGCATCGACGTGATGGCGAAGCAGCTCGTGGTGGTGAAGTCGATGAACCACTTCCGCGCCGGCTTTGCGCCGGTGGCGCGCGGCATCGTCTACGCGGCCTCGCCGGGCGCGGTCGACTTCAACTACAAGCGGCTGCCCTACACCAAGGTCCGCCGCCCGATCTGGCCGCTCGACGAGAATCCGTGGGCGTAATTGTGCTCCCTCCGCCGCACGCTTCGCGCGGGAGTGGGGGCAGGAGGCGCGTCGCTCAGCCCTTCGGTGGCGGGGCGGAAAGCGTGCTCTTCGCGTATTGATCGCGGATCTTCGTGAGATCGGCCGGCAAGAGCCTCCCCGCGGCCGATGCCTTCGCGTTCTCGTCGACCTCGGACGGCGTCAGCATGCCGGGGATCACGCACGAGACCGCGTCCCAGGAGAGACAGAAGCGGATCGCCACCTGCGGCAGCGGCTGGCCGTCGCGCCTGGCGATGTCGGAGGCCATCGCGCGGCCTTCGCTCGCCCACAGCGCGAGCCGGTCCTTGGCCCAGTTGGCGCGATGGTCGCCAGGCGCGAAGGTCTGGCTCTGCGGCGCCTCGCCGGCGAGCATTCCGAACGCCAGAGGCGTGCGGGCGATCAGGCCGGCGCCGCTGCTCTCCACGAGATCGAACAGCCCCGAGTCGATCGCGCGGTGGTCGATCAGGTTGAAGTTCACCTGGACGACCCGGGCGCCGAGATCCCTGATCGCCGCGACCGCCTCGGCCGGCGACTTCAGCGACAGGCCGAACTCGCGGATCTTGCCCTCGCGTTTCAGCTCATCCAGCGTGGCGAGGATCCGGGGATCCGCCTTGAGCTGGTCGATGGTCGGGTTGTGAAGCTGCAGCAGGTCGATGCGATCGCGCTTGAGCCGGCCGAGCGACGCCTCGACGCCGCGGCGGATCGCGCCGGCCGAGAAGTCGACCGGAAAGTCGAACTGGTCCTGGCCGGCCTTGGTCGCGATCGTGACGTCGGCGCGGTTGCCGAAGGCGATGCCGAGCAGGCGCTCGGAGCGGCCATTGCCGTAGGCGGGAGCGGTGTCGAAGAAGGTGATGCCGCGTTCGACCGCGCGTTCGAGGGCGCGCAGCGACTCCGCATCGTCGGTTTCGCCGTAGGAGGCGCCAGGCACCAGCCCGCCGATGCCCCAGCCGCCGAAGCCGATCTCCGAGACGGTGAGGCCGGTCCGGCCGAGCGGGCGCGTTTTCACCGACAAGGATGCCTCCAGAAAAGATCTGCCCCCTCCGCCGGGTGGCGGAGAGGGCAGGATGATACGACGCTATGTGCCGAGGAGGCTTACGACTTCTTCTCGACGTTCCAGAACACCGGAATCGCGACCTCGACGATGCCCTGCAGGCTCTTCTTGTAGGCCATCGGCTGGAAGAAGGTGCCGAGCGGGATGAAGTAGGCCTGCTCGACCGCACGCTTCTGGATCGCCTCGCCGATCGCCTTGCGCTTGGTGAGGTCGCCTTCCTTGGCCCAGTCGTTGCGGAGCTTGGTCATCTCCTCGTCGCAGGGCCAGCCCGGCCAGCCCGAGCGGTCGCAGGCGGTGGTCAGGCCGTAGTTCGAGATCGCCGAGCCCAGCTCGAAGCCGAAGCCCCAGGTGTGGACGACGCTCCAGCCGCCGGCCTCGGGCGCATCCTGCTTGGCGCGGCGCGCGAGCAGGCCGCCCCAGTCGGTGTTGACGTCCTCGACGTTGAACCCGACCTCGCGCAGCGTCTGCACGGTGACGATGCTCATGTCGCGGATGATCTGCTGGTCCGACGGGATCAGCACGACCACTTTCTCGCCCTTATACCCCGACTCCTTCAGCAGCTCCTTGGCCTTCGCCAGGTTCTTCTTCTGGAAGACCTCGGCGAACTTCTCGGTGCCGGTCGGCGTGCCGCAGGCCATGAAGGCCCAGCAGACCTTCCAGTTCGCCGGGTCGCTGCCGACCGCGGCCTGCATGAAGTCCGACTGGTCGACCGCATGCATGAAGGCATGGCGCGCCTTCACGTTGTTGAACGGCGGGTGCAGGTGGTTCGGGCGCATGATGCCGATGGCACCGTTCGGGTTGTGCACCTTGGCGGTCAGGTTCTGGTTGCGCTTGAGCGTCGGCAGCAGGTCGAGCGGCGGCGTCTCGTACCAGTCGACCTCGCCGCGGTCGAGTGCCGCGGTCGCGGTCGCGGGATCGGTGATGATCAGCCACTCGACGCGGTCGACCTTCACGACCTTGCCGCCGGAATACCAGCTGGCCGGCTCGCTGCGCGGCACGTAGTCGGTGTTCTTGGCATAGACCACCTTCGAGTCCGGCACGAACTCGTTGGCGACGAACTTGAACGGGCCCGAGCCGATGTTCGACGTGATCGGCGTGCCGCCGTCCATCGAGGCGTCCTTCTCCGGATAGACGTACAGCGCCTTGGCGCTCATCTTCGCCATCGAGTCGATGGTCGAGCCCCAGGCTTCCTTCAGCGTGAGGGTGAAGGTGCGGTCGTCGACCGCGGCCAATGTCATGCCCTGCTTCAGCATGATCAGGCCGTTGGTGTCCTTCGGCGCCCAGCGCTTGATCGAGGCGACCGCGTCCTTGGCGGTGACCGGCGATCCGTCATGGAACTTGAGGCCGGGGCGGAGCTTCATCGTGTAGACGAGCCCGTCGGCCGACAGCGTGTAGCTCTCGACCATCTGCGGCTTCGGCGCCTGGTCCTTGTCGGCGCCGAACAGCGTGTCCCAGATCATGTAGGCGTGCTGATGCGAGATCGACGACTGGTTGATCGTCGTGTCGAACACCGAAAGCTTCGCCTGGGGGATGTAGCGGAGCGTGGTCTGCGCCTCCGCTCCGTGTGCGAGCAGGGCCGCCGCGGCGACGCCTGCGAGAAGACTCCAACGACGTGACATGAGCTGCCTCCTTGGTTGGTTCTTGGGCGTACGCATTAAGCGGCGGCGCGAACCAGGTCCGACGCCTTCTCGCCGATCATGATGATCGGCGCATTGGTATGTCCAGAGATCTGCGTCGGCAGGACCGAGCCATCGGCGACGCGAAGCCCTTCGATGCCATGCACCTTGAGGTCGGGTCCGACCACGGCGTTCGCATCCGTCGCCGGCCCCATCTTGCAGGTGCCGCAGAGATGGCCGACCGAGGCGCCGGTCTCGCGCGCATGCGCCAGCAGCTCGTCGTCGGTATTCAGGTGCGGCGCCGGCCAGATCTGCTCGCCGCGATAGGGATCGAGCTCGGGCGACGCCACGATCCTGCGGGCGAGCCTGAGCCCGTCGATCAGCACGCGGCGGTCGGTCTCGGTCGCGAGGTAGTTGGGCCGGATCGCCGGCGCCTGCTTCGGATCGGTCGAGCGAATGTGAATGGAGCCGCGGCTCTCCGGGCGGAGCTGGAAGGCCACGATCGACATGCCGGGCCGGTCCTCGAACACGCCGATCTTGCCCTGCTGCATCGACCACGGCGTGAAGGTCAGCTCCAGGTCGGGCAGGTCCAGCTCCGGGCGGGAGCGGATGAAGGCGCAGAGCTGCGCCGCGCAGATCGCGAGCAGGCCACGGCGGAACAACGCGTACTTCATCGCCTCGATGCCGAGCCGGATGCCGCTCATGCGTTCGTTGAAGGTGACCTTCTGCGTCACGCGCCAGACCGAGCGCGCAAGGTAGTGGTCGTGCAGGTTCTCGCCGACGCCCTTCAGGTCGTGCACGACCTCGATGCCGAGTTCCTTCAGACGCGCGCCCTGGCCGACGCCGGAGAGCTCGAGCAGCTGCGGCGATCCGATCGAGCCGCCGCAAAGAATGACCTCGCCGGCGCGCACCTCGCGCGGCTGGCCCTGGATCTCGTAGGCGAGACCGACGCAGCGCTTGCCCTCGAACAGGAGGCGCCGCGCCTCGGCATGGGTCTCGACCGTCAGGTTGGGGCGCGCGCGCACGGGATTGAGATAGGCGACCGACGTCGAATGCCGCCGTCCGTTCCGCGTGTTCATCTGGAAGTAGTTGATGCCCTCATGGCGCGCGCCGTTCGGATCGGCGTTGTAGGGAATGCCGTGGCGTTCGGCGGCCTTGATGAATACGTCGCACAGCTCCCAGCGGTCACGGGCGTAGCTGACCGACATCGGGCCGTCGCCGCCACGGAACTCGTCGGCGCCGCCCTCGAACCGCTCCATCCGCTTGAAGTAGGGCAGCACCTCGGAGAAGGACCAGCCGCGGTTTCCCATCTGCGCCCAGGTGTCGTAGTCGTCCGCCTGGCCGCGGGTGAAGCCGAGCCCGTTGATCGAGCTCGATCCGCCCAGGACCTTGCCGCGCGGGATGGTCAGGCTGCGTCCGCCCGTCGATTCCTCAGGCTCGGTCTGGAACTGCCAGGAGACGCTCGGGTCGCGGAACGTCTTGCCGTAGCCCAGCGGGATATGAAGCCAGGGATGCCGATCCTCCGGCCCCGCTTCCAGCAGCAGGACCTGCACCCGCGGGTCCTCCGACAGCCGGGCGGCGAGCACGCAGCCGGCCGAGCCGGCACCTACGATGACGTAGTCGAAGCGCATGATTTATTTAACAAATCGGGCCGGGGCCGGCCGGTCCAGCGGGAAGCCTCGACGGCGAAACCGGCAGGCCCCGTTAACCGGGATCGCCTAATAAAATCAATCAAATACCCTTTAAATCAGCGATTACCCTTAACGCGGAGTTAACTCGCCAGGAAGTAGTGTGACAGCCGTCACCGATGGAGTAAGACCATTCAAGTTATCCACATGCCCATGCGTGCGGCCCCGGGGGAGTTACAGGCGGGCGATCGTTTCCGGCACGACCGGGAGGACCGGGTGACGGAGACCGCAACCGTCGTCGCGACACGCGTCGATGCCTTCGGCATCCCGCATGTGCGGTTCACCGTCACCTTCGCCCTGCCGTCGGGACGCGTCTCCGAGACCGAGCGCTCGCTCTCCCTCGCGAGCTTCGTCGGCCGCTACAAGGAACTGGTCAACTAGCGCTTCCGACCGGGCGGTCGGGAAATGCGAGCTCGTGCCGCGACCGCCATTCCGACCCGACGTAGTTCACCATCAGCGACTTGCGCACGCCGTCGATCGGCCGCCGCCTGAAGCCGTGCCAGGTATCCGCCGCCGGAACGAAGATCAGCCCGCCGTTGCGATGATAGGGTGCCGAGCGCACGAAGCGATCGGGTCCGTCGAGGACGTCCGTGCCCCAGGCTTCCGAGCCTGGGCCGTCGGAAAGATAGATCAGCATCGTGAATCGCTTCACGCCGATGTCGGTGTGCGGCTCGAGCCAGAACCCGTCGGTGTCGCGGCAGTACTCGACGCGCAGGCTCGTGCCGGCGAGGCTGATGCCGCAGACGCTCTCGATAGCGTCTACCGCCGGCCCCTCCTGCAGCATCTCGGCGACGTCCTCCAGCACGGGATGCGCGGCGAAGGTGGCGGGCGTCGCATGCACGCGGAGACCGTTGTTCGTCTCGCGCCGGCCCGCCGTGTCGCCGAAGATCGTCGGCGCGATCGGCAGCCTGGCGAGCTCGGTGCAGGTGTCTTCGGGCAATGCGCCGTCGAGCAGCCAGTGGCGGTAGGGACTCGTCTCGACCGCGGCGCGCGTCAGTGCGTCGGCGAAATGTGCGGATAATGTCATGCTTGCAGGCTAGGCCACCCCAAGGGCGGCCGCCTTGCGCTGGATCAATCGCCGGTCAGCTGATCGGCGGCCCGCACCGGTTCCACTGCTGCACGGCCGACGATCCAGGCGGGGTCAGGTTCATCAGGTTGTCGTTGAGCAGACGCATGACGACGGTGCCGCCGGCGCCCGGCTCGGCCGCCGGCACGACATAGCGAAACCCGTGACGGTCGTAGTCGCCCTGCATCTGCGTGCCGCCCGGCGTGCGGATCCGCGGCCCGTTGATCTCGATCCGCTTGCCGTCGACCGCGCACCACTGACCGTCGATGGCGTCGGCTCGCCCCTCGCCGGACATCGCCACGACGGCGAGCCCGGCGAGGACCAGGATGCGCGGTCGGAACGGCATGGGACCTACTCCTTGTAGATGTTCCAGAACATCCGCTGCGGAGAGGCGAGCACGCCTTTCACGTTCGATCGGAAGGCCATCGGCGACGTCCACTGGCCCCAGGTGACGTATGGCACGTACTCGTACATCTTCACCTGCATCTCCTCGATGATCTTCAGCTGCTTCTTGGGATCGGCCTCGCGCGTCCAGGCGTCGCGCAGCTTCTCGATATCGGCGTTGCACGGCCAGCCGAACCACGCCTTCTCGCAGGCGGTGGAGACCGGGTTCGAGAACGGATCGGCGGCGCCGAAGCCGGTGCCCGAGGTGAAGAAGATGTGCCAGCCGCCGTCGTTCGGCGCCTTCTTCGACGCGCGGCGGGTCAGCACGGTGTTCCAGTCGAGCGGCACCAGCTGCGGGTTGGCGCCGATCTGCTTCAGCGCGTCGGCGAGCACGAGGGCCGCCGCGTTGAACTGCGGATAGTCGGTCGCCTGCAGGATGAACAGCGGCTCACCCTTGTAGCCGCCTTCGGCGAGCAGCCGCTTGGCGTTCGCCTGCTTCTTCGCGCGGTCCTTCTCGACCAGCGGCTCGGCGGCGATCTCCATCGCGTAGGGGCTGCCGCAGGTGAACATGCCGCCGCAGATCGTCCACTCGCTCGGATCGTTGCCGATCGAGGCGCGCATGTAGTCTTCCTGGACCGTCAGCCACAGGAGGGCCTGGCGCGCTTTCGGATTGTCGAAGGGCGGGAACAGGAAGTTCGGCCGCATGATGCCGCGCGTGCCGAGGTTGTCGCCGACGTAGAGCGTGATCTTCGGGTTCTTCTTGAGGATGGTCTGGAAGTCGCCGGGCGGCAGCTCCCAGAAGTCGATCTCGCCGGCTTCGAGCGCGGCCGAGATGGTCGCCGGGTCGGGGATGTACATCCATTCGACGCGGTCGAGCTTGGCGACCTTGCCGCCGCCGAAGCCGCTCGCGGGCTCGGATCTGGGCTTGTAATTGGGGTTCTTCGCGTAGACCACCTTCGAGCCCGGAACCCATTCCTCCTTCTTGAACATGAAGGGACCGGAACCGATCATGTCCGTGACCTGGGTCGCCGGATCGGTCTTCGCGTACTTCTCCTTCATGATGTAGGGCACCAGCCCACCGACGCGGCCGATCGTCTGCAGCACCAGACCGTAGGGCTCCTTCAGCGTCATGCGCAGCGTCCGGTCGTCGACCGCCGTGACCGAGGCGACCGACTGGAACAGCCGCTGACCCATGATGTCCTTCTGGCCCCAGCGCTTGAGCGACTCCGCGGCGTCGATCGCGCGCACCGGATCGCCGTCATGGAAGGCAAGGCCGGGACGGAGCTTGAAGGTGTAGACGAGGCCGTCCGGCGAGACCTCCCAGGTATCGACCATCTGCGGCTTGGTCTGGAAGCTGCCGTCGAGGCTGAACAGCTGGTCGAAGACCATGCCGGCGTGGTTCTGGGTGATCGTGCCGGTGGTCCAGACGGGATCGAGAACCTTGAGGTCGCCCTGAGGCACGACCTTGAGCACGTTGTTCGGCGTCTGCGCCTGGGCGGCGCCGAAGGCGAAGGCGGCGAGAAGCGGAAGCGTCCATTTGAGACGAGCGCGCATGATCGAAGACCCCCTTATCGTTGGGAGGTACTTCATCTCACCGCGCGCGATGGCGCAACTGGTTGGCTAGTGCAGCGAACCGACTCGGTAGGCGTCGACGATGATCTCGTTCGCCGAGCGCCGGCCCCGCGGGTCGGCGGAGCAGCGGCAGATCGTGCCGCCGCCGCAGCCGCACGCGGTCGCGTGCGCGCTGACCGCGCTCCACGGACGATCGGTGTGGGTCTCGCAGACCCAGCCGGCATGATCGCAATGCGTGCAGGCCATGGCGGGACCTAACGCTGCAGCTCGCGCTCGACCCGGTCGGCCAGCGGCCCGACCTTGGCGACCGCCGCCTTCAGCTTGGCGGGGCTCACGCCCCACTTGTCGGACCAGTAGGTCACCTCATAGGGCTCGGACACGTTGACGCGCGTCGCGTCCGCCGGCCCCTTCTTCGTCTTGTCGTCGGCCATCAGCGTTTCCTCCGAAGGGAACACGCCGATAACCGCCGAATGGCTTGGGGAGTTGCCGGAGGATGGTGGGCGCGACAGGGATTGAACCTGTGACCCCTGCCGTGTGAAAGCAGTGCTCTCCCGCTGAGCTACGCGCCCATCCTCGGGGATCAGCCGTCCGTATAGGAGCCGCGGCAGCGGCCGTCAACCGTGGCCGCCGCACCCGTTCTGCTAGAGAGTCAAAGAATAAAATTCTCGTTATGGCTTCCAAGTCCCGATGGATCGCGCCTTCTCACGGGAATGTGAGCAATCCTGAAATCGTCCGGCTACGTACCGTCAATTAAGGCCGACGCAGAAAGCGGAATCGAACCCTCCTTTCCCTGCCGGCCCCGGGACCATGGCCGTCGATTCGCGCGACACCCTGACACCGAGCGCAAGATCGGCCGCGCCGCCGGTCGTCGAGCCGCCGCGACGAGGCGCCGACGTCGCCCGCAGCGACGTCAATAGCTTCGGCATCATCGCCGGCATCTTCATCCTGCTGCTGATGATCGCGCTGGCGGCGAGCTGGGGCGCGCTCGAGATCGTCAACGCGACCCGCGCCTATGCGACCGGCGAGGGCCGGTACTCGAAGGCGCAGAAGATCGCGGTGCTGCATCTCCACCGCTACGCCTATTCCGGCGCACACGACGACTATGCCGCTTTCCTCAAGGCGACCGCGGTGCCGCGCGGCGACCGCATGGCCCGGATCGCGCTCGAAAGCTCGCCGCCCGACGTCGCGATCGCGACCCAGGGATTCCTCGAGGGCGAGAACCATGTCGACGACATCCCCGGCATCATCTTCCTGTTCCGGTATCTCCGCTGGTGGAAGCCCTTCGCCGCCGCGGTCGAGGACTGGCGCGAGGGTGACCGGCTGGTCGACGAGCTGCTGGTGGCGGGCGAGCGTCTCAACGAGGCGGTCGCCGGACGACGGCTCGACGATGCGATGCGCGTCGAGCTGCTGGCGGAGATCGATCGCATGGACGATCGCCTGACCGAGCTCGAGAACACCTTCTCGACCCATATGGGCGAGGCGGCGCGGGCCGCGACCGATCTGGTGCTGATCGGCCTCGGCGCCACTATCGTCGTGCTCTGGGCGGTCGGCATGGCCTTCGCCTCCCGGCTGCTCCGCCGCCAGATCGCGCTCGACCGCCGGCTCGGATCCAGCGAGCAGCGCTTCCGCGACTACGCCGACGTTGCGTCCGACTGGTACTGGGAGACCGATGCGGATCACCGTATCACCTATCTGTCGGAACCTTTCCTCGCCGCCGCCGGCACCCTGGCCCGGTCTGCGCTCGGCCGGCAGGCGCTCGACTTCATCCGCGAGCATGCCGATCGTGGCGACAACCAGAACGTGATGCCGGATCTGAACGGGCGACGGCCGTTCCGAGGGCTCAGGCTTCGCTACGAGCGCGCGGACGGCGGCGCCGGCTATTGGTCGCTCTCGGGCAAGCCGCACATCGCCGCCGACGGAACCTTCCTGGGCTACCGCGGCGTCGGCACCGACATCACCGCTGCGGTCTCCGACCAGCGAGTCCTGCGCGAGGCGAAGACCCGCGCCGAGGAGGCGAACCGGGCGAAGTCGGAGTTCCTCGCCAACATGAGCCATGAGCTCCGGACGCCGCTGAACGCGATCCTCGGATTCTCGGAAGTCATCAGCAGCCAGGCATTCGGCCGTCAGGCGATCGATCGCTATTCCTCCTACGCCGACGATATCCACAAGTCCGGCCGCCACCTGCTCGCGATCATCGACGACATCCTCGATCTCTCGAAGATCGAGGCGGGATTCGCCGAGCTGGCCGAGGCCGAGATCGCGCTCGACGATGTCGTCGCCGCGACACGGACGCTGTTCGGCGACCGCTTCGAGCGGGCCGAGCTGACGCTGAGCATCTCGATTCCCTCGCCGCCGGTGCGCATCCTCGTCGACGAGCGCAAGCTGACACAGGCGATGGTCAACCTGCTCTCGAACGCGCTCAAGTTCACGCCGCCCGGCGGCGGCGTAACGCTGGCGGGAACGCTGCACGCCAGTGGCGGCCTCGCGATCGCCGTCAGCGATACCGGCATCGGCATCGCCCCCGGCAAGATCGAGGTGGCGCTGGCGCCGTTCGGCCAGATCGAATCCTCCTTCAGCCGCCAGCACCACGGCACCGGCCTCGGGCTCTCGCTCGCGCGCTCGCTGATGGAGCTGCATGGCGGAACGCTGCTGCTCGACAGCACGCTCGGCGCCGGCACAACGGTCACGCTGCTGCTGCCGTCGTCCCGCGTCGTCGCCGCCCGCAACTAGCGAGCGGCCGCGATCCGCGCGAGAGCTTCCGGGATCTCCTCGAAGCGTTCGACCGTCGCGTCGGCGCGAAGCCGGCTCAGCGGCACGCGCGCATAGCCATAGGCGACCAGCACGAAGGGAACGCCGGCCGCCTCGGCGGTCGCCGCATCGTGCTCGTTGTCGCCGATCATCACCGCGTCGGCTTCCGTGAGGCCGAGGCGCCGGATCGCCGCCAGCAGCGGCGCCGGGTCGGGCTTCCTCACCGGCAGCGTGTCGCCGCCGATCACCGCCGAGAAGAAGACGCCGATGCCGAGCGCATTCAGCAGCGCGTGGGTGACGCGCTCGGCCTTGTTGGTGCAGACGGCGAGGCGGCGTCCCTCGCGCTCGAGCCGGGCGAGCGTGTCGACGACCCCCGGATAGGGCCGGGTCAGCGCTGCCGGCTCGGCTTCGTAATAGGCGAGAAAGCGCTCGGTCGCGGTCCGGCACTCGTCGGCCGTCGCCGTGCCGGTCTCGGCGAAGCCGCGCTCGACGAGGCTGGCGACGCCGTCGCCGACGAACCCCCGTACCCGCGCCGGCTCGATCTCGGAACGGCCACACTCGCTCAGTACTTTGTTGAGCAGGCGTGCCAGTTCTGGGGCGCTGTCGACCAGCGTCCCGTCCAGGTCGAACACAACCGCTCGCGGCCAACCCATGGCACCAACCCCCACGAATGGTTACAAAACGTGACTTCCCCGGGAGGCCAATGCCATGGCAAAGATGTTTAGAAATTGCCTAAAAGTCCATCGATCCCCACGATGAGCGCCGCCCAGTCCCTCGCCGTCGTCGTTCTTGCCGCGGGCAAGAGCACACGCATGAAGTCCGACCGCTCGAAGGTGCTGCACCCGGTCGCGGGCGTGCCACTCATCTCCCATGTGCTGGCTGCGGTAAAGGCCCTGAAGCCGGCACGGACGATCGTGGTGGTTGGGCCGGACGGCGACGAGGTCGCCAGGACGGTGGCGCCGCTGCCAACGGCGATCCAGGCCAGGCGCCTGGGCACCGCCGATGCGGTGAAGGCGGCGCGCGCCGACCTCAAAGGCTTCGCCGGCGACGTGCTGGTGATCTATGGCGATTCGCCGTTCCTGACGACCGAGACGCTGAAGAAGATGATCCGGCGGCGCCGGTCGGGAAAGACCAGGCCCGCGGTCGTCGTGCTTGGATTCCGTCCGGTCGATCCGGCGCGCTACGGCCGCCTCGTGCTGGGCAAGGATGGCGGCCTCGACCGCATCGTCGAATGGGCCGAGGCGAGCGAGGCGGAACGAAAGATCGGCTTCTGCAATTCCGGCGTCATGGTGGTCGACGGCAAGCGCCTGTCGGGATTCCTCGACAAGGTCTCCAACAAGAACGCCAAGGGCGAGTTCTACCTGACCGACCTCGTCGGCATCGCGCGCAAGCAGGGCCTGGGCGCGGCCGCGATCGAAGCGCCGGCGGACGAGCTGCTCGGCATCGACAGCCGGGCCAATCTCGCCGACGCCGAGCGCCTGATGCAGCAGCGCCTGCGCGCCCGCGCCATGGACGACGGTGCGACGCTGGTGGCGCCCGAAACCGTCTTCTTCTCCGCCGACACCCGGATCGGCCGCGACGTCACCATCCATCCGCATGTCGTCTTCGGCCCCGGCGTCACCGTGGCCAACCGCACCGAGATCCGCTCGTTCAGCCATATCGAAGGCGCGGTGATCGGCGAGGCGGCGATCGTCGGACCCTTTGCGCGCCTGCGTCCCGGAACCCGCGTCGGTGCCGGCGCGCATGTCGGCAACTTCGTCGAGCTCAAGGCGACCTCGCTCGGCGCCGGCGCCAAGGCCAATCACCTGGCCTATCTCGGCGACGCCTCGGTCGGCGCCAAGGCCAACATCGGCGCCGGCACGATCACCTGCAACTACGACGGCATCTCGAAGTACCGGACCGAGATCGGCGCCGGCGCGTTCACCGGAACGAACTCGACGCTCGTCGCGCCCGTCCGTCTTGGCGCCGGCGCCTACGTCACTGCCGGCAGCGTGATCACCGAGGATGTGGAGTCCGAGGCGATGGCTTTCGGTCGCTCGCGTCAGGTCGTGAAGCCGGGACGGGCGCGCGAGTTCCGCGCCGCCAGGCTCGCTGAGAAAGAAGCAAGGAAGAAGGCATAGAACGGCATGTGCGGAATCATCGGCATCCTCGGCAAGCGCCCGGTCGCCGGCCCCATCGTCGACGCGCTGAAACGCCTCGAGTACCGCGGCTACGACTCCGCCGGTGTCGCGACCATCAACAGCGGCGAGATCGACCGCCGTCGCGCCTCGGGCAAGCTCGTCAACCTGAAGAACCTGCTCAAGTCCGAGCCGCTCGCCGGTGACATCGGCATCGGCCACACCCGCTGGGCGACCCACGGCCCGCCCGTCGAGAAGAATGCCCATCCGCATGCGACCGAGCGGGTTGCGGTCGTTCACAACGGCATCATCGAGAACTACGCCGAGCTCCGCCGCGAGCTGGAGGCGACGGGCCGCGTCTTCGAGAGCGACACGGACACCGAGACCATCGCGCATCTGCTGACTCACCTGCTCGGCAAAGGTCTCGACGCCGAGGCGGCGATGGCCGAAGCGATGAAGCGGCTCGAAGGCGCCTTCGCCTTCTGCGCGCTGATCAAGGATCGCCCCGACCTGCTGCTGGTCGCCCGCCGGGGCTCGGCGCTGGCGATCGGGCTCGGCGACGGCGAGAGTTACATCGGCTCCGACGCGATCGGCCTCGCGCCCCTGACCCGCCGGCTGATCTATCTCGAGGAAGGCGACTGGGCCGCCGTCCGCCGCGACGGCGTCACCGTTCGCGACCGCAGCGGCAAGATCGTCAATCGCCCGGTCAAGGAGTCCGAGGTCACCGACGAGGAAGTCGGCAAAGGCAACCGCGCCCACTTCATGGAGAAGGAGATCCACGAGCAGGCCGAGGTGATCGGCGACACGCTCGGCTACTACTACAACCCGGTGCGCCGGCGCATCGTGCTGCCGCCGTTGCCGTTCCGCATCGCCGAGGTGCCGCGCATCACCATCATCGCCGCCGGGACCTCGTTCTATTCGGCGATGCTGGCGAAGTACTGGCTCGAGCGCATCGGCCGGCTATCGGTCGAGGTCGATATCGCATCCGAGTTCCGCTACCGCCAGCCCGAGATGCCGAAGGGCGGCGTCGCGATGTTCATCTCGCAATCGGGCGAGACTCTCGACACGCTCGAAGCGCTCCGCTACGCGCGGTCGAAGAACCAGACCATCGTCAGCGTCGTCAACGTGCCCGACAGCTCGATGGCGCGCGAGGCCGACCTTTGCCTTCGCACTTACGCGGGCCCGGAGATCGGCGTCGCTTCGACCAAGGCCTTCACCACCCAGCTCGCGGTGCTCGCCTGCCTGACGCTCCATCTGGCGCGCGAGCACGGCAAGCTCGATGCCGAGCAGATGGCGGTCTATGCCGAGCAGCTTATCCGCCTGCCGGCGCTGGTGTCGGAGACGCTCCAGCTCGCCGAGCCGATGCGCGAGATCGCCAATGAGGTCGCGAAGGCACGCGACGTGCTGTATCTCGGCCGCGGTGCCTCCTACCCGATCGCGATGGAAGGCGCGCTCAAGCTCAAGGAGATCTCCTACATCCACGCCGAGGGCTATGCCGCCGGCGAGATGAAGCACGGACC
>CAZDGR010000008.1:23390-28425 GCA_964504845.1 uncultured Rhizobium sp. | reverse complement strand
CCTCACGCTGAACCCGACACGGCTGCCGCGTGAAGGGCTGATCCACCGCGAGCTCGCTTACGAGCACCCGGTCTTCGACAAGGAAGCGCTGGCGGCGCAAGTGGATCTCGCGGCCGTGCAGGGTACGCGCCGCACCTGGTTCTGCGGCAGCTATTGCGGCCACGGTTTCCACGAGGATGCGCTCGCCGCCGGCCTCGCCGCCGCCGATGGCGTGATCGCCGCGTTCGACCAGCCGAAGTCGATGGCGGCCGACTGATGCGATCCGCGCTCTACGTCGGCGAGGTGATGCACCATCGGCTCCGGCCGAAGCCGCATCGCTTCGTCTATCGCACCTTCTCGCTGCTGGTCGATCTCGACGAGCTTCCTGGCCTCGACCGGCGGTTCAGGCTTTTCGCGCATAACCGCGCCGGGCTTCTCTCCTTCCACGACCGCGACCATGGCGCCGCCGACGGATCGAGCCCGCGCAGCTGGGCCGAGGCGGCCTTGCGCAAGGCAGGCCTTGCCGATGCGGCAGCGCGGATCGAGATGCTGTGCTTCCCCAGGATCCTGGGCTACGCCTTCAACCCGCTGACGCTCTATTTCTGCCATCGCGCCGACGGCGTGCTGGGCGCCGTGATCTACGCGGTGCGGAACACCTTCGGCGAGCGCCATGCCTATCTGATCGCGGTCGATCCCGCGGACGCGGCCCGCGGCGCGATCAGCCAGAGCTGCGCGAAGGCCTTCTACGTCTCGCCGTTCATTCCGATGGAAGCCGGGTATCGCTTCCGCCTGAAGCCGCCGGGGGAGCAGTTCTCGCTGGCGATCCAGGAGACCGACGTCGAGGGCGACCTGCTGGTCGCGAGCCAGACGGCCCGGCGCGTTCCGTTGAGCGACGCCGCGCTGGCGAAGGCCTTCGCCGGCCATCCGCTGATGGCGCTCAAGGTGATCGGCGGCATCCACTGGGAGGCGTTGCGCCTTTGGCTGAAAGGCACGCCATTGCAGCCACGGCCGGTGGCGCCCGAGATCCAGGTTTCGGTGCCGGCGCCGCTCGTGCGGAACCCGGTTGCGCGGAGCGCCGCTTCGGACTGAAATACCGTCGCCGGCCGTGGGGGCGACCGGCCAAGGCCCAGAGAGGCCACGGCCATGAGGCCAAGACGGGGGAAACGATGACGGGGACGTCCATGGTGGCGCACGGTCATTGGACCAGAGCGCTTCTTTATCTGCTCGAACGCGCGCGCATCGGCAGCGTCGAGATCATGCTGCCCGGCGGCTCGCGGCACAGCTTCGAAGGCAGCGAGCCGGGGCCCAGGGCGGAGCTCGAGCTTCGCGACGAGTCGGTCGCACGACGCCTCCTGGTCGGCGGCGACGTCGCCTTCGCCGAAGCCTACATGGACGGCGACTGGGAGAGCCCGAACCCGGCGGCGGTGATCGAATACGCTGCCCGCAATGCCGACGCGATCGACAAGCATCTTCAGGAGACGCTGTGGGGCGGGCTGCTGCGCCGCGCGCTCCACATCGTCCGCACCAACACCCGCTTCGGCAGCCGGCGCAACATCTCCTATCACTACGATCTCGGGAACGAGTTCTACCGGCTCTGGCTCGACCCGACGATGACCTACTCCTCCGCGCTGTTCGAGCGCGAGGATGCGAGCCTGGAGGACGCGCAGCGCGCCAAGTACCGGCGCCTCGCGGGACTGCTCGGCTTGCAGTCCGGGCAGTCGGTGCTGGAGATCGGCTGCGGCTGGGGCGGCTTCGCGGTCACCGCCGCCGGCGAGCGCGACTGCCGCGTCACCGGCCTCACCCTCTCCGAGCGCCAGCGCGAGTTCGCGCTGAAGCGCGCCGCCGACGCCGGCCTCGCCGACCGCATCGACATCAGGCTCGAGGACTATCGCGACACCAAGGGACTGTTCGACCGCATCGCCTCGATCGAGATGTTCGAGGCGGTCGGCGAGCGCTACTGGCCGGTGTTCTTCGACAGCGTTCGCGAACGCCTGACCCAGGGCGGGGTCGCGGCGATGCAGATCATCACCATCGCCGAGGAACGCTTCGAGGCCTACCGGTCGCGGCCGGACTTCATCCAGCGCTACATCTTCCCCGGCGGCATGCTGCCGACGATGACGCATCTGAAGACTCTCGCGGCCGGCGCCGGCATGGAGTGGAAGGGCGACGCCGGCTTCGGCCAGGACTATGCCAAGACCTTGCAGCTTTGGCGCGAACGCTTCGTCGAGGCGTGGCCTGAGATCGCCAAGCTCGGCTTCGACGAGCGCTTCAAGCGGATGTGGCAGTACTATCTCGCCTATTGTGAAGGCGGCTTCCGCGCCGGCTCGATCGACGTCCGCCAGATCGTGATCCAGCGAAGCTAAGACTGGCCCTCGATGACACCGGGCCTGCAGGTCGATCGCGCAACCCTGCTTGCCTATTCGCTGCCGGGCCTGCCGATCGCGATGGTCGGTCTGCCGCTCTACATCTATCTCCCGGCCTACTACGCGGTCGATCTGGGATTGGGCCTCGGCATCGTCGGTGCGGTGCTGCTGGCCGCGCGCCTTTGGGACATCGTCGTCGATCTCGGCATCGGCGAGCTGTCGGATCGCATCCATACCCGCTTCGGCCGCAGGCGCCCGTGGCTGGTGCTGTCGCTGCCGATCATCTGCCTCTCGGTCGAGCTTCTGTTCCGTCCGGTGGCACCGGTGTCCTGGACTTACCTGCTGGTCTGGACCATGGCGCTCTATCTGGGATGGACGATGTTCCTGCTCCCTTACGGCGCCTGGGGGGCGGAGCTTTCGACCGACTATCACGAGCGAAGCCGCATCTCGGGCTCGCGCGAGGTCGCCTCGGTGCTGGGCACGCTGGCGGCGGTGACGCTGCCGGCGCTGATCGGCGGCGACCAGGGCGACGCGCTGAACGGCCTGGCGCTCGCGATCCTCACCTTGCTGCCGCCGGCGGTCGCGATCGCGGTTTCGACCGTGCCCGAACCCCCGCCCGGTCCGCGCCAGCGCCAGGGCCTCGTGGAAGGCTATCGCGTACTCGCGCGCAACCGCCCGTTCCGCCGGCTGATCCTGGCCTACCTCTTCAACGGGATCGCGAACGGGCTGCCTGCGACGCTGTTCCTGATGTTCGTTCAGTACCGCCTCAAGTCGCCGGCCTGGGCCGGCGCGCTGCTGCTCGAATACTTCCTGCTCGGCATCGCCTCGGTGCCGCTCTGGGTGATGGCGAGCAAGCGGATCGGCAAGCATCGCGCCTGGGTCGCGGCGATGGCGATCGCCTGCCTCGCGTTCCTCGTCGTGCCGTTCCTGCCCGAGGGCGAGGTCGTCTGGTTCGCTCTGGTCTGCGTGATCACCGGGCTCTGCCTCGGCGCCGACCTGGCGCTGCCGTCGTCGATGTGGGCGGACGTGGTCGACTGGGACACGGCCGAGATGGGCACCGAGCGCGCCGGGCTCCTGTTCGCGCTCTGGGGTGTCGCGACCAAGCTGGCGCTGGCGCTCGCCGTCGGCATCTCGTTCCCGCTGCTCGAGCTGTTCGGCTTCATGCCGGGCAATGCTGCGACCGACGGGGGCGACGGGCTCTTCGCTCTCGCCGTGCTCTATGCCTGGGTCCCGGTCGCCTTCAAGGCGATCGCCGCGATCCTGGTCTTCCGCTTCGAGATCGATGCCGAGACCCAGGCCGATCTCCGGCGGCGGATCGAGGCGGGGCCGGCCGGTTGAAGGGTTGCGGCTAACATGTTAGCCGTTGATGCAACAAGACAACCGGGAGGACTGCTCAGATGAGGCTTGCTTGCTCGTTGTTCGTCGGCGTCGCCGTCGCCGCACTGGCTTCGGCGCCAGCACTCGTGCCTGGCCAGGCATGGGCGCAGCAGAAGGTGCTGCGCTTCGGTCATCTCCACTCGGTCGACTCCCCGGTGCACAAAGGCATCGCCAAGGCCGCCGAGGAAGTCGAGAAGCAGACCCAGGGCCGCTACAAGATCAACATCTTCCCGTCGAGCCAGCTCGGCCAGGCGCGCGAGATGGTGCAGCAGGTCGTCGACGGCAACCTCGACTTCGTCTCGGAAGGCCCCGGCAGCCTGTCGGCGCTGCACCGGCCCTTGAGCGTCTTCGAGGCGCCATTCATCGCCCGCGACTGGGATCATCTGCTGAAGATGCTCGAGTCCGACTACGCCAAGGAGCAGCTGCGGACCATGGAGACGCAGCGCAACATGGCGCATATCGGCACGTTCTATTACGGGGTGCGCCACTTCACGACCAAGACCAAGGCGCTCAACGTCGCCGCCGACGCCAAGGGCCTGAAGATCCGCGTGCCCGAGGCGCCGCTGTTCCTGGCGATGATCCGCGCGCTCGAAGCGACGCCGACGCCGATGAGCCTGGGCGAGGTCTATCTCTCGTTGCAGACCGGCGTCGCCGAGGGCCAGGAGAACCCGCTCCCGACGATCAACAACAACAAGTTCTTCGAGGTGCAGAAGTACCTGAACCTGACCGGCCACGTGATCGTGCCGATCATGATCATGATGAACAACAAGGTGCACGCGGCGGCGACGCCGGCCGACAAGACGGCGTTCAAGGCGGCCTTCCTCGAAGGTGCCAAGGTCAACGACGGACTGACCCGTGCCGACGAGGCGAGCCTGGTCGATGCGTTCAAGGCGAAGGGGATGACGGTGGTGAATTCCGACCGCGACTCCTTCCGCGCGCGCATGACCTCGGTCTACGAGCTCGGCGAGAAGGACTGGGGCGCGGGCACCTATCAGAAGCTCCAGGCGATCAAGTAGCTGCGCTGCCGATCGTCGCCGGACAAAAAATCGGCCCCGTCGTTCGCGGCGGGGCCGAAGTGCTTTCTGGAGGAACATCGCAACGGGTTCGTTGCAATGTCACGCCATCTTTCATCGGAACTTGGAGGCGCCGCTGTGACCCGGCGCACACGGCCCAAATAAAAATTCCCCGCCCTGGGAGGCGGGGAAGGAGGGTTGGGAGCTCAAGGCCGGGGCCGGGCGGCCCTCTCAGGGAGGAGGGGGTGGGGATGTGCCTAGGAGGCATCGACCGCCCAGACCCCGACCTTGATGCGAGAGTAC